>NZ_LLZH01000345.1:0-44642 GCF_001509495.1 Actinoplanes awajinensis subsp. mycoplanecinus | reverse complement strand
GGGGCACCGCGACCAGGTTCGCCTTCCCCGCCTCGACGGTGAGGGTGTCCAGGTAGACAGCCGTGGGACCGGCAGCCGTGGCCGGTGCGGCCCCGCCGGCATCGATCACCTACTCCGACCCGTCGAAGCGCCACTGAGCGACCGACCATCCCGGCCCGCAACGACGCCCCACCCGAACACCTCGGGCAAGGCCGCAGACCCCCGCCGAGATCAAAATGGGCAAGCGGCGCGGCTGGTGCCGCCGGTCCGGATACCAGCCGCGGTGACCACCTCAGGACGAGCTTGCTGCGGCTGGTCCTCAGGGGTGTCTCGAAGGGCCGGAGGCACCCCTGAGGACCAGCCGCGGGCCGGGAGCGCGCCGCGGCGGCGGGGCTAGGACGGGGTGACGGTGGCGGCGGTGAGGACGACGACGCCTTTCGGGTTGCCGCACTGGACTCGGATCGTCAGCTGTTCCACGCCCTCGACCGCGCCGGTCAGCGGCTTCGGGCTGGTCACCGAGGCGGTCTGCTGGCGTCCGGCCTCGGTGGTGGAGAGCGTGCCGTCCTTCTGCCGGGTGCCGGCCACCGCGAACACGTAGGTCGCCCCGCCCGTGTCGGTGCCGGCCGGGTAGTAGGGCCGCACCTCGGCCCGGAAGTCCAGATAGTGGCCACCGAGCCGCCAGGTGACGTCGCGGGCCTGATCCCCGGGCTGGTTCGAGGGGCAGGAGACGGCGATCGGGTGGTCGGCGAACTCCGGCTTGTCGCGGATCGCCCGGGGCACCGCGACCAGGTTCGCCTTCCCCGCCTCGACGGTGAGGGTGTCCAGGTAGACAGCCGTGGGACCGGCAGCCGTGGCCGGTGCGGCCCCGCCGGTCGTGGTCGCCGGAGCGGCGGTCGTGGCGCCCCCGGCGGTGGTCGCTGCGCCGGCGGTCGGTGCGGGTGCCGGGTCCGGTGCCGGGGATTTCGGCCACTGCCAGGCCGCGACGGCCACGACGGCACTGAGGACACCGGCCACCATCGACGACAGGGCGACCAGGTCACGTTTCTTGCGCTTGCCCGCCGGGCTGTGCCGGGACGCATCGCTGAGAGAGGGAGGGATCGTGCTCAACGTTCTGCCGCCTGCGGGGTAGTCGCCGGTTCGGAGGCGTCACCTTACATCGATCAGTGTCCACCAGGTGACGGATAGTCGACAGGTGCATCGAGGACAGTGGACGGCTATGGTGCCGGTTACCTTCGGTTATTGATCACAGAGGATTCGGTGAGCGTGAGCCACGACAACCCGTTCCCGCAGGATCCGACGACGGTCGTTCCGCCGGCCAAGGCACCCCGGAAGGGCGCGGGGTTCGCCACGTTCCTGGCACTGGTCGCCGTGCTGCTCGCGGCGGGCGCCGCCGCACTCGCGTGGCACGCCGGCACCGTGGCCTCGGAGGCCGCCGACAAGGTGGACGAGCTGGCCGCGAAACAGGCGTCGGCCGCCGCTGCGCCGACCACCGCGCCGCCGGCCGATCCGACGGCGGCGCCGGCCACCACCGGCCCGGCCGAGCCGGCCGGGGCGACGACGACAGCGGCGGTCCCGGACGGGTCGACTCCGCCGCTGAGCGCGACGACCCTGTTCACGCAGAAGTACCTGGAGAAGAACCTGGTAGTACCGTCCGACTGCAACAGCTCCGTCTACATCGATCTGGACGACCCGAAGGTGCAGGTCGATCCGGCGGTGTCCGAGCTGAGCTACTACAACTTCTGCAATGCGGGGAACACCCCGTACCTCAGCCTGCAGGCCGGGGTGGAGGGGACCGCGTACGACTCGGAGGCGTTCGACCCGGGTGACTGCGTGAGCCAGATCGTGCTCAAGCCCCTCGCCAAAGAGGGTCGCCTGCCGGTCCGGCAGGGACAGGTGTACTGCCTGACCACGTCGAGCAGCGCGGCGCAGAAGGCCGGGGTGCCCCGGCGGCTGGTGAGCCTCACGGTCACCGGTGTCGCGAAGGACGGCGCTCTGGCGATCAAGGCCACCGCCTGGGACGCCCCGAACAGCTGACGGCCACCCGGCCGGCCGGGTTCAGTCCTGGCCGGCCTCGGCGAACCACCGGTTGGCCACCTGGGTGTGCAGGCTGAAACCCAGCTCGGCCGGCCCGGTGAGCACCTCGAGCCCCAGGGTCTCGCCACCCGCGGGCGCCGTGGGCAGGTCAGCAGCCGGCGGCAGCAGTCCGAAAACGAGCAGCGTGCCATCCGGGGCGCTGTGTGTGTCGAACAGTCGTACCTCTAAAGGGTCTGCTTTAAGCCCGGTCTCCTCGCCCAGCTCGCGCGTCGCAGCGGCCTGCCACGTCTCGCCCACCTCGATGAAGCCGCCCGGCAGGGCGAGCGTGCCCTCCGCCGGGGCGATGCCGCGCCGCACCACCAGCAGACCGGAACCGATCGGCTGCAGGGCGACCGCGACCGGGGTCGGATTCCGGTACGTCGTCTCGCCGCACGCCGCGCACCGCCGCGGCCAGGGCTGATCGGGGATGAACCGCGCGCCGCAGAACGTGCAGTGCGCGTGCCGGTCGGGCGTCACGCGTGCAGCGGGGCGTTGCACGCGGCGACCAGCGCCTGCCGGCACGCCGCGGTCAGTGGCCGCAACGCCTCGTCACGCTGCTGCGCCTCGTAGCCGTTGATCGCGCCACCCGGCGCGTTCGTCTCGGCGAGCGCGAGCACCTGGTCGAGCACGCTGGCCCGGGCGAACAACCGCCGCGAGCGCGGGTCGAAGCCGGGTGGCAGGGTGGCCGTGCTCTCCGGGCGGCGCAGCGCCTGCAACGCGCCGGCCAGCTCGGGTTTCCACTGCGCCACGTCCAGTTTGGCGAGCCTGGCGGTGACTTCGCCGAGCGTCGCGGTCAGCTCGGCCTCGGCCTCGGCCGCGCCGATCTGGAAGCCCGGGCGGTGCTCGGGGGCCGGCAGCACCCGCCAGACCACGGTCTCGAACTCCACTCCGGAGCCGGACGTGTGCCGCCGCACCTCGGGCACCACACCGAACTCGGGGGTGATCAGCGCCTCGCCGGCCAGCAGCGCGGCGCCGGTCAGCGGGCCCGGGCCGGGCAGGCCACGCGGGTCGCCGGGCACCGGGAGGACCAGCCGGATGTCGTCCGGATGCAGCTTCGCGAAGATCGGCAGGCCCTGGCCGAGCGGCACGTCGGTCCAGGTGCCGGGTGCGTCGGCGACGAGGTGCTCCTCGTCGGCGGCGATCTCGTCGGCCAGGTCGTCGAACGGAACCAGTCCGGCGCGCCAGGCCCGCACCCAGGCCACGAATCGGGTGGACCGGCGGGCGGTGCGGGTGGCCGCATCTGCTGCGGGTGACATGCGAGCAAGGGTACGTGCCATCCCAAGACCTTGTCTCGACTCGGAGCGTCAGCCCGGCGTGTCCGGACGGACGGGTTACCGTGCGATTCATGTATGGGGAGGACGTGCTTTCCGGCAATTGGCGGCGCCGCAAGGTGATTCCGGAGGTGGACGCCGAGCCGGACCTGGTGGTCGAGGACGCCGACTCGGGCTTCTGCGGCGCGGTGATCGGGTTCGAGTTCGGCGCGGTGGTGCTCGAGGACCGGCACGGCAAGCGCCGCAACTTCCCGCTCGCCCCGGCCGCGTTCCTGCTCGACGGGAAGCCGGTCACGCTGCGCCGCCCGGCCGGTCAGGCGGCGCCGGAGCAGCGAAAGATCACCGCTTCGGGTTCGGTCGCGGTCGCCGGGGTGACCGCCCGGGTGGCCAAGGCCAGCCGGATCTGGGTGGAGGGCATCCACGACGCCGCGCTGGTCGAGCGGATCTGGGGCGACGACCTGCGGATCGAGGGTGTGGTGGTGGAGCCGCTGGACGGCATCGACGACCTGGCCGCGGCGGTCCGCGCGTTCCGGCCCGGTCCGCAGCGGCGGCTCGGCGTGCTCGTCGACCACCTGGTGCCGGGCTCGAAGGAGAGCCGGATCGTGGCCGCCGTCGACCACCCGGACGTGCTGATCACCGGGCATCCGTACGTTGACGTGTGGCAGGCCGTGAAGCCCCAGCGGGTGGGCCTGAGCAAGTGGCCGGTCATCCCGCCGGGCCGGCCGTGGAAGGAGGGCGTCTGCGCGGCGATCGGGGTGCGCCAGCCGGCCGACATGTGGCGCCGCATCCTGTCCTCGGTGAACAGCTACAAGGACGTCGAGACCCCGCTGATCAACTCGATGGAACGCTTGATCGACCATGTGACGGTGCTGCCGGAATAAGAGCCCCGATCCGGGCGGCGGCCTCGGTGAGGCGGTCCGGTGGGTGCGCGGCGTAGCCCAGGACCAGGCCGGGCGGTCCGGGCAGCAGGCGGTGCCAGCTGAGTGGATGGACCAGCACCCCGGCATCCCGGATCCGCTCGGCGAGTGCCACGTCGTCGCCGTCCGGCAGCTCGACCAGCAGGTGCAGCCCGGCCGCCACGCCGCGGACCCGGGCCTGCGGCAGGTGCGCGCGCAACCCGGCGAGCAGCGCGTCCCGGCGGGCCCGCTGCCGGGTCCGCACCGAGCGCAGGTGCCGTTCGTAGTCGCCGGAGGCCAGCAGCTCGGCGAGCACCAGCTGGGGGAGCGCGGAGCAGCCCAGGTCGCTCGCGTGCTTCGCGGCGAGCAGGGTGGCCTGCATCCGGCGGGGCGCGATCAGCCAGCCCAGCCGCATCCCCGGCGCCAGGGACTTGGAGACGCTGCCCAGGTAGGCGACCCGTTCCGGCGCGGAGCCCTGCAGGGCGGCGACCGGGGCGCGGTCGTACCGGTGCTCGGCGTCGTAGTCGTCCTCGATCACCAGGTGCTCGCCGGCGCCGGCCCAGTCGAGCAGCTCGCGGCGGCGGTCCGGCCCCAGCACCACGCCGGTCGGGAACTGGTGCGCCGGGGTGAGCAGCACGGTGGACCGGCCGCTCGCCCGGAGCGGCGCGACCAGCAGGCCGTTCTCGTCGATCGGGATCGGTTCCGGGCGGACACCCCAGTGCGCCATCTGGTCACGGGCGCCGCGCGAGCCGGGATCCTCGACCGCCCACACGTCCTCGCCTGCGGCGGTGCGGATCTGCGCCAGGAGGGCGAGACCTTGCGCGACGCCGCCGCACACCAGGACGTCGTCCGCTTCGGCCACAACTCCGCGGGTACGACGGAGCCAGGCGACCAGCTCGGCCCTCAGCCGCGGAATGCCACCCGGGTCGCCGTACCCGAGGTCGGCCGCCGTGACCCGGTCCAGCACCGCGCGTTCCGCACGCAGCCACGCGGCCCGGGGGAACGCGGACAGGTCCGGCACGCCGGGGGACAGGTTGAGGTCGATGCCGTCCGGGGTGGAGAGTGGCAGCCGCAGCTCGTGCAGGGTGCGCCGGCGGTCGGCGGGTGGCCGTGGGGCGACCGCGGCGTCCCGGGTCACCACGGTGCCCGACCCGGTCCGGGCCCCGGCCAGCCCCTCGTCGGCCAGCCGCTGGTAGGCCTGCACCACCACGCCCCGGGAGACGCCGAGCTCGGCGGCGAGCAGCCGGGTGGCCGGCAGCCGGGCGCCGGGCGCGAGACGCCCGGCCGTGATCGCGCCGCGCAGCCCGTCGGTGAGCCAGCCGGTCAGCCCCTTGCCCGGTGCGTCCGCCGCGCGCAGCTGCAGGAAGTCCGATCCGCCCTCGGGTCGCAATTGGTCCTCCACATCGCCCCGGGATTGGTCCTCGAAACGGACCATACCCGCCGGGAGCATGAGGCGCATGAAGGTGTCATCGATCCTCGCCGGCACGGCCGGCATGGTTTTCGTCGGCGGCAGCGTCGCGGTCTCCGGTCACCTCGCGGACGCGCCGAACCTCACCGTCCAGGCTCTCCGGTACGCGGTGGCCTGCCTGCTGCTGCTCGCCTGGGCCCGCTGGACCCGCACGCCGCTGCACCGCCCGCGCGGCGCCGAACGGCTCTGGCTGCTCGGGGTGACCGTGGCCGGCCTGCTGTTCTTCAACATCGCCCTGGTGCACGGCTCTCAGCACGCCGAACCGGCGGTCCTCGGCGTCGCGGTCGCCTGCGTGCCGATCCTGCTCGCCGCCGGTGGCCCGATGCTCGAGGGTCGCGGGCCGGCGCCGCGGGTGCTGCTCGCCGCGGCCGTGGTCACCCTCGGCGCGATCCTGGTCGAGGGCCTCGGCCGTACCGACGCGACCGGGGTGTTCTGGGCCGTGGTGACGTTCGTCTGTGAGGCGCTGTTCACCCTGCTCGCCGTGCCGGTGCTCGGCCGGCACGGCCCGCTCGGGGTCTCGGTGCACACGACCGGGATCGCCACCGGGCTGTTCGGGGTGCTCGGCCTGGTCGTCGAGGGCCCGGCCGCGGTCACCCGGCTGCGCCTCGACGACGTGCTGGCCGGCGCGTATCTCGCGGTCGCGGTGACCGCTGTCGCGTTCCTGCTCTGGTACACCTGCGTCACCCGGATCGGGGCCGGCCGCGCCGGGCTGCTGACCGGCGTCGCACCGATCTCGGCCGCGCTGACCGGAATGGCCCTGGGCGCCCCACCCCCGCAACCCCTGGTCTGGCTCGGCATCACCACCGTCACCGCCGGCCTGGCCCTGGGCCTGACCACCCAGCCCGAACTCCCCACGCAAGCCGAAGTGCCAACGTGTGTGTGTTGTGGTGCGCTGCGCGCCGAAACTCCCCACGCAAGCCGAAGTGCCAACGTGTGTGTGAAGTTGTGGTGCGCTGCGCGCCGAAACTCCCCACGCAAGCTGGGGAGCGGTCTTGCGTTTCGCTGCGCACCGCGCGGGGCGCGGGGCGGTCCGGAGTGGTGCGGGCGTCGCGCGGGACCGGCCCGGGGCGTGGCTCGTGGCCTGCGGCGGGGCGGTCGGTTTGCGTACCGGAAAAGGAATTAAGCGAGGTCGCGGGGATCTCGGCTGTAGACGAACGTCGCGATTTCGATCTTGGTGGTGGTGCCGTCCGCGGCTCGGAGGACGGTCAGCACCTCGCCCTCGTCGTCGCCCTCGGTGCCGCGCCAGCGGTCCGGTGCCTCGCGGCGGAAGCGGGTCCGGTGACCGATCCTGGTCATCACGAGGCCGTCGCCTTCCGGGGTGATGTCGTATTCGCGGCCCATCCACCACCAGCGGCCGCAGATCTCGGCGGCCTCGCCCAGCGGCTGGGCCGGCGGCTGCCAGGCGGTGACCGGGGCGGCCGGCTCGCTGTCCAGGACGGTGGTGAGCGTGCGCAGGCTGAGGCCCTTGATCCGCTCGTCGCCGGCCAGGCCGTAGGCGTTGGCGAACACCACCACGCCGGTGCGGCTGCGGCGGTGGACCGCGAGGTGGGCGACGTAGCCCGGCATCGAGCCGGCGTGGCCGACGTAGACGCGCTCGCCGACCCGGAACAGCTGCGGGCCCAGGCCGTGCCCGGAGGTCCACGACTCCAGGTCGTCGATGGTCACCGGGCTGCACATCTCGTCGACGGTCTCCCGGGACAGCACGGCCGGCGCCGGATCGGCCAGGAAACCGGCCCACTTGGCCAGGTCGGTGACCGTGGACCAGAGCTGCCCGGCCGGCGCCATCGCGCCGCTGTCCGGGCGTGGCTCCTCGTGCAGCGCGCCGCCCAGCGAGTGCACCACGTAGCCGCGGGCGAACGGCTCCATCGGGTGATAGCTGGTCCGCTTCATGCCCAGCGGCTCCAGCACCCGCTTGGTCGCCAGTTCGGTCCAGCTCTGCCCGGTGACCCTGGTGAGCACCGCGCCGAGCAGGCCGTAGGCCAGGTTCGAGTAGCGGTAGCGGCGGAACGGCGGCCCGGTCAGCTTCTCGTAGGTCAGCCCGGCCAGCAGCTGGTTCACGTCACCGCCGGCCCGGCGCTCCCACCACGGGCCGTCCGGCTCGCGCTGCAGGCCGGAGACGTGCCCGAGCAGCTGGCGCAGCGTCACCCCGCCGATCGGGGTGCCCGGCAGGTGCCGGTAGAGCAGGTCGTCGAGGGCGAAGAAGCCCTCGTCACGCAGCTGCATGACCAGCGTCGCGGTGATCGTCTTGGTGATCGAACCGATCCGGTACTGGGTCTTCGGGTCGGGCGGCGGGTTCTCCCCGGCGCCGGCGAAGTGCAGCACCGCCCGGTCCCGGACCACGGCCAGGGCGAGCGACGGCACCCGGCCGGCGGACTGTGCCCGGGCGGCGATCTCGTCGATCCGCCGGGTGGTCTCCGGAAGCAGTGTCACGGTGGGGGTCCTCCTGCTGTGCGACTGACAGGTCTAACTGCCCGGGGGCGGTTCGGCTACGCGAGACCGTGGCATCGCCGGGAGTGCGCGGACGTGACACGATCGTGGTTGTGGAAGCCGTACTCTGGATCGTTCTCGCCATCGCTCTCGCGATCGGCGAAGCCTTCACCGCGACCATTTTGATCATCTTCTTCGCGGCGGGTGCCGCGGCGGCGGCGCTGGCTGCCGCTCTCGGCGCCAATCTGCTTCTTCAAGTCATCGTGTTCGCGCTGGTCTCCGGCCTCTCGGTGGCCGCGATCCGGCCGGTGATCATGCGGCACGCGCGTTCGGCGCTGGAGACCGGTGACACGCCGTTCGGCATCGAGGCGATGGAGGGCCAGCACGGCACCGTGCTCGAGGACGTCGACGCCGACCACGGCCAGATCCGGATCGACGGCGAGATCTGGCAGGCCCGGTCGTTCGACGGCAAGGAGAGCTTCCCGGCCGGTGATCGGGTCCGGGTGGTCAAGATCCGTGGTGCTACCGCGCTGGTCTGGCACGACGACCTGCCGGACGTCTGATTCCCCTATTCGTACACAAAAAGGGTTTTGCGTTTTTTAGAGAGGCGCCATGGAAGCTGTCATCGCCATCCTGGTCATAGTCATCGCGATCTTCGCGGTGACCACCATCATCCGATCCATCCGGATCGTCCCGCAGCAGCGGATGGACGTCGTCGAGCGGCTGGGCCGGTACAAGCGGACCCTGAGCCCCGGACTGAACCTGCTGGTCCCGTTCGTCGACGCGGTGCGCAGCAAGGTCGACATGCGGGAGCAGGTGGTCTCCTTCCCGCCGCAGCCCGTGATCACCTCGGACAACCTGGTCGTCTCGATCGACACGGTGCTGTACTTCAAGGTCGTCGACCCGGTGCGCGCCACCTACGAGATCTCCAACTTCCTCCAGGCGATCGAACAGCTCACCGTCACCACCCTGCGTAACGTGATCGGCTCGCTGGACCTGGAGCGCGCGCTGACCAGCCGCGACCAGATCAACAAGCACCTCTCCAGCGTGCTGGACGAGACCACCGGCCGGTGGGGCATCAAGGTCACCCGCGTCGAGATCAAGGCGATCGAGCCGCCGCCGAGCATCCGCGACTCGATGGAGAAGCAGATGCGCGCCGAGCGGGAGCGTCGCGCGACGATCCTGAACGCCGAGGGCCACAAGGCCGCGCAGATCCTCACCGCCGAGGGTGAGAAGCAGGCCGCGGTGCTCCGCGCCGACGGTGACCGGCAGTCCCGGATCCTGCAGGCCGAGGGCCAGGCCAAGGCCATTCGTACGGTCTTCAACGCGATCCACGAGGCGAACCCGTCGCAGAAGGTGCTGGCCTACCAGTACCTCCAGGCCCTGCCGCAGATCGCGAACGGCACCGCCAACAAGGTGTGGATCGTGCCGACCGAGCTGACCAAGGCCCTCGAGGGCATGGGCGGCGCGCTCGGTGGCCTGGCGAACATGGTCGGCGACCTCCCGACGACGACTGTCGACGCGGCCGCGGTCGAGCGCGAGGCGGCGGAGGCGGCCCGGGCCGCGGCCGTCGAGGCCCAGCGGGTGACCGCCGAGGTGCGTGAGGCCGAGGCGCAGGTCACCAGCGGCGCCACCGGTACCGCCGCGCTGCCGGTGGCCCCGGACGTCGAGCCGCCGACCGAGGCGATCGGCGGAGCCGACTACGACGGGGTCAACCAGTCCCGCGCGTGACATCGTTTTTCGGACGGCAGGCCTGCTATCGGGCCTGCCGTCCGGCATTTCTGGGCATTTCCTGAGATGTCCCTCACAAGTTCCTGCTGATTTGGCATGCTTCGTCTCGGATTCCCGACCGGTTCCTCGGCCGCTCGGTGTGTTGCCCCTGCGAGCGAGGCGGAGCCATGAGCATCAGCCATCGTCAGACCGCGAGCGGCCGGCCGTTGCGGGTCGCCCCGGCCTGGGTCGGCGCCGCGACCCCGACCGCCGACTCACCGGCGGACCACTATCTGCTTCCGGTACGCGACGCCGTCTGGATCTGGTCGGTCCGGCGGTTCGCCCGGCTGGCCCTCTGGGCGCTGCCGGCCGCGGCCGTGCTCTACGGCTGGTTCACCGTGGGCGTGAACGTCCCGCCCGGCCCGCTCCCGGTCGGCCTGCTGGCCGCCTGGCTGGCCGCCGTCTCGCTGATCGCCCTCGCCGGGCTGCTCGCCGGGTCGCGCACCCGGCGGATCGCGCTGACCGGCCTGCTGGTCACCCTGGCCGGGGCCACCCTGCTGGTGCCGCTCGCCGTGCTGCCCGAGGAGATCGCCGGTGAGGCTTTCGCGATGGCTCCCGGCCAGGTGCACACCCTGATCGAGGCGGCCTGCGCGTTCACCGGGACCGGGGTGCTGCTGCTCGGCTGGGCGGTGTTCCGCTCCAAGCTGGTCAACCCGGCCGACGGCGTGCTGCTGATGCTCGCCGCCGTCGCCCTGGGTGCGGGGTCGCACGCGGTGAAGCCGCTGCCGACGGTCGGTGCGCTGCTGATGCTGGCGGCCGGGATGGGCCTGGCGTGGACCGGCGGCCGGCTGGTCCCGCGTTCCTGACCCCCTACTTTGGTCGGAAGCGCCGCTCTCGGCCCGGTCGATACGTTCGAGGGCATGACAGCGAAAATCCTGGCCGGGTCGGCGACGTTCGTGGTGGGTCTGCTGCTGTGGCTGTTCGCCGGTGACGTCGAGATCCCGGTCTTCACCCTGACCAAGGTCGGCGTGGTGCTGATGGTGGTCGGCGCCCTCGAGATCTGTTACGGGTTGTACTCCGGAATTTCGAGGGGAGACGCACATGGCACGGGTGATCGCTGACATCTCGATGTCGCTCGACGGCTTCGTCACCGGACCGCACCCGGGCCCGGACAACGGGCTCGGCGACGGTGGTGAGGGGCTGCACACCTGGGCGCTGCGGCCCGACGCGGTGGACAGTGACGTGCTGGACGGCACGGTCGCCGCCACCGGCGCGGTGATCATGGGGCGCCGGCTGTTCGACATCATCGACGGCCCGCACGGGTGGAACGACAAGATGGGCTACGGCGCGGATCGGGCCGCCGAGCCACCGGTCCTCGTCGTCACCCGCAACCCGCCGGAGCACGTGCGGCTGGCCGACCGGATCACGTTCGTGGTGGACGGGCTGGCGAACGCGGTGGCCGCGGGCGCCGCGATCGCCGAGGAACGGGACGTGGTGATCATGGGTGGCGCCGAGATCATCCGAGGGGCGCTGGAGGCCGGGCTGGTCCACGAGCTGCGGTTGCATCTCTCACCGGTGCTGCTGGGCGCGGGAACCCCGCTGTTCGCCGCCGGGCCGCCTGGTGGGTCGCGGCCTTCGCCGCGGCTTCGCCAGATTTTGGTACGGCCGTCAGCACACGCCACCCACCTGACTTACCTGGTCGAGTGATCGTCTTTCCGGAGGGGCACCCCGCCCGAGCTGTGCACGGTGGCCGTCTGGTCGACTTGGTGGTGTGCCCGACGTTCAACTGATCACCGACCCGGACGACGAGCGGCTCGGCGACTATCGCGCGCTGACCGACCTCGAGCTGCGCATCAAGTGGGAGCCGCCGAACGGACTGTTCATCGCCGAGGGGGAGCTGGTGCTGCGGCGGGCGCTGCGTGCCGGGTACCGCCCGCGGTCGTACCTGATCGACGTCAAGCGGGTCGCCCAGCTCGACGACGTGCCGGACGGCGCCCCGATCTACGCGGCCACCCCCGACGTGCTGGAACGCGCCACCGGATTCCACGTGCACCGGGGCGTACTGGCCTCGTTCCACCGCGAGGAACTGCGCAGCGCCGACGAGGTGCTGGCCACCGCCCGCCGGGTCGCGATCCTGGAGGACGTCAACAACCACACCAACATCGGTGCGGTGTTCCGGGGCGCTGCCGCGCTCGGCATCGACGCCGTGCTGCTGTCGCCGACCTGCGCCGACCCGCTCTACCGGCGCGCCGTCCGGGTGAGCATGGGCGAGGTGTTCGCCGTGCCGTACGCCCGGCTGGAGCCGTGGCCGGATGCGCTGGGCCGGGTGCGGGAGGCCGGGTTCACCGTGCTCGCGCTGACCCCGGACCCGGAGGCGGTGCCGTTGCAGCGCCTGGCGCCGGAGCAGCGGCGCCGGACCGCCCTGCTGCTCGGCGCGGAGGGGCCGGGGCTGTCCCGGCACGCGATGGCCGCGAGTGACGTACCGGTGAAGATTCCGATGCGGCGCAACGTGGACTCGCTCAACGTCGCGGCGGCGGCCGCCGTCGCGTTCTGGGAACTGGGACGGGACGACGATGACATCTGAGCTGGTCACCGAGCGGCTCCGGCTGCGGCAGTGGACCGATGACGATCTGGCCGGCTGGGTGGCGATGAACGCCGATCCGCGGGTCCGGGAGTTCTTCCCCGAGGTGCTCACCGCCGAGCAGGCCGCGGCGTCGCTCGACGCGTTCCGCAGTGACCTGGAGGCGCGCGGCTGGGGGTGGTGGGCACTCGAGGTGACCGCGACCGGCGAGTTCATCGGCATGGCCGGGCTCGATCCGGTCGACGAGGAGGCGCCGGTGACCGGCGTCGAGGCCGGCTGGCGGCTGGCGGCGACGGCGTGGGGCCACGGGTACGCGACCGAGGCGGCCCGGGCCGTACTCGAATACGGCTTCCACGAGCTGGGCCTGCCCGAGATCCTGGCGATCACGGTGACCGGGAACGCCCGGTCCCGCGCGGTGATGGACCGGCTCGGGATGACCTACGACCCGGCCGCCGACTTCGACGACCTGACCGCCCCGCCGGGCCCGCTGCGCCCGTCGGTGGTGTACCGGCTGACCGCTCTCTAGGGCCGCGGCGAGCGCCCGTGGTGGTTTCGGTGCCGGAACGGGCGGAACCGCAGGCCGGGACGTGCCGATGCTTGCCGAGTGGGTGTCGATGGGCGATCCGTGCGGGAAGATGGGTGCCGGGGCCGGTTCTGCTGTTGCTTCTCGGGGGGTGTCGGTTGTCGTCTGGTCCGGGATCAGATCCGCATCTGCTCGCCCTGTTGCGCGCCATCCGGCTTCGCCAGAGCGCTCCCGACGCGGCCGCCGCCGGTGCCGCCGACGCGGCCGCCGCGCTGTCCGAGATGTCCGGCGGGCGTGCGAAACCCGGGCCTGAGCCGCAGGACGCCGAGCCGGAGCCGCGTGCCACCCCGGAAACCCCGCCCCGGGCGACCGGCTCGCCCGTCGGCGGTTTCCCGCCGGGCACCGGATATCCCGTCCTGCGCTCCGGCTCCGTCGGACCGGTCCCGGCGCCCGGCGAGGGCGCGGCCGCAGGCCGAGGTCCGGCTTCGGGAGACGCTTCGGAAGACGATGCGGCTGCGGGCCGCGGTGCGGAGAGCGACGGTCCGAGTGAGCCCGCCACCCCGGCCGGATCACCCGGGGTCGGAAGGGCGGGCGGCGGCGGCGCCGGTGCGGCGGGCCGCGCGGCGTCGAGTGCGGAGGCCCAGCGCGGCCGGGCGTTCTGGCAGAACGTGCAGAAGGGCGGCCCGGTCACCCGCCCCGAGCAGCCCGGCACCGGCGCGACCGGCGCGACCGGCTCGGGCGGGACCGGCCGGGGCGGGACCGGGCGAGGTGGCGGAGTGCGTCCCGGCGCCGGCTCGGAGCTGCTCTGGCGCGGTGACCAGGGCGCGGCACTGGGCCGCGCCGGGATGGACGCCGGCGACCGGCGACCAGGCGCCACCCCGCAGCCGGGATCACCCGGCCACCCGGCCACCGCCGGCCAGCCGGCGAATTCCGCACGGCCAGGAGACCCGGCGCGGCCCGGAGACCCGGCACGGGCGGGAACCGCCGGGCCGCCGGAGCGGGGCGGGATCGGGCGCGATTACGGCGTACCGATGAATCGGGTTAATCCCATCACCGGGATCAACCCGGCCGGACCAGCGGCGCCGGTCACCGCGATCCCCGGTATAGCGCCGCCGCGCTCGATCGGCCCTACCGGCACCGAGTTCCCCTCGGTGACCCCCGCCGAGTACGCGGCGCACGTCTCCCCCCGGACCACCAGGCACACCGGCCCGGCGGACGGCATGGACCCGGGCGACATGATGGCGTTGCGCGACACGCAGCGGCTGCTCAGCACGAGTCTGACCTTCGCCGGCGGGGTGGCCGAGGTGGCCGACCGGCTGTGGACCGCGCTGCTGCAGGCCCAGCCGGACCTGCTGACCGTGCTGCCCGGCACCCCGGCCTCGCAGCGCGACCAGCTCGCCCGGGCGATCACCTGGCTGGTGCACCGGCTCGACGATCCGCCCGCGGTGGTGGCCGGGTGTGCGCAGCTGGGCGCGGCGCTGGCCGAGTGCGGCCTGCAGTGGAACCAGCTGCAGCTGGTCGGCGCGGCGCTCGCCGAGGCGATGCGGGCCGGTATGACACCGGGCAACTGGCGGCAGGACTTCGACCAGGCCTGGCGCTGGACGTGGCAGCACGTCTACGAGTGGATCGTGCACGGCGGCACCCTGATCACCTACCAGCCGACGATCTGGGACACCGAGGTGATCGGCCACGAGCTGCGCCGCGACGATCTCGCCGTGGTGCGGCTCCGCCCGTTCCTGCCGCTGCCGTACCGGCCGGGGCAGTTCGCCCGGGTCGCCCTCGACGGCGTGCCCGGGGTCTGGCGGCCGTATTCGCTGGCCGGCGCCCCGCACCGGGACGACGTGATCGAGCTGCACGTGCGGGCCAAGACCGAGGCCGGGGTGAGCGGCACGCTGGTGCACCACACCCGGGTCGGTGACCGGATCCGGGTCAGCCGCGCCGAGGGCGGGATGGGCCTGCCCGCCGAACCGGGCCGCGGCATGCTGATGATCGCCGGGGACACCGGGGTGGCGCCGATGAAGGCGATGCTCGCCCAGCTGGCCGCGACCCAGGATCCGCGCCCCGCGGTGCTGTTCTGGGGCGTGCGGACCCTCGACGAGCTCTACGACATCGACGACCTGGTGACGATCGCCCGGCAGGCGCCCCGGGCCACCGTCATCCCGGTGGTCTCCGAGGGCGATCCCGGGCCGTACCCGTTCGGGCTGGTCACCGACGCGGTGGCGGCCTACGGCGAGTGGAGCCGGGACGAGGTCTACCTGGCCGGGCCGCCGCTGATGCTGGTGGCCACCACGATCGCGCTGCGCGAGCTGGGCGTGTCACCGCGGCGGATCCACCACGACATCCCGGAGTGATCTTTACCGGGCGCCTACCGCATAGCCCGCGATCGACGGCCAGCGGACGGTGAGCACGACGGTCTCCTCGGGCGCATACCAGGAGTGGTCGACCCCGTGCCCCCACACCACGTAGTCGCCCTGCTCGGCGAGGACCACGGTGCGCTCCGGGAACTCCATGTGGAAGCAGCCGCTGATCAGCACGAGCAGCGCGGTCCGCTGCTCACCGCGGACCCACTCGGCCCGCCGGTCGCCGGCCGGGTGCCGCCCCCACTTGATCTCGACGTCCGCGCTGTGCCGCGGGTCGCCCTCGGGTTTGAAGTGGCCCAGCAGCCAGCCCCGCTCGGCGAGCGCGTCCGGGTCGGCGTTCCCCGTATAGATCAGGTCCATCGTTCAGAGGGCATCGTTCAAGATCTTTTGGTACGACGGGGGAACGTGGTGCGGCCCGCCCGGCGTGAACACGTTGCTGTGCGAGACGGTGTCCCAGGCCGACGCCGGCACGGCGGCGCGCAGGGCGACCAGCACCGGCGCGTCATCGGTCAGCATCGACAGCGCCACCAGGCACTCCTCGGCCTCGCCGACACACTCGAACGGCTTGTGCCCGTCGACGCCGAGCAGCTCCAGGAAGCCCGGCACCTGTGCCTCGGCGGCGAACAGGTCGTGCCCGAAGATGTGCGCGAGCCGCTCGCGGGACATGTGCGGGGCCATCGCCAGGAAGACGAACCGGCACTTCGGGCAGTCACCGCACCAGCGCGCCGTGGGGTCGTGCAGCTTGAAAGCCTTGTTACAGCTTGTCACAACATCATCGTACGCAGTGTGACCGGCGAACAGCTGCGCGATGTGCAGCTCGGAGAGCGTGCGCAGCAGCGAGAAATACGGGTCGACGAGGCCGGTGTGCGCCGCGACGGCGGACCGCAGCAGCCCCTCGGCGAGCACGCCCTTGGACCACTGGTGGTTGACCTCGTGACCGTTCCAGACCAGGTTCGGGTCGGAGGCGGACCGCTCGTTCGACATGACCACCGGGCCCAGCCCGTGCCAGACCGCGGTGGCGACCGCGATCAGCGAGTTGATCGCGGTGACCGGGATGTGGCCGTTCAGCGCGCCGGCCTTGTTCAGCTCGAACAGCAGCGGGTCGAGCTTGCGGCGGGCGGCCAGGGCGGTCAGGCCGGAGGCGGCGTTCACGTTCACGATCACCGGGTTCGGGTTGACCGAGAACGGCACCGGGTCGAGCCCGGCCGCGCGGAGGATCTCCAGCGTGACGATGGAGTCCTTGCCGCCGCCGACCGCGGAGAGCGGCCGTCCGGTGACCTCGACCGGCGCGGCCGGCGCGAGCACGCCCGGCGTCTCGACGGTCAGCTCCAGCACGTGCGGGAGCTGGTTGCGGTACGCGTACTCGGCCAGGCCGTCGGTGTAGATCCGGGTGAACCAGGCGGCCACCTCGGGGGCCACCGGCAGCGGCGCGAGCACCCGCGGCGGTGCGCCGACCTTGTAGTAGCTCACCCCGGCGACCACGTGCAGCAGCTCGAGCACCCGGTGCAGGGTCTCGAGGTCGTGACCCTCGGCCGGCACCGGAAGGGTGATCGTCTCGGTGAACCGCAGCGGCTCCGGCCCGTCGAGCAGGTAATCGAACGTGGCGATCCCCGTCGTCGGGTCGAACGCGTACGAGGGGAAGCGCATGACGTCGAACTGCACCCGGAAGCTCCTGTCTTTGGGCCGACGGGCAATATTAGTTCGGTCCCGCGAAAAAACGACTTGGGGAGACGACCGTGCGCCTGGCAGACCTGCGTGACCGATCGGTGGCGGTCTGGGGAACCGGCCGCGAGGGACGAGCCGCGGTGACCGCGATCGCCGCGCACGCCCCGTCCCGGCTGATCGCGGTGAACGACGGCGCCGGCTACCTCGACGACCCCTGGGACGGCACGCTCGCCCCACTGGCCGGCGGCGAGCACGCCTTCGCGGCACTGGCCAGCGCGGACGTCGTGGTGCGCTCGCCCGGTGTGCCGTCCACCCACCCGTTCATGGCCGAGCTGCGGTCCCGCGGCGTCACGGTCACCGGCGGCAGCGCCCTCTGGATGGCCGACCACGCCGAGCAGACCGTCGGCGTCACCGGCAGCAAGGGCAAGAGCACCACGTCCAGCCTGATCAGCCACCTGCTGGCGGCGGTCGGGAAGCCCAACGCGTACGGCGGCAACATCGGCGTCCCGCTGCTCGACCTGCCGCCCGCCGAGCTGTACGTGCTGGAGCTGTCCAGCTACCAGTGCGCCGACCTGACCGACTCGCCCCGGGTCGCGGTGGTCACCTCGCTCTTCCCGGAGCACCTGGACGCGCACGGCGGCGAGCGCGAGTACTACCGCGACAAGCTGAACCTCCTGCAGTACGGACCGGAACTGATCGTCGTGAACGGCACCGACGAGCGCCTGCGCGACGAGATCCGCACCGTCCACGACCGCAACGGGTTCCCGCCGGTGCCGGTCGCCGCCGAGGACTCCCGTTTCCGGGTCACCGACGGCGTGGTCTTCTGCAGCGACGAGCCGCTGTTCGAGCGGGCCGCGCTGCGGCTCAAGGGCGGCCACAACGAGCGGAACCTGTGCGTCGCGCTGGCCGTCCTGGACGGCATGGGCGTCGACGTGGTCGGGCTGCGCACCGAGCTGGCCGCGGCGGTCCGGTCCTTCGAGGGGCTGCCGCACCGGCTCACCGAGATCGAGGACCCGTCCGGTCTCACGTTCGTCGACGACACCCTGTCGACGTCGCCGTACGCCACGATGCACGCCGTCGAGGCCTACGAGAACCGTGCACTCACCGTGTTGGTCGGCGGCACCGACCGGGGCCTTGACTACGCTCCGTTACGAGAATTCCTCGCCTCCCGCGAACTCACCGTGATCGGCATGCCGGACAGCGGCCCGCGGATCCTGGCCGAGCTGGCCGGCCTCCCGAAGGTCACCACGATCACGTCCGAGGATCTCGCCGACGCGGTCCGGCTGGCCCGCGAGGTCACCCCGGCGGGCGGCGTGGTGCTGCTGTCACCGGCCGCGCCGAGCTACGGCCGCTTCCGTAACTTCGAACACCGCTCCGAAGCGTTCATCGAGGCGATCCACGCCACGGGGAAGTAGCCGCGAGGCCGAGGGCGGGCTGCGGCCCGCTGAGGCCGAGCCTCCGGGCCTTTCCCCCCAAAACACCGTGAGCACCCGCCAGGTCCGCCCGGCTGGTGCTCACGGTCGTCTCACGGCTTTTGAGGGAGCCGCCAGCACCAGCCGGGGGTCGCGAGCCGGCTGCAGGCCCGGCTGGTGCTCACGGTTGTCTCGGCGGCGTTGAGGCAGCCGCCGGCGCCAGCCGGGCCGTGTCCCGCTCAGCGGGATCGGGACGTGCGGCGGGGCGGGTGGCCGGGCGGCACGGGGGTGGGCGGCTGTGGCCGGAGAGGCCCGGTGCTGCGGCGGAGCGGTGCGCCGGCACCCGCCCCGGTCGGCCCGAGAATTTTTTTGATCTTGTTTCGTGCGTAACGGGCAGGTTTCGTGGTGTGACGGTAACCGCCCGATCGGACGATGTGCCAGCAACCGATCGTCCCTGCTCGGGCCGCCGAAAGGGCTATCCCAAAACGGGCGTTACACGGTCATGTGATGGCGGACACATCGTAAGGGTTATTTCCGGATCGATGGCTGTCATCCGACCCCGACGAAACATCAGTTCATTAGCCCAGGTCAGGTAACGGTTTGAAAACTTCGCCCACAGTCTTGACACAAGGGGGCGATTAGTAAGAACTTTTACCGCGACAGTAAACAGTCCTTCCTGAAAGGGTGTCCGATGGCTGAGCCGGAGATGGACGGCACCGCGTCGACCGCGGTCGCCCACTCGCTGGTTCGCGACCAGGCTGCCCCGGGTGGGAGCGACTTCGCTGCTCCGAGCGGGAGCGACAGCGTCTTCCCCGGGGGGAGCGACCCGATCGGGAGTGACTCCGCGTCACACGATCGGCTCGAGCAGGGCCTCTGGGTCCGCGGCGAGCCCCGTCCCCGCGCCGTCAACGGACGTACCGAATCCGCCCGTACCGAAAAATTTGCGAACAGCGATCGGGACCACCCGCCTTCCGACGGTGTCCTGGTCCGGGTGCGGACGCTGCTGCCGGAGTTCACCGGCGCCCTGCAGCGCGTCGCCGAGCAGGTCCTCGCCGACCCCGCGGCGGCCTCCCGGGCCACCATCGTCGAGCTCGCCGAGCGCAGCGGGACCTCGCCGGCCACCGTGACCCGGTTCTGCCGGGCGCTCGGCTTCGACGGCTACGCGGATCTCCGGCTGGGCATCGCCGCCGAGACCGGGCGCGCCCGGTCGGCCGGCTGGACGGTGGACATCGGCCGGGAGATCCAGCCCAACGACCCCCTGGCACGCGTGCTCGGCCAGATCATGGCCGCCGACACCAGGGCCATGCACGACACCGCCTCGCTGCTGGACCTGGCCGAGGTGGAGCGGGCCGCGGTGGCGATCGCCGCCGCTCCGCGGGTGAACATCTTCGGCGCCAGCGGAAGCGCGCTGGTCGGGGAGGAGATGCAGTTCAGTTTGCACCGCATCGGCATCCCGGTGTGGGCCTGGACCGACGTGCACAACGGTCTGGCCAGCGCCGCTCTGTCGAGGTCCGGCGACGTCGCACTCGGTATCTCGCACAGTGGCGAGACCGGCGAGACGATCGAGCTGCTCGCGGAGGCGAGCAGCCGGGGCGCCACCACCATCGCGCTCACCAGTTTTCCCCGTTCCCCGCTGGCCGAGCTCGCCGACATCGTCCTGCTCACCGCCACCCAGGCGACCACCTTCCGGCCGGACGCGCTGTCCGCACGGCATCCGCAGCTGGTGGTCCTCGATCTTCTCTACGTCGCCGTCGCGCAGCGGACGCATGAACGCTCGCACGCCGCTTTCCAGCGCACCGCTCAAGCGGTGCACGGTCACAAAGCGGTGAAAGACGCCTGAACAGCACCATCACCCACCCCTTAGTGAAAAAACCCCTTGTGGAGGAAAAGTGAAGCGCAAGTTCGCGGTCGCCGCGGCGCTCGCTGCGACGCTGGTCGGTACCGCCGCGTGTGGTGGCAACAGCGACGACAGCAGCACCTCGGCCAACGGCGCGGTCGACGGCAAGGGCAAGACCATCAAGGTCTGGCTCATGGTCGACGCCCAGAGCGGCTGGAAGGACGTCGTCGACGACGCCAGCAAGCGGTTCACCACGGCCACCGGCGCCAACGTCACGGTCGAGTACCAGCAGTGGGCGAACGTGCTCACCAAGCTGGACGCCTCCCTGGCCGGCACCGACGTGCCGGACGTGGTGGAGCTCGGCAACACCCAGTTCCCGAAGTACGTCGACGCCGGCGCGTTCGGCGAGCTGGACAAGAAGTCCTTCGAGAACTCGGACACCTGGCTCCCGGGTCTCTCCGGCGCCTGCGAGGCGGACGGCAAGACCTACTGCGTGCCCTACTACGCGGGTGCCCGGGTCCTGATCTACCGCAAGGACCTGTTCGAGAAGGCCGGTGTCACCACCGCGCCGAAGACCTACGACGAGTTCCTCGCGGACGCCGACAAGGTCGCGGCCGGTAACAAGGACTCGAAGTTCGGCGCGATCTACATGCCGGGCCGCTACTGGTACGCCGCGATGTCGTGGGTCAAGGCCAACGGCGGCGACATCGCCAAGAAGGACGGCGACAAGTGGGCCGGCGCGCTCTCCTCGCCGGAGTCGCAGGCCGGTCTGCAGAAGTGGGTCGACCTGGTCAAGAAGTACTCGAAGGCGGACGTCACCAAGGACGAGTCCGACCAGTACCTGGTGTTCAGCCAGGGCAACGCCGGCGCCTTCTACGGCAACGGCTGGGAGCAGGGTTCGGCCGAGGAGGTCCGCAAGGACCCGAACGACCCGGCCTCCGCGCTGGTCCCCACCAAGGTCAAGGGCAAGCTGGCCGCCGCGCCGATGCCGGGCATCCCGTCGCTGCTCGGTGGCTCCAACGTCGGTGTCCCGCTGAAGAGCAAGAACGCCGACCTGGCCGCTCAGTGGATCAAGTACTTCACCGACAGCACCTCGATGAAGGGCCTGGTCAAGGCGAGCGCGCTGCCGAACGCCACCGCGCTGCTGGACGCCGCGGCCTCCGACAACCCGAAGCTCGCGGTCGGCGCCGAGGCGGCCAAGAACAGCTGGGCCGTGCCGGCCTCCGGCAAGTGGGCCGACGTGGAGAAGGCCAACATCCTGCAGAACATGCTGTCGGACATCCTGACCGGCAAGAAGTCGCTCGCGGACGCCACCACGGCGGCTGACGAGCAGATCGCCAAGACGCTCAACGGCTGATCCGGGTCGCGCCGCCCGCCCGTCGCGAGACGGGCGGGCGGCACACCACACCGCACGTAATCCGGTGAGAGAGGAAAGCTGATGTACGCCGTCGACTCCCCGACGACCCCCGCGCACCGCGCGCCCGTCGGACCCGGCGCCAACAAGCCGGCGCCCCGCCGGCGCAAGCGGCGCGGCAAGGGCGATGACGTCGTCCTCCCGTGGGTGCTCTCCGGCCCGGCGCTGCTGCTCCTGGCGATCCTGCTGGCCTACCCGGTCGGCCGGATGCTCGTACTGTCGTTCCAGAAGTTCGAGCTCAAGGAGCTGTGGACCGGCGCCACGCCGAAGTGGGTCGGTTTCGACAACTACACCGCCGTGCTGTCCGACAGCGCCTTCTGGTCGGTCGTGCAGCGTACGGTCCTCTTCACCGCGGCGTCGGTGGTCCTGACGGTGCTGCTGGGCCTGGGCGTGGCGCTGCTGATGCGCCGGGTCGGCCGGGTCGTGCGGATGGCCATGATCATTGCGATGATGTTCGTCTGGGCGCTGCCGGCGCTGGTGCAGGCGCAGGTCTTCAAGATGATGACCGACTCCGACGTCGGCGTGCTGAACTACCTGATCGACAAGCTGCCGGGGGTCGAGTTCCAGAACCACTCCTGGTTCTACACGCCGACACAGGGCTGGATCGTGATCACCTCCTGCGTGGTGTGGGCCGGCATCCCGTTCCTGGCGATCACCCTGAACGCCGGTCTGACCCAGGTCCCGAAGGAGCTGATGGAAGCCGCGACGGTCGACGGCGCCAACGGCTGGCAGTCGTTCCGGAACATCACCCTGCCGATCCTCAAGCCGCTGCTCGTGATCGTGACGACGCTGTCGGTGATCTGGAACTTCGGCCTGTTCACCCAGAACTGGGTGATGCGGGACGGTAAACCGGAGCCGGAGTTCCAGACGCTCGCCACGTACTCGTACGTGCAGGCGTTCGGGCAGAACAAGTACGGTCTCGGCTCGGCGATCGCGGTGCTCACCGTGATCCTGCTGCTGGGCGCGATGGCGGTGTACATCCGTCAGATGTTCAAGATCGGTGAGGTGGACTGATGGCCGTCGTTACCGCCACGGCGCCCCGGCGTCGTAAGCCCAACCCGGCCGCCGACGGCACGATGACCGTCGGCCGTACCCGCACCGGCAACCTGGTGGCGAACGCGGCCGGGGTGATCTTCTCGATCGTGATGTTCTTCCCGGTCTACTGGGTGCTCATCACGTCGTTCAAGCCGCAGACCGAGTGGTCCAGCTTCGATCCGACGTTCATCCCGGACGCGCCGACGCTCGACAACTTCAAGTCCGCGTTCAACGCCCCGCTGTTCAAGCAGTCGCTGGTCAACGGCATCGTGATCACCGCGGTCGCGGTGCTGGCGGCGCTCGTGGTCGGCTTCCTGGCCGCCCTGGCCGTCGCCCGGTTCCGGTTCTACGGCCGGCGGGCGATCATCCTGGTGGTCCTGGCGGTTCAGCTGGTACCTTTCATCGCCCTGCTGATCCCGATCTTCCTGATGCTGCAGAAGGCGGAACTGACCGGTAGCAGCATCGTCGGCGTGACCCTGGTGTACGTGGTGCTTCTCCTGCCGTACACCGTGTGGACGCTGCGTGGTTTCATCGCCGGCATCCCCCGGGAGCTGGACGAGGCCGCGATGATCGACGGATGCACGCGGGGACAGGTCTTCTGGCGGATCATCCTGCCGCTGACCGGCCCCGGTCTGGTGGCGACCTCGGTCTACGGCTTCATCCAGGCCTGGAACGAGTTCATCATCATCAACACGCTCAACGACCCGGAACACCAGAACCTGATGGCCTGGCTGATGCAGAACCAGACCAGTCGCGGCACCTACTGGGGGCCGCTGATGGCGGGCGCGATCATCACGTCCATCCCCGTCGTCATCTTCTTCCTGGCAGTGCAGCGCAACATCGCTTCCGGCCTCACCGCCGGCGCAGTCAAGGGCTGAACCGTCCCACCTGTCACACCCCGAAAGGACACCGATGTCTGCGATAACGAACTCTGAGCTGGACCGTCGTACCCTGCTGCGCCGCGCTGCCGCGGTCGGCCTCGTCGCCGCACCCGGCGTCAGCTTCCTGAGCGCCTGTGCCGGTGGCTCCGATGCGCCGAGCACCCCGCAGGCGACCGGCGACAAGTCGGCGGACAACCCGCTCGGCATCGACCCGAAGGCCGGCGTCGAGATCGTCATCTTCGACGGTGGCCTCGGCACCAAGTACGCCACCGACGTCGACACCCCGATGTTCAACAAGAAGTGGCCGGACGCGAAGGTCACGTACTCGGCCACCCAGCAGGTCGCCACCACGATCAAGCCGCGGCTGAACTCGGGTTCCGCCCCGGACATGATCAACAACTCCGGCGCCGACATCATGGACTTCGGCGCCATCGTCAAGGCCGGCCAGGCCGCCGACCTGAGCGACCTGTTCGCCGCCCCGTCGCTGGACATCCCCGGCAAGACGGTCGCCGAGACCCTGGTCCCCGGCGCCGTGCAGCAGGGCACCTACGACGGCAAGCCGTTCGCGGTGAACTACTCGTTCACCGTCTTCGGCCTCTGGTACAACAAGAAGCTGTTCGACAAGAACAGCTGGACCATCCCGACCACCTGGGCCGACTTCACCGCCCTGCTCGACAAGATCAAGGCGGCCGGCATCACGCCGTTCGGCTTCGCGGGCGCCAACGCGTCGTACTACATGGTCCGCGCGATCATGACCAGTGCCGCGAAGATCGGCACCGAGCAGGTGCTGAAGGACATCGACAACCTGAAGCCGGGCGCCTGGACGAACGACGCCGTGCTCAAGGCCGCGCAGGCCTGGGGCGAGGTCGGCACCAAGTACATCGACAAGTCCTTCCTCGGCCTCAAGCACACCGAGGTCCAGCTGCAGCAGGACCAGGACAAGCTGGCCTTCTACCCGTGTGGGTCGTGGCTGGAGAACGAGCAGGCCGCCAGCACCCCGGCCGGCTTCGAGTACGCCATGATGGCGTTCCCGAGCGTCACCGCGGCGGACCAGCTCCCGGCGACCGCGATCAACGCCGCGGCCGGCGAGATCTACTTCGCGGCGGCCAAGAGCAAGAACCCGCAGGGTGGCAAGGAGTACCTGCGCACCATGCTGTCGAAGGCGGCGGCGCTGGAGTTCACCAAGCTCACCAAGTCGCTCACGGTGGTGGCCGGCGCGGCCGACGGCCTCACCATCTCGCCCGGTCTGACCAGCGCCAACGACGCGCTGAGCAAGGCCGGCAAGGACGTCTTCATGGGCTACCTGTTCGACACCTGGTACAAGAAGCTGGACGACGCCTCCCGCGAGGCCGCCAACCAGCTCATGTTCAAGGGCGGCGACGCGAAGAAGTTCTGCGACACCATGGAGGCCGCTTCGCAGGCCGTGGCCAAGGACTCCTCGGTCACCAAGTTCACCCGTTCCTGATCCGCTTCTTTTTCACACCTAGGTAGGCGTCATGCGGCACGGCAAGTACCCCTTCATCATCGGTTTCCTTGTCGTGCCGCTGGCGCTCTATCTGGTCTTCGTGGTCGGGGCCTATCTACAGATGTTCCAGCTGTCGCTGACCGACTGGTCCGGCTTCGGCGGGTTCACGTACGTAGGCTTCGACAACTTCGTGAAGCTGTGGGACGACCCGGTGGTGTGGACCGCCCTGCGGCACAACCTGTTCCTGCTGATCCTGCTGCCGCTGGTGACCATCGCGCTCGCGCTGTTCTTCGCGTTCCTGCTGAACGTCGGTGGCAAGAGCACCGGCGGCGGCACCCGGGGCGTGTGGGGCTCCAAGGTCTACCGGATCATCTTCTTCTTCCCGCAGCTGCTGGCCCTGGCCATCGTCGGCGTGATCTTCGGCCGGGTGTTCGGCTCGGACCGCAGCGGCATGATCAACGGCTTGTTCCCGGAGTCGTGGACGCCCTGGCTCTTCCTTGCCGACGAGCGCTGGGCGCTGACCTGCATCCTCGCCGTGCTGATCTGGCAGGCGGTCGGCTTCTACGTGGTGCTCTTCTCGGCCGGCATGGGCTCGATCCCGGAGGAGATCTACGAGGCGGCCGCGCTGGACGGCGCCACCAAGATCACGCTGTTCTTCCGGATCACCCTGCCGCTGCTCTGGAGCACGCTGCAGGTCGCCTGGGTCTACCTCGGCATCGCCGCGTTCGACGCGTTCGCACTGGTCAACATCATGTCGGTGAACCAGGGCGGCCCGAACAACTCGACGCAGGTGCTGAGCATGCAGATCTACCTGAACGCCTTCAAGTTCTCGCAGGCCGGTTACGCCTCCGCGCTCGGTGTCGTGCTGTTCTTCCTGACCCTTACGTTCGCCGCGCTGACCCTGCGGGTCACCCGTCGCGACGCCGTCGACGCCTGATCCGCGGAGTGTCACGATGACCGATCTGAAGTCCAACCCGTCCACGGCCGCCGCGACATCGGTGCCGGCCGCCGCGAAGCAGCGGAAGCTCAACCCGCTCAACGGGGTCGCGCACATCGCCCTGTTCCTGTGGGCGCTGGCCACGGCCGGGCCGCTGATCTGGGTGCTGCTCGCCTCGTTCAAGAACAACACCGAGATCTTCCTCGGCAAGCCGTTCGCGATGCCCGAGCACTTCTCGTTCAAGACGTACGCCGACGCCTGGAACGAGGCGCACATCGGGCAGTACTTCCTGAACAGCGTGTTCGTGGTGCTGATCAGCACGGCCGGCACCATGCTGCTGGGCGCGATGGCCGCGTACGTGCTGGCCCGGTACAAGTTCCCCGGCAACCGGGCGATCTACTACCTGTTCGTCTCCGGCCTGGCGTTCCCGACCTTCATGGCGCTCGCGCCGCTGTTCGGCATCATGCAGAGCCTCAACCTGCTGAACACGTACACCGGCCTGATCCTGGTCTACATCGCGTACTCACTGTCGTTCACGGTCTTCTTCCTGGTGGCGTTCTTCAAGACGCTGCCCGCGGAGATCGACGAGGCGGCGATGGTGGACGGCGCCGGCCACCTGCGGCGGTTCTTCCAGATCATGATGCCGATGGCCAAGTCCGGCCTGATCAGCATCACCATCTTCAACATCGTCGGCCAGTGGAACCAGTACCTGCTGCCGGTCGTGGTCATGCAGGGCGCCGGCGCGGACTCCAAGTGGGTGCTCACCCAGGGCATCGCGAACATCAGCACCTCGGCCGGTTACCACGCCGAGTGGTCCACGCTGTTCGCCGCGCTGACCCTCTCCATCCTGCCGATGATCGTGGTCTACGCGATCTTCCAGCGGCAGATCCAGGCCGGCCTGACCGCGGGCGCGGTCAAGTAGGTCTCAGAGCGGCATCGGGTCGACGTCACAGTTGGCCCGTTCGCCCGCGTTCGCCGCCTCGATCGCCGGGTGATCACGACCCAGCACCCGGTGATAGGCGTCGACGACCTCGCCGAAGAGCCGTTCGTAGTCGTCGTGGTGGCCCAGGTCCCGCAGGTCGAAGGCGAGATTCAGCGCGCACGCCAGCGTCGAGGGGTGCTCGAAGCCGAGGACCGTCCGGGAGCCCTCCAGGGTCTGCGCGTCCAGGTCGTACGCCTGCTGGTGGTCACCGGCCAGGGCCAGGTCACTGCCCAGGTTGGTGGCGCAGGTCAGGGTCAGTACGTGCTGGGCGCCGAGCCGGGAGTGCAGCCCGTCGTAGGCGGCCCGGTCGTGCTCGAGCGCCTCCGGGAGCCGTCCGAGCAGCCGGAGCACGATCCCGAGGTTGGTCCGGGCGTAGAGCGTGTACGGATGCTGCTCACCGAGTGTCGTGGCGTACTCGTGCCAGGTCCGCTCGGCGAGCTCCCGGGACCGCACCAGCTCGTCGTTCTCCCGCAGGTCGACGGCGTAGTTCAGTGCGCAGGCGATCGCCTCCGGGTTGAGGTCGCCGAACCGTTCGCGCAGCTCCTTCAGGGTGTCCAGGGCCAGCTTGCGGGCCGGCTCGTGCTTGCCGGCCCGGCGCAGGGAGACGGCCAGGTTCCGGGCGGCCATCAGGGTCTGCGGGTGGGTGTTGCCGAGGATCCGCTGGATGCGCGCGTAGAGCTTCTCCTGCCGCTCGTTCGCGGCGATGTACTGCCCCTGCTCCCGCATGTCCAGAGTGAGCCCGTTCTGGGTGAGCAGGGTGAGGTAGTGCGGGGCGCCGTGCACGTCGATCCGGTGCCGCACGGTCTCCATGTCCAGCGCCAGCGCGCCGGCGAAGTCGCCCATCAGCCGCAGGCTGATCCCGAGGCTGTGCGCCATCCGCAGGGTGTGCGGCACCTTCGGCCCGAAGACCCGGGCGGAGATCTCGTACGCGTCCCGGTCGAGCCGCAGCGCGCCCTGGAAGTCACCGGCCGCCCGGCGGTCCGCCGCGACCAGGCACATCGCGTCCAGGGTCTCCTCGTCCTCGGGGCCGTTGATCGCGCGGAGCCGCTGCAGGCAGTCCGCGTTGATCCGGGCCGCCTCGGCGAACTCGCCGAGGATCCGCAGCACGAACGCGAGCCAGCGGGCGCACTTGAGCACCTGCGGATCGTCCGGGCCGAGCATCCGGGTCCAGCGCTCGACCGCCTCGGCGGCCCGGGCCCGGCAGGCCTTGTGGTCACCCGAGGAGTACAAGAACTCGATCATGTCGAGGACCCGGCGGCGCGCCCAGGCGTCCTCGCAGCCCACCTGGTCGGAGGCCTGCACGTGGGGGAGCAGCGCGGCGAACCGCGGCCAGTGCTCGGTCTTGCCGAAGTCGCCCAGGTGCACCCCGGCCAGCAGCAGGTGCGCGGCGTGCTGCATCCGGCTCCGCTCGCTCGCCGACAGCCGGTCCACCACCACCTCGCGCACCAGCCGGTGCAGCTGGACGGTGAACGTCTCCTCCCGGTAGTCGATCCGGGCCAGGCCGTACTGCTCGATCGCCCGGATCGCGCGGCCGAGCTGGTTCGGGGTCTGCAGCACCTCGTTCATGTCCAGGGCGAACTCGACGTCCCGGACCGCCTGGAAGATCTCCTGGGAGATCGGCTCGGGCGCCATGAACGAGCAGGTCTGCAGCAGCTGCAGCGCGCCCGGGTTGGCCGTGCCGAGGTGCTCCAGCGCCACCGTCCAGGCCGTCGCGACCGCGACCTCGTAGTGCTGGTCCTTGGCCTGGCGGGCCAGTTCGGCGCGTTTCTCGGTGAGCCGGCGCAGGTATTCGCCCACGTCCATCTGGGTCGCTGCCCGCCAGGCCGCGGCCTGGGCGATGGCCAGCGGCAGGTCGTCGAGCAGGTCGGCGATCCGGTCGGCGTCGGTGACGCTCAGCACCGGGTTGCGCCGGCGGAGCAGGGCGATGCTCTCCTCGCGGCTGAAGACGTCGATCTCCAACGTCTCGGAGACGCCGGTCCACCCCCGGTTGCGTGACGTGATCAGCACCTTCCCGGTGCCACCGGTCGGCAGGTAGTCCTGCACGGTCTCCAGCGTCTCCGCGTTATCAAAGATCAAGAGCCAGTTTGCGTACGGTGTGCCGGCCGCCAACGAGTCCAGGACGGCGCGGATGGCGGTGTTCGCCTCGGTGCCGGCCGGGATGTTCAGGTGCTCGCCGAGCTCCATCAGCGAGTGCCGGATCTGGCTCTCCTGCTCGGCCGGGACGAACCAGATCACGTCGTAGTCGGTCATGTGCCGGTAGGCGTACTCCGCCGCGATCTGTGACTTGCCGACGCCGCCCATCCCGTGCAGCGAGTGGGAGAGGACCGCGGCCACCCGGTCCTGGCGCAACCGGCGGTCGAGGATGTCGAGCATCTCCTCGCGCCCGGTGAAGTCGTCGTTGCGCGACGGCAGGTTCACCCAGACCGCCGAGCGGGCGTCCGGCTGCAGCAGCGCGTCGATGTCGGCGAGACTGGCGCCCCGCCCGCCGAGCAGGTGCGTACCGGCGCCGGGTCGCAGGCTCGGCGTGCGGACTCCTCCGCCGGGCGGCTCGGGCGACGGTCCGGCCAGCGCCCGTTCCAGCCGGTCCGCCCGCGGCGCGTACGGCCCGGCCAGCGCCCGGAGCACGGCCAGCTCGAACCGCAGGTCCTCGACCGGGGTGTCGGCGATCCGGGTGTCCGGCTGCTCGTCCGGCGCCCGCAGCACGTCGAGCAGGTCCCGGGCCCGCGGGAAGCGGTCGCCGAAGTGCGTCACCACCACCTCGATCACCCGGACGGTGTCCTCCCGGGTCGCGTAGGCCAGCAGTTCCTCCCGCACCCCGGCCCGGAAGCTGGGCTCGCCGTGCGCGCCGGTGACCAGCAGCGGACTGGTGACCACCTCGGCCAGGTGCAGCGGCCGCGACGCGGGCAGCAGCACCCGCTGCAGCACACGCAGGGCGTCCAGGCCGAGCCGTGGCGGCGCCGCCGCGATCAGGGTGGCCAGCCGGAAGGCGAACGCGGACGGCTCGTTGCGGAAGTCCTCGACGAGCCGGTGCGCGCCGGGCGCGCCGGGCGCGGTGGCCGGCACGTCACCGGGACCGTGCGGCCGGTCCGGGTCGGCGATGTGCGCGACCGCGTCGAGCCAGCCACCGGCCGGCCCGCCGACCAGCGACGCCCACCAGCGCAGCCAGCGCGGGCCGAGCTCCAGCAGGGGTACCGCCACCGCGGCCTCGGGCACCGGGTCGTCGAACAGCCGCATCCGCTCGGCCGGCTCCAGGATCAGCAGCTCCGCGTTCGGCGACATGATCCGCGGCGCGGACAGCTGGACCTCCCGCGGCGCGAGCAGCGACCGCTCCCACAGCTCCCGCGGGTACGGGTTCACGATCGCCACCGGGACGCGCCGGCCCCACGCGTTCAGCACCTGGTCGGCCGAGCTCTGCGCCCAGAACCCGGCGAGGCCGTCGCTGACCACCATGATCAGCTCGCCGTCCGGCACCCGGGGCTCGGCGTGCGCCTCCCGGAACGGGCCGAGCAGCTGCCGGTTCACCCGGGGGAAGACGGCGCCGGCCAGGTCCTGGAAGGCCGCCACGGTGGGCGCCCACACGTCCATCGACGGGCTCTCGTCCACCACGATCGCGCAGGTGGACACGTGCGGGGTGAACCGGCGCAGCGCCTCGGCGAGCGCCTCCGGGTCTCCGGGCGTGTGCGCGGTGGCGTACGGATCGGATCCGGTCATGAGTCGGCCTGCCGTTCCGTGATCGGCCGGTCCGCGTCGTCCCAGAGCAGGGCGACCGACCGGCCGAAGTGGGCCGGATCGCTCGCGGCCTCGATCCGGATCCGCCGGGTGTTCTCCGGCAGCAGGCCGGTCGGCTCGGCGACCAGGCGCTCCAGCCCCTGCGTGCCGTCCGCCGGCCGCGGCTCGCGCTGATCCCAGAGGATTATCGGCACCCCGGCGCGGAGGGCGGCCCGTAACTCCCCGGTGCCCACCTCGGTCCCCGGCGGCGCGCTGAGCACCACCACCAGGTAGCCGTCGTCGCTGATCAGCTCGGTCGCCCAGTCGTCGAGATCCGCCGGGTCGCCCCGGCCGCGGAACACCCGGCCGGTGAACGGCTGCCGGTCCAGCTGCCGCCACCGCTGTCCCCAGGCCCGGTGGACCCGGGTCTCCCGCATCCGTTCGAGGCTGCGCACCGCCACGGCGTACTCGATGCCGATCGGTTTGGACTCGCCGAGGATCTCCGGGCCCGGGTACCACTGGACCGCCTCGTTCAGCAGGGCGGTCGGCAGGACGAACTCGATGTCGGCCCGGTCGGCGGTGTCCTGCCACGCCTCCTCGGCCTTGCCGACCAGGACGGCGGTGGCCGCCGCGAGATCGGCGCGGGGCACGTCGACCGGCTCGCCCGGCCCCGGCACCGGTCGCCACGGTCCCCGGGTGGTCTGCAGGAACGGCGTGATCCGGCAGCGGGTCCGGTCGATGCCGTCCACCGTGATCCGAAGGACCAGCGCGGGCCGCGCCTTGCCGGCCCGGGTGGCCGGGTCCTCCGGCGAGTCCCGCTCGTCCACCGCCTGGTGCCCGAGCCCGGCCCGGGCGGCGGCCCAGCCGCGCAGCTCCCGGCCGGTCGGGCTGTTGGCCATCGCCCGGCCGAGCCGGTCGACGAACCGGAACGCCGGATGCGGCTCGCCGGCCCGGGCGTTGTACCGGGCCAGGTGGTGGTAGACGGCGCCGGGGGTGGAGAAGACCTCCCGGTCCGGCTCCGGCAGGTCGGGGACCGCCGCGTGCCAGACCGCGCGCAGGTCCACATCGGCCGGCACGTCGATCAGCAGCGCGTCCAGCGCCTGCTGCTCGGGCTCCGGCACCAGGGGCAGGGCCCGGCCGCTGACCAGGGCCCGGGGCGCGGCGAGCGGCGGGGTCGCGGCGAGCAGCGCCCGCAGGTAGACGGCGGCGGTGTAGGACGCGTACCGGTGCCACCGGTCGTTCTTGCCGGTGGCCGCGTAGTCGGCGACACCGCGGACCATGAACCAGGACCGTTCGTTCGCCGCCGTGCTCGCCGCGATGCCGGAACCCTCCATCTCCACGGCCCGCAGGTCCGGGTGCTGCCCGGCCAGCTCGTCCCGGCGGCGCTCGCTCTTCATCAGCACGTCGGCCGACCCGATCGCCCCGTAGTGGATCTGCGGCATGCCCGGCGCCGGCGCCGGTTCCGGCGGTAACGGGTGGGGGATCACCTGGTCGCCGGTGCGGAGCACGTCGGTGTCCGCGGGCGGTCGCGGGTACCGGCCGGCCTGTTCGTGCCGGTCGGGATCGAGCCACTCCTCCCAGGGCCGCCGGCCGGTCTGCTCCTCGGTCAGCCGGAGCTGGCCGGCCGCCCGGAGCAGCCGGTTGGCGAGCGTGCCGCCGCTCTGCCGCCCGCGCAGCACCGCGCCGGTGTCGGTCTCCCGGACGTGCCCGTAGTCGATCAGGCCCTCGGTCGCGACCACGATGTCACCGAGGCGGACGTGCCGGTCGGGCTCCGCGGGGCGGGGGACCCCGCCGGCGATCCCGGCCATCAGCACGGTCCGGATGTTGGGGAAGGTGCGCAGCATGTTGGTGCAGCAGGTGGCGGCGAGCCGGGTGCCGTCGCGCGGCATCATCAGCACGGCGACGGTGTGCGGCCGGTCCGGGTCGCTGCTCGGCAGCAGGCCGACCTGGTACGCGTTCTGGTCGTGCGGATCGGCGAAACCGGTGACGTCCTGCACCACGCTCAGCACCGCGGCCGCCTCGACCGGCAGCGCCGTCATGATCCCGAGGGTCACCTCATCCGGCGACGCCGTCCGAGTGTCGTCCGGCTTCGCGGGAGGTTGTGGTGACGTCGACATCGGCCACGCTCCATGATCTGTCCTGGCTCAGATCAGCATTGATTGCTGTCTGCGCAGCGGGAATCAATACCAGCGTAATTTCGGTCGTCACCGCCACCATTGTCAAGATCGATAGATGGCGGCGGCGGGGCCGGGCGATGATCGCGACAATCGCGGGAATGCAGAATTCGATCAGTCCGACATCGCGTCGGAGGATCTGACGGCCGGGTCGCCGGCGGCCTGTGTCGGGGGCGTTCGTCCAGCCGGTCTCGGTTGCGGGCGCGGGTGGTCGAATGGTGCGGCGCACGGATTCCAGGATCGGGGAAACGCCGATGCCGATCTCTTCGCATTTCCGCACGCTCTGCTCCGTCCGCCGTGATCAAAATGCGGAGCCACCCTTGCCGGGGGAAGGCAAGTATCGCCCATGAAAGGGCCGTCCGTATAGACGGCCCTTTCCGATATGGATTGCTGGAAGTGGCCTTTTTGTCAGAACTGGCGTGCGGCCGCCGCTTGTCGGCCTCTGCCTGCGGCCTGCCGTGCGGCCGCCGCTTGTCGGAACTCGCGGCGGGCCGGCCACGCGGCCGGCGCTTTGTCAGGGCTGGTCGGTGCTTTCGGCGTCGGCCAGCCACCTGACCAGGGCGATCGGGGCAGCGGTCGCCGCGAGCGTGCGGTGCAGGGCCAGCACCAGGTCGGGGCGGCGCAGCAGGACGCCACCGCCGCGGGTGTCGCCGGAGCGGTGCAGGGCCAGCCCGAGACCGGTCCAGGCGTCCGGCGACTCCGGTGTCTCGGTGATCGCGGCGGCGAAGAGCTCGGCGGCGGTCCCGGCCCGCCCGGCGAACAGCGCCAGATCGGCGTCGCTGAGACCGGCGCCCCACGAGGTGGTGCGGGCCTCGGCGTAGCGGTCCGGCGCGACCAGCCGCCGCCGGGCCAGGCCCAGCCGCGGACCCGACCAGTGCCGCATCTCCGGATCGGGCAGGACCTCGGCGGGTGCGCGGAGGTCCGGCGCCGGAGTCCCGGCGGACCAGGCCGCGGCCAGCGCGGTGACCTCGGCGTGGTCCGGCCGGCAGTGCCGGATCCGCCAGCCGGCCCGGTGGCTGTCGGCGACGAGCCGGGCCAGGTCGGCCGCCTGCTCGTCCAGTTCGTCGGCGGACCAGCCGTCGATCGCGGCGGCCAGCCGGGCGACGAACCGGCGGCCCCGCTCGGTCAGGGTGCCGTCGGCGGTGGCGACGCCGATCGCTTCCCGGGTCTGCGCGCGGCTGTAGGCGTACTCGAAGTCGTCGAGGCGGGGGTTCGGGGTGCCGGGGGCGCGGCGCTGCGTGCGCCAGAACTCGGTTATCCCAAAAAAGGCGTAAATGCCCTGAAGTAGCCCGCCGGCCGGGCGCGGGTCGTCGCGCCACGGTGCGTACAGGCAGGGGTTGCCGGGTCCGGTGGTGAGCGGCACCAGGTGCATCAGCCCGCCGAGCTTGATGTGCATGAACTCGTGCGCCAGTGAGACGGCCAGGGTCGCCGGATCCGGCGGCAGCGAGCACATGATCGCGCCGAAGGCGTCCCCGGTCGACGCGCTGCGGGTGTCCCAGCCGTCGCCGGCCGGCAGCGGGACGAGCGAGCTCACCCCGGCGGCGAGGGCCACGGCGGTCGGCCGGTGGTGCTCGATCAGGATCGTCCACGCGTCCTGCAGCAGCTTCACCCAGACCGCGAACGCCGTGTCGGAGAGCCGGGCCGGGCCGACAGGGTCGGCCAGATCGCGCCACGGGTCCAGGTCGTCGAGGTGGACGGTGAACGTGTCGACGTCACCCACGGTGACCTCGCGGAGCGCGAGCCATCCGGGAGCGTCACCGCTTTCCGGCACGTCCACGGTGACCTCGCCGTGCCGCAGGAAGATCCGTCCGCCCTCGGTCCACGCCTCCGCGACGTCCCACGGCGCGCACCCGTCGAAGATCGCCATGCCGTGCCGGGGCACCAGGACGCGCCCGCCGCGCAACGGGACGCGGGTGCGGTGGGCGAGCCGGGCCAGCGCGGCGGCAGCCAGCGCCACGGTGTTCAGCTGTCCGAAATCGATATGGGCCGGAGCGGTCGTCACGGTGCCGCCGCGGTGCCGCCGCAGGGTGAAGGACAACCAGGCGCCCACCTGGGGGTGCTGCAGGACGGCCTGCACCGCCGCCGGCGCCTGCTCCTGGATGCGCTCCAGCGCCGACCAGGCCTCCGCGACCGAGGGCAGCGGCCCGGTGGAGAGCGGGTCCTCGGCGGCCGCGCCGAGCAGGGCCCGGAGCAGCACCATCCGGCGGCTCCGCTGGCCGTCCTGGAGCCGGGCGATCACCTCGGGGCCACCACCACCGGCCGCGAGCTGCTCGAAGAGGTCGTCGGCGAGCTGGATCCGGGTCGGGCCGGACGTCGCCGGCTCGTTCTCGATGGCCAAGTTCTCCTCCTTGTCGGCGGATGCCGGGGCTGGCGGATGTGGTGGTCAGGAGGGGCGGTCAGTCAGCCCGTCCGGGTGGGCCCGAGCCGCCGAGATTGGCACGAGGCCTCTCGACCTGTTTCAAGACCGATCGCACCGCGTCGGCGAGCTCGCGGCTCTGGTCCGCACGGAGGTCACTGAGGCTGTAGCCAGCCAGCGAGACCATGTCGGTCTCGATGAAGGTGGCACGCGGCTGCGTGGTCATCGATGAAGTCTTAACTCTCGGCTGAGGGGTGGACGTTTTGTTGCGGTTGGCACGCTGAAACCGGGGCGTTCGTGTGACCTTGCTCATCGTGGAGGGGGCCAGCCTAGCGACCCCTCATGACGATGGTGCGACCACCCGAGCGCGGAATGGCCTGATTCCGTGATCCCAGCCGTACAAATAACGACTTAAACCCTGATTCGGTGCGATTGTTGACAAGTGCCTAGCGCATGGACGTTCGGAAAATTGTCACACCCAGGTATGACAATGGCCGGGTGTTGACATTGGCAGTTCAGGACCCGGATGGCCGGGGTGGCCGGCTCGCGGACCTGTCCGCCGGTGGGCCGCCGCGGCACGTCGCCGACCTCGCTGCCGCCGTCGCCCGTCTCGAGGCCGCCGAGCAGCCCCGCTGGGTCTGGCCCGCCACCACCGACATCTACCCGGCGTTGTTGCGCTCCGGGGTCAGAGTCACTCGCTGTCACGACCTGGAGCTCACCGAGGCGCTCCTGCTCGGCCATGCCGGTCACTGGGGTGAGCCGCGCGGGCTGACCGCGGCCCGCGCCCGGGTGCACGGCCTGCCGGTCGCTCCCGATCCGTTGCGGCGCGAGGCCGAGCCGCCGGGCTTCGCCCAGTCGGCCCTGTTCGAGGCCTCGGCGTCGTCGTCCGGCGGCAGGTTCGACGAGGTCCAGGCCGCCATCGAGGTGTGGGAGGACCAGCAGCGCCGCCTGGCCGCGACCGAGCACCCCGGCCGGTTCCGGATGCTGGTGGCCGCCGAGTCGGCCGGTGCCCTGATCGCCGTGGAGATGGGCCAGGCCGGGCTGCCCTGGCGCGCCGACCTGCACGACGAGCTGCTGCGGGAGCTGCTCGGCCCGCCGCAGCCGGTCGGCCCGCCCCGCCGTCTCGCCGAGCTGACCGCGATCATCAACGACGCGTTCGGGGTCCGTGGCCTGCACCCCGACTCGCCGGCCGAGGTGGTCCGCGCGTTCGCCCGGGCCGGCATCCAGGTGCCGAACACCCGGCGCTGGGTGCTGAGCCAGGTCGAGCACCCGGCGGTCGCACCGCTGCTGGAGTTCAAGGAGCTCTACCGGATCTGGACCGCGCACGGCTGGACCTGGCTCGACGCCTGGGTGCGCGACGGCCGGTTCCGCCCGGAGTTCCTGCCCGGCGGGGTGGTCTCCGGCCGCTGGGCCGCCCGCGGCGGCGGCGCCCTGCAGGTGCCCAAGGTGGTCCGCCGCGCGGTGGTCGCCGACCCGGGCTGGCGGTTCGTGGTGGCCGACGCCGGCCAGCTCGAGCCCCGGGTGCTGGCCGCGGTCTCCGGTGACGTCCGGCTGGCCCGGGCCGCCGCGGAGGGCGATCTGTATGCCGCACTCGCCACCGACTCGTTCGACGGCGACCGGGCCAAAGCCAAGATCGCCCTGCTCGGCGCGATGTACGGGCAGACCGGCGGCGACGCCATCCCGGCGCTGGCCGTGCTCCGGCGGCACTACCCGACCGCTTTCGACTACGTGGAGCGCGCCGCCCGGACCGGCGAGTCGGGTGGCCTGGTCCGTTCCTGGCTCGGCCGCACCTGCCCGCCGCCGGCCGGCGCGGCCCGCGAGGCGGGCCGGGAACCACCCGAAGAGGTGGCGCCACCACCCGGACGCGCGAGGGGACGCTTCACGCGGAACTTTGTCATTCAGGCCACAGCCGCCGAGTGGGCCCTGGTCCTGCTCGCCATGTTGCGCACCGCGCTGGCCGGCACGAAGGCGGAACTCGTCCTGTTCGTGCACGACGAGGTGGTGGTGCACTGTCCCGCTGAGCAGGCCGAACAGGTGTGTGACGCGGTCCGGGAGTGTGCGGCCACGGCCGGTCGGATGCTTTTCGGCGCCACCGAGGTGCGGTTCCCGCTGGATGTCTCAGTGGTTGGTTCGTACGCCGATGCGAAGTGATGAGGTGAGTATCGTTAGCAGTCCGGCCGAGAGGCGCTGCAGCGGGCCACCCGTCACGCTCGACCGGTGATCATCTCCCGAACAAGGGCGCCTCCGACTTCCCTCGGAGGTGTGTATCCGTGACCGATAACGTCACTGAGCTGCGCGATCTGTTCGCCGAGCGGGTTCTGGTCCTCGACGGCGCCTGGGGCACGATGCTGCAGGGCGCCCAGCTGACCCCGGCCGACTACCGCGCCGAGCTGATCCCGGCCGACCACGTGCAGGACGTCACCGGCGACCCCGACCTGCTCAACCTGACCCGGCCGGACGTGATCCTGGACGTCCACCGGCAGTACCTCGCGGCCGGCGCCGACATCACCACCACGAACACGTTCACCGCGACCACCATCGCGCAGGCCGACTACGGCCTGGAGCACCTGGTGCGCGAGATGAACGTGCAGGGCGCCCGGCTGGCCCGGCAGGCCGCCGACGAGGCCGCCGAGCGGGACGGCCGCCCGCGGTTCGTGGCCGGCTGCGTCGGGCCGCTGAACGTGACGTTGTCACTGTCGCCCAAGGTCGACGACCCGGCGTACCGTGCGGTGACGTTCGACCAGGTGAAGACGTCGTACGCGGAGCAGATCGCGGCGCTCGCCGAAGGCGGCGTCGACCTCCTGATGATCGAGACGATCTTCGACACGCTGAACGCGAAGGCGGCGATCGCCGCGGCCCGCGAGGTCGCCCCGCAGCTGCCGCTCTGGGTCTCGGTCACCATCGTCGACCTGTCCGGCCGGACCCTGTCCGGGCAGACCGTCGAGGCCTTCTGGCGCTCGATCGAGCGGGCCGAGCCGCTGGTCGTCGGGCTGAACTGCGCGCTCGGCGCGGCCGAGGTCCGCCCGCACGTGGCCGAGCTGGCCCGCCTGTCGAACACGTTCGTCGCCGCGCACCCGAACGCCGGCCTGCCGAACGCGTTCGGCGGTTACGACCAGACCCCGGAGCAGACCGGCGAGCTGATCGGCGAGTTCGCCGCATCCGGCCTGGTCAACATCGTCGGCGGCTGCTGCGGCACCACCCCGGCGCACATCGCCTCGATCGCCGCCGCCGTGGCCACGTCCGCACCGCGGGTGATCGACGCGCCCGCGCCGGCCACCCGGTTCAGCGGCCTGGAGCCGTTCGAGATCGGCCCGGACACCGGCTTCGTCATGATCGGCGAGCGGACCAACGTGACCGGTTCGGCCAAGTTCCGCCGGTTGATCGAGGCCGACGACCACCAGGGCGCGGTCGCGGTGGCCATGGAGCAGGTCCGCGGCGGCGCCAACCTGCTCGACGTGAACATGGACGCCGACCTGCTGGACAGCGAGCAGGCCATGGTCACCTTCCTGAACCTGATCGCCACCGAGCCCGAGGTGGCCCGGATCCCGATCATGATCGACAGCTCGAAGTGGAACGTGCTCGAGGCCGGCCTCAAGTGCGTGCAGGGCAAGGGCGTGGTCAACTCGATCAGCCTGAAGGAGGGCGAGGAGCCGTTCCTGGCCCAGGCCCGCCGGATCCGCGACTTCGGCGCCGGCGTGGTGGTGATGGCCTTCGACGAGCAGGGCCAGGCCGACACCACCGAGCGCAAGGTCGCCATCTGCGGCCGGGCCTACGACCTGCTGGTCGGGGACGGCTTCGAGCCGACCGACATCATCTTCGACCCGAACGTGCTCGCGGTGGCCACCGGCATCGCCGAGCACAACGGGTACGCGAAGAACTTCATCGCCGCCCTCCCGCTGATCAAGCAGCGCTGCCCCGGCGCGCGGACCAGCGGCGGCATCTCCAACCTGTCGTTCGCGTTCCGCGGCAACGACGTGGTCCGCGAGGCCATGCACTCGGCGTTCCTGCTGCACGCGGTCCGGGCCGGCCTGGACATGGGCATCGTCAACGCCGGTCAGCTCGCGGTCTACCAGGACATCCCGGCCGAGCTGCTGGAGCTGGTCGAGGACGTGATCTTCGACCGCCGGGAGGACGCCACCGACCGGCTGGTCACGTTCGCCTCCACGGTCACCGGCAGCGGCGCCAAGCGCGAGGTGGACCTCTCCTGGCGGGAGGCGACGGTCGAGAAGCGGCTGTCGTACGCGCTGGTGCACGGCATCGTCGACTTCATCGAGTCGGACACCGAGGAGGCCCGGCTCAAGCTGCCCCGGCCGCTCGACGTGATCGAGGGCCCGCTGATGGACGGGATGAGCGTGGTCGGCGACCTGTTCGGGGCCGGCAAGATGTTCCTGCCCCAGGTGGTCAAGAGCGCGCGGGTGATGAAGCGGTCGGTGGCGTACCTGCTGCCGTACATGGAGAAGGAGAAGTCCGGCGAGTCCCGTGGCCAGGGCAAGGTGGTCCTCGCCACGGTGAAGGGCGACGTCCACGACATCGGCAAGAACATCGTCGGGGTGGTGCTCGGCTGCAACAACTACGAGGTGATCGACCTCGGCGTGATGGTGCCGACCGCGAAGATCCTGGACGTCGCGGTCGCCGAGGGCGCCGACGTGATCGGCCTGTCCGGGCTGATCACCCCGTCGCTGGACGAGATGGTCGCGGTCGGCGCCGAGATGCAGCGGCGCGGGCTCAAACTGCCGCTGCTGATCGGCGGCGCGACCACGTCGAAGCAGCACACCGCGGTCCGGATCGCGCCGGCGTACGACGGGTCCACCGTCCACGTGCTGGACGCCTCTCGGGTCGTCGGGGTGGTCTCCGACCTGCTCGACGCCGACCGTTCGGTGACGCTCGACGAGGCCAACCGGGTCGACCAGGACCGGCTGCGTGAGCTGCACGAGCAGCGGTTGAGTGTGCCGCTGCTGACCGTCGCCCAGGCGCGGGCCAACCGGGAGAGCGTCGACTTCGGCGAGTTGCCGACGCCGTCCTTCACCGGCGTACGCGAGGTGCACCCGCCGATCGCCGAGCTGCGCGACCTGATCGACTGGCAGTTCCTGTTCCTGGCCTGGGAGATGAAGGGCAAGTACCCGGCGATCCTCAAGGAGCCGGTCGCCCAGGAGCTGTTCGACGACGCCAACACGATGCTCGACAAGATCATCGCGGACGGCTCGTTCCAGGCCCGCGGCCTGTACGGCTTCTGGCCGGCGCACGCCGACGGCGACGACATCCGGCTGGACAACGGGCACGCCTTCCCGATGCTGCGCCAGCAGACCGTCAAGCCGGCCGGCCGCGACAACCGCTGCCTGGCCGACTACATCGCCCCGCTGTCCCCTGAGGGCGAGAGCCGGGACCACCTCGGCGGCTTCGCGGTGGCGATCCACGGCGCCGACAAACTCGCCAAGAAGTACGAGGCCGAGCACGACGACTACCGCGCCATCATGGTCAAGGCGCTGGCCGACCGGCTGGCCGAGGCGTTCGCGGAATACCTGCACCTCAAGGCCCGCCGGGCCTGGTTCGAGCCGGACGCCCAGCCGAAGCTGTCCGACCTGCACGCCGAGCGGTTCCGCGGCATCCGCCCCGCGCTCGGCTATCCGGCCTGCCCCGACCACAGCGAGAAGAAGGACCTGTTCCAGCTGCTCGACACCGGCCGGATCGGGGTCACCCTGACCGAGTCGTTCGCGATGAGCCCGGCCGCCGCGGTCAGCGGCCTGATCTTCGCCCACCCCGAGGCGAAGTACTTCACCGTCGGCCGATTGGGTAAGGACCAGGTCGAGGACTACGCGGCGCGGCGTGGCGTCCCGCTCTCCGAGGTGGAACGCTGGCTGCGCCCGAACCTGGCGTACTCGATCGACTGACGGGGAGACACGGATGGTTCCGATCGTGGTGATGGGCGTGTCCGGCTGTGGCAAGAGCACGGTCGGCAAGGCTCTGGCCGAGCGGCTCGACGTGCCGTACGGAGAAGCTGACGCCTTCCATCCGGAGGCCAACGTGGCCAAGATGCACGCCGGGGTGCCGCTCAACGACGACGACCGCAAGCCGTGGCTGGAATTGATCGCCGAGCAGATCGGGTCCGCGGCCGACAGCCGGCTGGTGATCTCTTGCTCGGCGCTCAAGCGGGCGTACCGGGACGTGCTCCGCGGTCCCGACCCGAGCGTGTTCTTCGTCCACCTGGTGCTCACCCCGGAGGTGGCGCTGGCCCGGGTGAGCGCCCGCTCCGGGCACTTCATGCCGGGCACCCTGGTCGAGTCCCAGTTCGCCACGCTGGAGCCGCTGGAGCCCGATGAGAACGGCGTCGCGGTCGACGCCACACTCCCGGTCGACCAGATCGTCGAGAAGGTGCTGAGCCGCCTCCCATGAGAAAAGGCCGCCCCTCGGGGCGGCCTTTTTCATCGCTGCAGGTGCGCTACTTGGACGCCCAGATGTCCAGGTTCAGGCGCTCCAGCAGGACCGGCGCGTAGAGGCCGAGGATCGAGACGAACGAGATCACCGTGAACGTGGTGGTCAGGATGACCGTCTCGGTCTTGCCACCGACCTTCACCGCGAACTGGTTCGGGATACCGACCATCCGCCACATCCGGCCGCGGCCGGTCGGGATCGGCCAGAAGATCGGTACGCCGTTCTTGGTGATCATGTCGCCGAGCAGGTGCACCACACACCCGGCGCCGACCGCGAAGCCGAGCAGCGGATACCCCCGGTCACCGGGCAGGTTCGCGGCGGTGAACCAGGCGGCACCGGCCGAGCAGAGGGTGACGATCACCCAGCCGGCCTTCTCCGCCCACTTGTCGAACAGGCCGCGCAGCGCCAGGCCGGCCATGAAGAAGATGATGCCGACCACCGCCCACTTGCCGTAGTGCGCGGCCAGCGCGGTGGTGCCCCAGCCGATCAGCGCGGCGAACGGCAGCGTGTGGGTGAAGGTGCGGTGCCCGTGGTCCCGTTTCGGGTCCCGGCTCTGCCGGGTGGCGGTGTAGATGCCCAGCGAGATCTTCTCGACCACCTCGGACACGAACAGCGAGAACACGCCGAACGTGCGGGCGACAGTGGCACCACCCTGGTTGGTGGTCACCTTCCCGGAAAGATCCAGGTCGGGCAGCAGCGCGCCGCCGGCGCACATCGCGGTGCCCACCGCTAGCATCAGCGGAGACTGCTCATAACCGGCGAACTGGTTCACTGCCCAGCTGCCGGCCAGCCAAGCGGCCGCCCCTGACAGCGCGTGCGACGGACCCATCATGTGTGTCGTCCCTCCCCGAACAAACTGCGACACTGTCGCAGTTTGCCGAACGAAGATCAACGACCGTCGCGTCCATCAGGGAGTGGAGTCGGCCACCCGACACTCGCCGTTCAGGGCCTGGCGTGCATCTCGTGGCTGTAGCGGAACTGGTAGCGGCCCCATCGAGCGTGCCGGATGAGCCCCATCACCAGGAAGAACAGTGGAATCGCCGGCCAGAAGAACTGCGCTCCGGAGAGGACCCACAGCGCGGTCAGCAGTCCGGCGGCGATCAGGATGAAACTGGCGTGCCGCTGCAGGGACCGGCGTGTCGCGGCGCGCCGGTGCGGCATCCGGGACAGCGCCTGCCGCCCGCCGTGCGGCAGATCCACGGTCAGCGTCGTCAGCTCGTCGCGGTAGGTCGCCCCGTAGGCGCTGGTCAGCCGCTGCTCACCCTCGTCGAGACCGAGGCGGCCCTCGGTCATCGCGGCCCGCAGGATCTCGGCGACCTCTTCGCGCTCGGTGTCGGAGGTCCGCAGCCGGGTGGCCGGACCGGGCCGGATGGCGGTATCGGGATGCATGATGTCCTCCTCGGCGGTTCGTCTCTCCAGGTTCGCCGCCGGGCGACGCCGCCGCGTCGGCCCGACGGAGCATTCAGGCGGAGTGTTCTCGCCGCTTCCGGTCTTCTTCCGGTACGCCCGGGGGAGCAGAAGACCTCCTTGTGTACGACCGGGGGCGTACGTGACGGTTCAGCCCGTGCTCCGATGCCGGCGGGTGGTGTGGTGACGTAGTTTCGGCTGCATGAGGGATCGCGGCCGGGACGAGCGGCGGTGGCCGGGCCGTGGCCGCCGTGGCGACGGCTGCTGGGCTCCCGGGGGCCGCGCCTCCTCTCCTCCCTCGGCCTCTTTCTCTGCGGCGTCCTCTCCTCCCTCGGCCTCTTCTTCTGCGGCGTCCTCCTCGTCGGAGGTGCCGTTCGACGGCGGTGACCCGGATCGGCCCGGTGCGCCCTGGCGGCACCGGATCCGGGACGCGCACCACGGCTGGCCGCCCGGCGCTGTGGCGATCACCGCCGTCGCTCACATGGCCGGCACGACGAACCTGGCCGAGCACGGCTCGCTGTACCGGCCCTGGGACGGTTTCACCACCCTGCTCCTGCTGATCGGCCCGATCGCGCTGTTCTGGCGCCGGCGGGCGCCGATCCCGGTCCTGGTGATCGCCTCGGCCGCGGCTATCACCCTCGCCTCTCAGGCCGCCCCGCACGTGGTCTATGCCGCGGCACCGGCGGTGGCGCTGTGGACGCTGGCCCGGCAGGGGCGCCGCAACACCGCGCTGATCGGCGCGGCGGCCGCCTGGGCCGCCTGGCTCGGGGTCACCCTGGGCCTGGCCGGGCCGCTCGGGCTGCACAGCGGGGTGAGCCCGAAAACCGGGCAGGCCTGCCTTGCCGCGGCCGGGCTGGGCCTGGTCATCCTGCTCGGTGGTGCCGCCCGGATCCGCGCGGAAAACTATGCCGAGCAGGCCCGCACCCGCGCGGAGCAGGCCCGGGCCCGTGCCGAGCAGGAGCGCCGGCAGGCCTCCGAGGAGCGGCTGCGCATCGCCCAGGAGCTGCACGACGTGCTCGGCCACCACCTGTCGCTGATCAACGTGCAGGCCGGTGTCGGGCTGCACCTGATGGACCAGCGCCCGGAGCAGGCCCGGGAGGCGCTGACCGCGATCAAGAGCGCGAGCGCGGAGGCGTTGCGCGAGGTGCGCGCGGTGCTCGGCGTGCTGCGCACCCAGGGCGAGGCCGCTCCCCGCCAGCCGGCCCTCGGCATCAACCTGCTGAGCGAGCTGACCGCGGCCGCCGGGATCCCGGTCCGCACCACGATCACCGGTGCTCCACGCGAGCTGCCGGCCGAGGTCGACCGCGCGGCGTACCGGATCGTCCAGGAAGCCCTGACCAACGTCCGCCGCCACCACGCTGGCCCCCAGCCCGAAGCCGACGTAGCGGTCGGTTACCTCCCGGCCGCCCTGTACCTGTCGATCCGCAACGGCGGCCCCACCGCCACGGACACACCACCCCCACCCACCCCGGAAGCCGACCGCGGCACCGGAATCGCCGGCATGCGCGCCCGAGCCGAGAGCCTGGGCGGCCGCCTGGAGGCCGGCCACCCCCCAACCGGCGGCTTCCTGGTCACGGTCATCCTCCCCACCGGCCGCCCTTCCACCAGCACCCCCACCCCACCCTCTCCCTCCTCCACCAGCACCCCACCCG
>NZ_LLZH01000344.1:0-38228 GCF_001509495.1 Actinoplanes awajinensis subsp. mycoplanecinus | reverse complement strand
GCGCCGGGCTGCGCCGGGCTGCGCCGGGCTGCGCCGGGCTGCGCCGGGCTGCGCCGGGCTGCGCCGGGCTGCGCCGGGCTGCGCCGGGCTGCGCCGGGCCGCGCCGGGCTGCGCTGGGTCGCGCTGGGTCGGGCTGGGTCGGGCTGGGGTGGGGGAGGGGAACGGGGTAATGGCAGGGACCCCCTTGGGGGCGGTGGATTGGGGTGGGGGGTCGTAGCGTTTCGTGACATGCAGATGAGAGCACTTGGGGGCCTGACGGTCTCCGCGGTCGGGTTTGGCGCGATGGGGATGAGTCATGGCTATGGGCCCGGGCCGGACCGGGACGCGAACATCGCGCTGCTGCGGACCGCGGTCGAGCGCGGTGTCACCCTCTTCGACACCGCTGAGGTGTACGGCCCGTGGGTGAACGAGGAGCTGGTCGGTGAGGCCCTCGAACCGTTCCGCGGGCAGGTGGTGATCGCCACCAAGTTCGGGTTCGCGATCGAGGAGCAGGGGCGGCAGAGCGGCGTGGACAGCCGGCCGGAGAACATCCGGCGGGTCGCCGAGGCGTCCCTGCGGCGGCTGCGGGTGGACGCGATCGACCTGTTCTACCAGCACCGGGTCGACCCGGACGTGCCGATCGAGGACGTCGCCGGCGCGGTCCGGGAGCTGATCGAGGCGGGCAAGGTGCGGCACTTCGGGATGTCCGAGGCGGGCACCGCGACGATCCGCCGGGCGCACGCCGTGCAGCCGGTCACCGCGGTGCAGAGTGAGTACTCGCTGTGGTCGCGCCAGCCGGAGGGCGGGCTGCTGGACACCCTGGCCGAGCTGGGCATCGGGTTCGTGCCGTTCAGCCCGCTGGGCCGCGGCTTCCTGACCGGGAAGATCGGCGCGGACACGGTCTTCGCCGAGAACGACATGCGCAACGGGCTGCCGCGGTTCTCGGCGGACGCGCTGGCGGCGAATCAGGCGCTGGTCGAGCTGATCGGGCGGATCGCGGACGGCAAGGGTGCGACGCGAGCGCAGATCGCGCTGGCCTGGCTGCTGGCGCAGCGGCCGTGGATCGTGCCGATCCCGGGGACCCGGCGCCTGGAGCGGCTGGACGAGAACCTCGGCGCCGTCGAGGTCACGCTGAGCCCGGCCGACCTCGACGAGATCGAGACGGCGGCCGCGAAGATCGAGGTGCAGGGCGAGCGCTACCCGGAGCAGATGGAACGGATGACCGGCCTCTAAAAAAGGGACCGGCCTCTAAAAAGGGACCGCCTCTGAAAAAGGGACCGGCCTCTGAAAAAGCAGGAAAGAGACCGGCCCCCGGAAAGCGAGGAAGATCAGGCGATCGCGGAGCGGCGGCCGACGTACTCGGACTTGTCCTCGTACTGCTCGGTCCAGCGGCGGCTGCTCGACTCGAGGGGGTCGGAGTCGTAGACCGAGCGGCCCTGGAAGCGCTGCGCGTAGTCGAGCATGCCGTCGACCAGCCGGTCCACGTCCGGGGCCTGCCGCACCACGAGGCGCATGAACTGGCTGGTCATGCCGAGCTTGTTGCCGCACTCGCGGGTCATGATGCCGTGGTTGGCGACCAGGTAGTCGCGCAGCGCCACCCCGGACCACTCGGTCGGCAGCTTGACCAGGAAGAAGTTGCCCTGCGAGGGGAAGACCGTGAGGCCGGGGATGCGCTGCAGCTCGCGGCCCATCGACCGGCGGTCGCGGCTGAGCAGGCGCAGGCTCTCCTCGTACTCCATCTCGTGGTCCTGGATCATGTGGACGACCTTCTCCGCGAGGGAGTTGAGGTTCCACTTCGGCAGCATCTTCGCGATCTTGCTGGCGATCGCCGGGTTGGACAGCATGTAGCCGAACCGGATGCCGTGCAGGCCGAAGTTCTTGCCGAGGGACTTGAGCACGATCGCGTTCGGGCGGATCACCGCGTCCGGGCCGACCGAGGGGAAGCGCTCGGCGTCGGAGAAGTCGATGAACGACTCGTCGACGATCACCAGGTCGAGGTCGCTGAGCTGGTCCATGAACCGGATGACGTCCCGGCGCGGCAGGTAGTTGCCGTCCGGGTTGTTCACGTTGCAGATCACCGCGACCCGCGAGCGGCGTTCCCGGATGAACTCGACGTACTCGTCCAGGTCGAGCCGGAAGCCGTCGCGTTCCTGCAGCGGGAACATGTCCACCCGCTTGCCGGTCTCGAGGGGCTGGTCGGTCCACCGGCCGAACGTCGGGATCGGGATGGCCAGGCTCTCCTTGACCAGCAGGTGGTCGATCCAGGTGATCAGCTCGGTGGAGCCGTTCGCCATCGCCACCGTCTGCGGGTGCAGGTTGAGCACGCTGGCCAGCTTCTTGGTGATGGTGGCCGAGTCGCTCGGGTAGTACTTCAGGATGCTCTTCAGCTCCCGGCCGAGCTCGTCGAACATCTCCGGGGTGGGGAAGTACGGGTTGCACGGGATGCAGAAGTCGACGATCTCCGCGCCTTCCCCGGCGGCTCTTGCCAGGTCGAAGTAGGACGCGCTGTGCGATCCCTTGTGCAGGATCGACGTGTCGATTCCGGTCCGTGCCACGGTGACCTCCCGATAACCCCTCGGTGATGCTGCCGCCACCCAGTACGGGAGTCGGAGCCCGATCGTTCACAACTTCGTTGATCCCCATGGAGGCTTAATCCGGAGGAAAGGAACGACAATGCGGGGGATCCTGCGTACCGGGTTGATCGGTTTCGTGGTGCTGGGTTCGGTGACCGTCGCGGACGAGGTACGGGCGGCTCCGGCTGCCGGAGTGACGGCCCGGACGGTCGACCGGCCGGCACCGGCATCCGGGATGTTGAGAGGCGTTCGCCTTGCTACCGTGACGTCATGACCGGCTGGCCGGCCACCCCGGCCATCTATGAGATCGACACCTGGCCGTGGCTGGTCGGCCTGGGCCGCCGTCTCGGCCGCACCGTCACCCTGGCCGACGTGCCGGGTGAGGTCTGGGACGAGGTGGCCGCGCCCGGGATGCACGCGGTCTGGCTGATGGGCGTCTGGGAGCGCAGCCCGGCCGGGCTGGCCGTGGCCCGGGCCGACGAGGGGCTGCAGCGGGCGTTCCGGCACGCGCTGCCCGACCTGACGCCGGAGGACGTGGTCGGCTCGCCGTACTGCGTGCGGCGGTACCGGGCCGACGAACGTCTGGGCGGGCCGGCCGGGCTCGCCACCGCGCGGGCCGAGTTGCGACGGCGCGGGCTGAAGCTGGTGCTCGACTACGTGCCCAACCACGTCGCCCCGGACCATCCCGCGGTGACCCGGCATCCGGACTGGTTCATCCAGGGCACCGAGGAGGACCTGGCCCACGCGCCGTCCGACTGGTTCCGTGCCGGTGACCGGGTGATCGCGCACGGCCGGGACCCGTATTTCGCGCCGTGGCCGGACGTGGCCCAGCTGAACGCGTTCGCGCCGGGGATGCGGGCGGCGACGCTGGCCGGGATGTCGGACATCGCCGAGCAGTGCGACGGCATGCGCTGCGACATGGCGATGCTGATGACGAACGACATCTTCGCCGGGACCTGGGGGAAGTACGCGGGCCCGAGACCTGCCACCGAGTTCTGGCCCGAGCTGATCGGCCGCCTGCGGGAACGGCACCCGGGCCTGGTGCTGATCGCCGAGGTCTACTGGGACACCGAGTGGCTGTTGCAGCTGCAGGGCTTCGACTTCTGTTACGACAAGCGGCTCTACGACCGGCTCGCGCACGAGGACGCCGCCTCGGTCCGCAAGCACCTGGAGGCCGGCCGCGACTACCAGGACCGGCTGATCCGTTTCCTGGAGAACCACGACGAGCCGCGGGCGGCCGCGACGACGCCGGGCGGGCGGGGCCGGGCCGCGGCGGTGGCGCTGTCCACCCTGCCGGGTGGGACGCTCTGGCACGACGGGCAGTTCGAGGGCCGGCGCACGCACCTGCCGGTCTTCCTGGCCCGATATCCGGACGAGCCGGCCGACGCGCGCCTGCGGGACTTCCACCGCCGGTTGATCCAGGTGGCCGCGACCGTACGCCGGGGTGACTGGCGGCAGGTGCCGACGCACGGCTGGGCGGACAACCCGACGCATCAGGACATGCTGGCCTGGGCCTGGCACGACGGCCGGGTGCCGCGGGACCTGACCGTGGTCAACTACTCCGGGCAGCCGGCGCAGTGCCGGGTCGAGCTGCCCTGGCCGGAGCTGGCCGGGCGGGCCTGGCGGCTGGTCGACCGGATGGACGGCCGGGTCTTCGAGCGTTCCGGCAGTGAACTGGCCGCCGACGGTCTGTATGTCGACCTGCCGGCGTGGGGATTCCACATCCTTTCTTTTGAATGACCTGTGCTGACGCTGTCAATTACCCATGCGTATTTCCTTTCAGCGTTTTCGCAGCTGGGGACATATTGACAGGGTCCTGATAAAGAACTCATAGGCGTAATTCGCTATCGGCGGGTTGCTTTCCCTGAGTTGGGTTGTCAACAATCCTGTTGCCGATCCACTTTCTCTTGAGGAGCATCCGTGAAGCATCCAAAGGCCTGGCGCGGCGTGGCCCTCGCCGCGACCGCCCTCGCCGTCCTCGGTGCCGGCATCGCCACCGCGAACGCCGCGACGGTCGACAACAAGGGCGGTGCGGCGAACAATCAGGCGAAGGCCGCCCCGAAAGACCCGACCCGGGGCGCCAAGGGGGTCGCGGGACTGGTGAACGCCGCCAACGCTTTCCTGGACACACTCAGCGACGACCAGAAGGCCGAAGTCCTCATCGACTTCACCGCGGAGAACGCCGCCGCCTGGTCGAACCTGCCGTGTGCCGGCACCTGCCGTCCCGGCATCGCGCTCGGTGACCTCACCGCGGAGCAGCTCACCGCCGCGAAGGCCGTGCTGGCGGCGGCCACCGGCACCGGGACGGGCACCGGCATCGACCAGATCAACGACATCCTGGCCGCCGACGACCTGCTCGCCGCGGACTACGACCCCTCGACCGGCCCGGGCGGCGGCGGAGGCCCAGCGCCGTCAAGTGATGCGTCGGCGGCTCCGGCACCCTCCGCGCCGTCGGGCGGGATGGGCGCCTTCCAGTACGGCAGCGGCTACTACTACCTGGCCTTCCTCGGCACCCCGTCGCTGACCGGCACCTGGGAGCTCGGCTTCGGCGGGCACCACCTGGCCGTGCACGTCACGTACAAGAACGGGAAGGGTGTCAGCGCCAGCCCGTTCTTCATCGGCGTCGAGCCGATCAGTTACACCGGCGCCGACGGCGCCACCGTCGAGGCGATGGCCCGGCAGAAGAACGCGATCGCCGCGCTCACCGGCAGCCTCAGCACCAAGCAGCTGACCGCCGCCACGCTGACCGAGTCGTTCGGCGACGTGCTGGTCGGCCCGCAGCAGGACGGCAACTTCCCGGCGACCAAGGAGGGCGTCGCGGTCCGGACGCTCGCGCCGAAGCAGAAGAAGCTGGTCCTCGACGCGATCAAGCCGTGGGTCGCGGTGGCCGACGACGCCACCGCGCAGCAGCTGCTGAAGGTCTACGAGTCCGAGCTGGACCGGACGTTCGTCGGTGTCTCCGGCGGCACCGGCTACGACACCCAGGGCGACTACGTGCGGATCGACGGCCCGAGCGTCTGGGTCGAGTTCGTGGTCCAGAACGGCATCGTCTACCAGGACCAGGTCCACTACCACACGGTCTACCGTGACCACACCCGTGACTACGGTGGAGAGTTCTCCTTCTGATGCGACGGGCACTCATCACCGCGCTGGTGGTGACGGCGGCGTTCCTGTGCGGGGCGTCGCCGGCCTCGGCGCATCCCATGCCGCACTCGGTGGTCCTGCTCGACGTGCACGAGACGTCGGTGACCGCGCACCTGCAGCTGCCGGCCGGTGACCTGGAGCTCGCGCGCCAGGGCGAGCCGATCTCGGCGTATCTGGCCGCGCACATCAGGCCGGTCACCACCGACGGCCGGGCCTGGACCGTCACGATCGGCGATCTCACGGTCGGCCGGGCCGAGCAGACCTCGACCGGTCCCTATCAGGAGGTCGTCGCCGCGGCGACGCTGACACCGCCACCGGGCGGCGACATCAGGCACTTCATTTTTTCGTACGACGTGATCGTGCACCAGGTGGTCACCCACACCGTGCTGGTCTCGGTCCGGCAGGACTGGGCCGCCGGCCGGGTGGAGCCGGACGCCGTGCAGGTCGGCACGATCGCGATCGACAACCGCACCATGACCGTGCCGGCGCTGGACGTGAACCTGGCACACGGCAGCACCTGGTCGGGCGTCGTGGCCATGGTGAAGCTGGGTGGCGGTCACATCCTGGCGGGCACCGATCACCTGCTCTTCCTGCTGATCCTGCTGCTGCCCGCCCCGCTGCTGGCGGCCGGCGGGCGGTGGCGTGGCCCGGCCGGCACCCGGGCGGCGGCCGGCCGGATCGGGCGTACGACGCTGGCGTTCACCGCCGGGCACTCCGTGGCGCTGGCCCTGAGCGCGCTGACCCACCTGGACATCCCGGCGTGGCCGGTGGAGGCGTTCATCGCGGCGAGCATCCTGATCGGCGCGCTTCATGCCGTACGCCCAATTTTTCCTGGTCGTGAAGCGGTCGTTGCCGGAATCTTCGGTCTGGGGCACGGCATGGCCTTCTCTTTCACCCTCGCCGAGATGCAGCTGTCCACCGGGCGGCTCGCGCTGAGTCTCTTCGGGTTCAACCTCGGCATCGAGCTGGTCCAGCTCGCCCTGGTCGCCCTGGTGCTGCCGGCGCTGGTGGTGGTCGCCCGGACCCGGATCGGGCCGGGTTTCCGGATCGCCGGCGCCACCGTCACCGGAGTGGCGGCGTCGGGGTGGCTGGTCGCCCGGCTGGGCTACCCGAACCCGGTCGCGGCCGCGGCTGACGGCGTGGGCGCGCACACCACCCCGCTGCTGCTCGTGCTGACCGCGACAACCCTCACCGCACTGATCTGGATGCTCGCCGGTCTCCGTACCCGTTCAGTGCGGCGATGTGCGTCGTCCGGGGTCGCTTCCGGGTGATGCTCACCCGGGGGTCGCGGGTTGGAGCCGCGGGGAGAGGGAGCAGAGAGATGATCGGGCTACGGGTCACACGCCGGCTCGGCTGGGAACGCAACGTGCTGCGCCGCACCACGGACCGCGTCGAGAGTCTGCTGGTGTTCGTGCTGGTCTTCACGTTCCTGGCGGGTGCGCCGCTGCTGGCCTGGTGGGCCGGTGCGGCCGGGTACCGGTCGGACCTGCGGGCGCAGCAGTGGGAGCGGGAGCACGTCTTCCGGGTCGATGCGGTGCTGGCCGAGGACGCCGGGACGATCGGCGCCACCGGCACCCGGACCGCCGCGCCGCAGGCCGCGCACGCCGTCTGGACCGGGCCGGACGGGTCGGCGCACCGCGGCATCGTGCAGACCGGCGTCGAGCCGGTCCGGGCCGGCAGCCGGGTGACGATCTGGGTGGACGACGCGGGCGGCCTGCAGGTGCCGCCGGTCCGCCGGAACCCCACGTCGCAGGCGGTCCTGGTCGGGCTGGCCGCGACGATCTGCCTGGCCGCCGGGCTGGTCGGGCTGCACCGGGCCGGGCTGGGGCTGCTGGACCTGCAACGGGACCGGTCCTGGGCACGGGAGTGGCGCCGGGTCGGCCCGCGGTGGAGCCGGGACCGGCGCTGGGGCGGGCGGCGCTGACCCGGCCCCGTTTATGCTCTGGGGAAGAGGATAAACGGGGAAGTGGATGGGCGCGGGAGGGTGACGTGGAGCTGTCGGGAATCCGGGCGGTGCTGCTCGACATGGACGGCACGCTGGTCGAGTCGCACGCCGCGGTCGAGCGGGCCTGGCGCGTCTGGTCCGCCGAGTACGGCGTGGACCCGGACGCGGTCATGATCGTCGCGCACGGCGCGCCGGCCGGGACGACAGTCCGGACGTTCCTCCCGGCCGCCTCCTCCGACGATGTCGTCAACGCCGCCGCGGCCCGCCAGCTGGCGCTGCAGTACGACGATCTGTCCGACGTGACCCCGGCCACCGGCGCGGGCGAACTGCTCGGCACGCTGGCCCGGCGCGGTCTGCCGTGGGCCGTGGTGACCAGTGCCGACGTCCGCCTGGCGAAGGCCCGGCTGGGCGCCGCCGGGATCACCCCGCCGCTGCTGGTCACGGTCGAGGACGTGGCGGCCGGCAAGCCCGCACCGGACGGATACCTGCGGGCCGCCGCGGCGCTCGGGGTCGCGCCGGCGGACTGCCTGGTGGTGGAGGACGCCGAGGTGGGCGTGCGGGCCGGCCGGGCGGCCGGTGCGCGGACCGTGGGCCTGCGCGGCCTGCCCGCCGACCTCACCGTCGACGATCTGGCTGAGCTGGCCCGCATGCTCTGATCCGTGGCACGATGCGGAGGTGAGCGGCAAGTCCTCGCACGAGCAACGGCTGCGGGACCTCGTGCGCCTGCGCCGGGTCCGCGACCGGATCGACCGTGACTACGCTCAGCCGCTCGACGTCGAGGCCCTGGCCCGCGGGGCCAACATGTCCGCCGGCCACCTCAGCCGCGAGTTCAAGACCGCCTTCGGCGAATCACCGTACGGGTACCTGATGACCCGGCGGATCGAGCGGGCGATGTCGCTGCTCCGCCGGGGCGACCTGAGCGTGACCGAGGTCTGTTTCACCGTCGGGTGTTCGTCGCTGGGCACATTCAGCACCCGGTTCACCCAGCTGGTCGGCATCTCGCCGAGCGCGTACAAGAAGAGCGCCGCGGACGCCACCGAGGGCATCCCGTCCTGCGTGGCCAAACAGGTCACCAGACCGGTCAGGAATAGAGAAGCCCGGGCGTCGTCCGGTTCCTAGCATGGTCGGCATGGACATCAGAATTCATGCGAGTTTCCTCCCCCACGTCGACCCGGACGCCGCACTCGGTTTCTACCGCGACATCCTCGGCTTCGAGGTCCGCAACGACGTCGGCTACGGCGGGATGCGCTGGATCACGGTCGGGCCGAAGGGGCAGCCCACCTCGATCGTGCTGCACCCGCCGGCCGTCGATCCGGGCATCACCGAGGACGAGCGCCGGGTGATCGCCGAGTTGATGGCGAAGGGCAGCTTCGCGGCGCTGACCCTGGCCACCGAGGACCTCGACGGGGTCTTCGAGCGGCTGGTGGCCGGCGGCGCCGAGGTGGTCCAGGAGCCGGCCGACCAGCCGTACGGCATCCGGGACTGCGCGTTCCGCGACCCGGCCGGGAACCTGATCAGAATCAACCAGAGTTAGCCGGATCAAGCAGAGTTGGACCAGCTGCGGGTGGACAGGACCAGGCGGTACCCGTCCGGGTCCTGCACGGTGACGCCCCAGCGGTCCCAGTACTCGCCCTGAGAGACGACCGTCCCGCCGTGCTCGGTCAGGCGCTCCACCAGGGCCGGGTCGACCGGTTCGCCCAGGTAGAGGACGAGCAGGTCCTCCTCGGTCGGCGTCGGCCGGAGGTCACCGGCGACCAGCTCCAGGTGCCAGGACGCGCCCCGGGGGCCGGCCATCAGCAGGTCCGGCTTGCGGAACAGCTCGGCCAGCCCGAGCCCGTGGACGTAGAACCGTTCGGCGGCGGCCAGGTCGGTGCACGGGCGGGCGATCCGTACGGTCGCGTGATCGATCGTCATCGGGAGATCCTGCGACTTCGAGCCCGGTTGAGGTCAAGGGCGCGCGTTCAGCCCGGCAGGACCAACGGCATCCGCAGCCGGACCGCGGTGCCGCCGCCCGGCGCGTCGTCCAGCTCGATCGTCCCGCCGTGCCGCTCCACGATCCGCAGGCAGGTGGAGAGCCCGATCCCGTGGCCCTTGCGGGACTCCGGATCCACCTGCGCGAACATGTCGAAGATCCGGGCGCGGTGCTCGGCCGGGATGCCCATCCCGTTGTCGGTGACCACGATGTGCCACCCGTCCGGCTCGGCGGAGCAGCTGATCCTGATCCGCGGCCGCCGGTCCGGGTGCCGGTACTTGATCGCGTTGTCCACCAGGTTCTGCAGCAGCTGACGGATCAGCGTGTGGTCCCCGGTGATCACCGGTAGCCGGCCCTGCACCCCGACGTCGGCCTGTCCGCTCTCGATCAGGGTGCGCAGGTCCGCGGTGACCTGCTCGACCACGTCGTTCAGGTCGACCTCGCCGGGCTGGCACGGCGCGTGCCCGGCCCGGGCGTAACTGAGCAGCGCCTGGACCAGCTGCTGCATCCGTTCCACGGCCCGCAGCGCGCCGCCGACCCACTTGGCGGCCCGGGCGTCCAGGTGCTCGCCGTACGCCTCGTCCAGCAGGTCGAGGTAGCCGTGCGCCCCGGCCAGCGGGCGGACCAGGTCGTGGCTGACCGCGGCGGCGAAACCCTCCAGCTCGTCGTTGGACCGTTCCAGCTCGACCACCGCGGCCTGCAGCTGCTCCTCGCGCAGCGCCACCTCGGTGTGCGCCTGCTCCAGCCGCCGCCGGTAGACCCGGTCGGAGGTGATGTCGGTGAGCGCCACGACCGCGCCGATCCGCTCGCCGGTGTCGGCGAACATGGCCCGGCCGCTGGCCAGCACCGAGATGTAATCGTCGGAGGCGGTCCGCAGGATCATCTCGGCGCCGTCCAGGTAGTTCTCGCGCAACACCCGCTGCAGCGGAGTCTCGTCCTCGGCCAGCGGGGTGACCCCGTCCGGCCGGAACATCCGGTACCGGCTCTGGTCCCGGGACGGGAGCTCGTTGCTGAGCTCGACGCCGCCCCACCGGCGGGCGGCCCGGTTCAGCACGGTCAGCTCACCGGTCTCGTCGGACGCCGCGATACCCACCTCGACCGTCTCCAGCACGGTGTCGATGAATTTGCGGTTGCGTTCGGACTCCGCGGCCATCGCGGCGTTGAGCCGGGCCTGGCGGCGCCGTTCGAAGAGCCCGACCAGCACCGCGCCGAGATCCTCGAGGCGGGCGAGCTGCCGGTCGGTGAGCGTCTTCGGCGTGAAGTCGAAGACGCAGAGAGTCCCGAGCACGTAGCCGGCCGGGGTGACCAGTGAGGTGGACGCATAGAAGCGGACCGCTCCGAGCCGGCCGTCCACGTGCGGGTGGCCGGCGTACCTCGGGTGGCGGGTGGCATCCGGGATCTGGATGGTGCCACCTTCGAGGAAGTGCAGATTGCACATCGACTCGGTGCGGGGGATGTCGCCGCCCTCGAAGCCGACCGTGGTGAGCGAGCACTGCCGGTTCTCGTCCATCAGGTTCAGGGTCGCGTGCGGCACGTCGGCCACCACGGCGGCGACCCGGACGACCGCGGACAGCTCGTCGTCGGCCGGCTCGTCGAGCAACTGGTACTCGTGCAGCGCGGCGAGCCGGTCCTGTTCCAGATCCGGGAACGGCAGTTCGATCAGCGCGGTCACACCCGTTGTTCGGCATTTCCGGGCCCGGGATTAGTGATCTGCTATTTGAAGGCGGCCATCAGGTTCAGCACGGCCGGCCCGATCAGGATCACGAAGATCGCCGGCAGCATGCAGAAGATCACCGGGAAGATCAGCTTGATCGGCACCTTCTGTGCCATCTCCTCGGCCCGCTGCCGCCGCCGGGCCCGCTGGTCCTGTGAGTGCTCGCGGAGGATGTTGGCCACCGAGATGCCCAGCTCGCCGGCCTGCACCAGCGCGGTGACCAGGCGTTTCAGGTCGCGGACCGTGGTGCGGGCGGCGAGCGAGCGCAGTGCGTCGGACCGGGACACGCCGAGCCGCATCTCCTGCAGCACCCGGCGCAGCTCGTCGGCCATCGGGCCGGTCAGGCTCCGGCCGATGTGATCCATCGCGGCGTCCAGGCCCAGGCCCGCCTCCACCCCGATGACCAGGGCGTCCATCACGTCCGGCAGCGACCGCTGGACCTTCTCCTGCCGTTTCACCCCGGCGTTGTAGAGCATCAGCCGGGGCAGGAAGAAGCCGAGCGCCAGGCCGCCGAGCGCGCCCAGCAGCGCGCCCCCGTCGGGCGCCAGGGCGTTCCCGACCGCGGAGCAGAAGGCGGAGGCCCCGACGGTGACGAACGGCCGTAACCGGATCACCCGGCTCAGCGGCCAGGCGGCCGGGTTGCCGGCGTAGTCCAGGCCCTGTGCCAGCCGCGTCCGGTCCTGGTCCGAGGTGATCGCGTCACCCAGCCGCTCCACCAGGACCCGGGTGATCGAGCGGATCCGGCGGGTGATCGGGTGCGAGGCCTGCACCCGGATCGACCCGCCGCTGCCGTACTGGGACAGTGCCCGCAGCAGGCGGTCGCGGCGTGGCGCGGGCAGCACCGCGGCGGCCGCGGCGAGCAGCACGGCGGTGGCCATCCCGATCGCCGCGCCGAGCGCGACGACGTAGCCGCTCACCTCACACCTCGACCTTGACCACGGCTCGCAGCCAGACCACGCCGATACCCATCATGACCAGCGCGGCGGCGATCATGGCGATGCCGGCCGGCTGGTGGAACATCGGCCGCAGGTACTCCGGCCGGACCACCCAGAGCCCGCCGGCCGCCATGAACGGCATCGCGCCCAGGGTGTACGCCGAGACCCGGCCCTCGCCGGACAGGCTGCGCACCTGCCGCATCAGGTAGGCCCGCTCCTTCATGGTGTCCGCGGTCGTCTGCATCACCTCGACCAGGCTGCCGCCCACCTCCCGCTGCAGGCGCAGCGCCATCACCAGCCAGATCATCTCGGCGCTGTGCATCCGTTCGCCGATCCGTTCCAGGGCGTCCTCGAACTCGCCGCTGATCCGGGTCTCGGAGAGCGCCCGGCGCAGCTCGCTGGCGACCGGCCCGGGGTCGTCACGGACCGACGCCTCGACCGACTGGTGCAGGGTGAAGCCGGAGCGCAGCGAGCTGATCATGAGTTGGAGGGCGCCCGGCAGCTCGTCGGCGAACACCCGCTCGCGGCGGCGGATCCGGGACCGCAGCACGGCGTTCGCCCCGAAGAACCCGGCCGGCAGCCCGAGCAGGCCCAGTACCGGCGTCAGCAGCAGGCCGAGGAGCAGCATCACGCCGAGCGCGGCGTACAGGCGGACGACCAGCCACTCGCCCGGTCGCAGGCTGCCACCCAGCCGGTCCAGCAGCGGGGCGCTGCGTTCGGCCAGGGTGTGCAGGCCGGGACGCCGTTCGACGCGCCGGCCCTGGGCGGCGAGCAACCGGCGCAGCGGCGGGTCGGGTGCGGTCTCCTTCCGTACGGTGAACTGCCGCAGGGTGGCCAGCCGGCGCTGGATCGGGGTTTTGCCGAACGCGCTCTGCAGCAGCAGCCAGGCCAGGGCGAACACCGCGGTGCCGGTGGCCAGGACCGCGACGACCAGGGCCAGCATCGGCTGGGCGGACACGCCGCCTCACCGCCGCCGGCTGTTGGAGAACATGGTGGCCGGCAGGGTCACGCCGTACATGGCCAGAGTGTCGGTGAAGTGCGGGCGGATACCGGTGGACTTGATCACCGGGATGCCGCCGGGCAGGTCCGAGGTGGCCGTGGGGTCGTACAGGAAAAGGTCCTGCAAGGTGATCACGTCACCCTCCATGCCGACCACCTCGGTGATGTGGGTGACCTTGCGGGTGCCGTCCTTGAACCGGCTGACCTGCAGGATCAGGTCGACCGCGGAGGCGACCTGATCCCGGATCGCGCGGATCGGCAGGTCCATCCCGGCCATCAGCACCATGGTCTCCATCCGGGACAGCGCGTCCCGGGGAGTGTTGGCGTGCAGGGTGGTCAGCGAGCCGTCGTGACCGGTGTTCATCGCCTGCAGCATGTCCAGCGCGGCGCTGTCGCGCACCTCGCCGACCACGATCCGGTCCGGCCGCATCCGCAGCGCGTTGCGGACCAGCTCGCGGGTGGTGATGGTGCCGCGGCCCTCCGAGTTCGACGGCCGGGACTCCAGGCGCACCACGTGGTCCTGGACCAGCTGGAGCTCGGCGGCGTCCTCGATGGTGACGATGCGCTCGTCGGTCGGCACGAAGCCGGACAGGATGTTCAGCACGGTGGTCTTGCCGGAGCCGGTGCCGCCGCTGACCACGATGTTGCGCCGGCCGCGCACGCAGGCGTCCAGGAACTCGGCGGCCGGCCGGGTCAGCGTGCCGTACTGCAGCAGGTCGCCGACGGTGAGCGGCACCGAGGCGAACTTCCGGATGGTCAGCGACGAGCCGTCCAGGGCGATCGGCGGCACCACGGCGTTGACCCGGCTGCCGTCCGGCAGGCGGGCGTCCACCATCGGGCTGGCCTCGTCCACCCGCCGGCCGACCCGGGAGCAGATCCGGTCGATGATCCGGCGCAGGTGTGACTCGTCGTCGAACTCGGCGGCCACCTTCTCGATCCGGCCGAAGCGTTCCACGTAGACCGAGTGCGCCCCGTTCACCATCACCTCGGTCACCGACGTGTCGCGCAGCAGCGACTCGATCGGGCCGTGGCCGAGCACCTCGTCGATCACCTCGCGGGTGATCCGGGTGCGGTCGGCGCCGGAGAGCGGGGTCTCCTCCCGGGCCAGCAGCTCGTTGAGCGCCTCGCGGACCCGTGCGTCCAGGTCGTCGCTGCGGTCGTTGCTGTAGAGCGTCGGGCCGAGCTCGTCGGCGAGTTTGCGCTGGATCCGCAGCCGTACCTCGCCGACCTGGTCGGTGGGCTGGCGGCCGGCGGCGCGGTACCGTTCGCCGCCGCGCGGCTCGGTGGAGGCGATGGCTGCGGCCGCGGCCGCCGCGGCGGCGCCGCCCAGCCGGCTGGAGAGGCTCACCTGTCCCACCTGTCCTTCGGGTCGTTCACTTGAACAGCCGGCTCAGGAAGCTGCGGCGCTCCTGCGGGGTGGTGTCCACGCCGGCGCACCGGTCGGCCAGCTCCCGGATCGCCCGGCTGACCGGGTGCAGCGGGTCGGTCATCGCGATCGGCTCACCCTGGTTGACCGAGACGATCACGTCCCGGCTGGACGGGACCTGCACCGCGAACGGCATCCCGACGGCCAGCTCCACCTCGGCCGGGCTCAGGCCGACCTGGGTGTTGGCCCGGTTGAACACCAGCAGGCGCTTGTCCTTCGGGTAGTCGAGCAGGTCGAACATCTCCGAGGTCAGCCGGACCGACTTGAGCGTGGGCAGGTCCGGGGTGACGATCGGGACGAACCAGTCGGACATGTCCAGCGCGGCGAGCACCTGGTCGGTGACCACCGACGGGGTGTCCACCACGATGAAGTCGTAGAGCGGGCGGGCCACGTCCAGCAGCTCGACCACGAACTCGCGGCGGACCTGCTCACCCTCGGCCGGGCTGGCCGGCGCGAGCAGCGTGTCCAGGCCGGTCCGGTAGTTGGTGACGATCGAGCGCAGGCCCGGCTCGTCCAGCCGCCCGGCCATCGGCAGGCCGCCGGCGATGCTGCGTTCCGGCGACAGCTTCATCATGATCGCCACGTCGCCGAACTGCAGGTCCAGGTCCATCAGCAGCACCCGGCGGCCGGCGCCGGCCAGCGCCACCGCCAGGTTCACCGCGACCACGCTGCGGCCGCAGCCGCCCTTGCCGGCGAAGACGGTGATCACCCGGGCGAACGGTGCGGCGTCGCCCGCGCCGCGCATGCTGGTGCTGAGCGCCTTGGAGAGGTCGACCGAGCGGACCGTGGCCGCCCGGATGCCCTCCTCGTCCTGTTCGGCGACCAGCTCCCGGATACCGGACTGCAGGCAGCGCATCACCGCGTCGGCCTCGATCACCCGGCGGACCAGCACCACCCCGATCACCGGGCGCTGCAGCCGCTGGTACGCCGTGAACATCAGCGCTTCTTCCAGGTCCACCTCGGCGCCGAGCACCACGAGCAGGGTCTCCGGGTACCGGGGCAGGTACGTCTCCAGCTCGCTCATGCTCTTGAGCATGGTGCCGCCGATCGACCGGAAGTCGTCACCCCAGTGCGCCCGGCGCTCGTCGTCCGGCTCGACGTAGACGTAGAGGCTCATCGTTTCGCCTCCGCTGCGCTCCGGCGCCGCTCGCTCGCACGCCGGCTCATTTGACGACCCAGCTGGTGTCGACGGCCGGGTAGGCGCTGGAGGTGGCGTTCGGGCCGAGCAGCGCCAGGTAGAGCTTTCCGCTCTGCACGGCGTGCACCAGGCGCAGCGAGTCCTTGTCGTTCACGGCCAGGGTGACCACGTACCGCAGGATGCCCGCGACGGTGGGCGCGTTGCTGGCCATCGCCTGGTTGACGTTGCCGGCCGCCGCGCCGCTGGAGTTGCTCGGATCGGGCGTGGGGGTGACCCAGCCGGTGCCGGAGGGCGGCGGGGTGGTCGGCGGCAGCGGCAGCGACTCCCCGATGGTGATCACCCGGGCCTTGGCCAGCAGCAGCTGGGTCATCGGAATCGTCTCCGACTGGCCGGCCGTGGTGGTGACCTTCACGTCGTACGTGTAGTAGACCGCGACCAGGTCGCCCGGCGTGATGTTGCCGGCCACCTGCGGCGCCACGTTGAGCAGCACCGAGACGGCGAGCGACTTGCGGGGCACCGGGATCCGCTCGGTGTGCGACGGCGCCGGCGGGGCCGGTTGGAACAGCGTCTTCATCAGCAGCTGCTTCGGCTGCAGGTCGGCGGCCAGGCGCAGCCGGTCGAGGGCGCCGTCCCAGGTGGAGAGCGCGCCGGTGGGCACGGTCACGCTGGGAACCAGCAGGCGCTCGGTCAGGCCCCGGCTGCGGATCTCGGCGCCGCTGGTGTTCACCGGGATCCGCTGCTTGGCGACCAGCACCCAGGTGCCCTCCTTGCCGCTGAGCGCCCGGCGGTCGGCCGAGCGGGCGTAGGACAGGACGGCCAGCCCACTGATACCCGCCAGCAGGAGTGCGGCCACCAGGATCAGGACGCGGCGACGCATGGGATCACCTTCTCAGCCGGGCTCATCCGGTGCGGCCGATTACCGTCGCCCCGAAGTTCGTGGTGGAGGCGAACTCGTTGGGCAGGTGGTTGGCGACCAGACTGCGGGTGAAGTGGCCGTAGATGCAGGTCTGTGCCAGGCAGAGGGTCCGCTCGACCACCGACAGCAGGTCGGGCAGCTTGGCGACGATGCCGAACAGGCTGGCCCGTTCGACCACGACGAACGGGGCGAAGCCGACGATGCGGTACTGGGCCGGCAGGAGGTTGGTGACGGCGAGCACCTTGTCCCAGATCGGCACCATCAGGATCTGGCCCTTCTTGCTGTTGTCCAGCGCGTTGACGCAGGCCAGCGACGTCCCGGCGAGCAGGCCGATCACCGCGCCGGCGGCCCACGTGTAGTAATCCGTGGTCGCCGTCGACGCGCTGGCCCGGATCATGCAGTTGCTGTCCGGTGCGCTCATGTCCTGGTTGAGCAGCCAGGTCCAGCCCTTCTGGGTGCCGTCCAGGATGTTCGTGGGGTTGCACTTGTTGAGCGGGTTGTTGGCGATGGTGACCATGTCGTTGGCCGGACTGGACGCGCCGAGCAGGCCGTACACACCGGTCTGCTGCAGCAGCGGATCCAGGGCACCGAGACCCTGGAAGACCGTGCCGCCGGTGGTCATCCGGTCGAAGTCGCACTTGGAGATGCCCAGCGCGAACGCGTTCGCGGTCATCGGGGTGCCCCAGGCGACCCGGGCGCAGGCGCCCATCGTGGTGCCGGTGTACGGCGTCCCCGGCAGTGCCTGCCCGAAGATCGGCGCCACCACCGTGGTGCCGTCGGTGTTCTTGGTGCTGGTACGCACCTCGACGTACTGGTACGGCCCGCTGGTGGTCGGCAGCGGCGGGCAGGTGACCGGGGTGTTCCAGGTCGCGCTGGACGGGCAGCCGGCGGCATTCGTCGCCACACCGGTCGCCGCGACGGAGACCAGGCAGATCTGCACATCGCTGATCAGGTCCTTGGCGTTGTTGCTGGCGTACGTCTGCGCGTTGATCAGCTGCTTGGCCATGGTGCAGTTGGCCGGGGTGTTGGCGCAGGTCTGTGCGATCTTCCAGGACGCGGCGTCGGCACCGCTCTGCAGCTGTTCCCGCTCGACGTAGAGCACCCCGATGTCGACCACCAGCGCGCACATGCCGAGCAGCACTCCGGTGCCGGCCAGGATCGCCACCAGCGCGGTGATCACGCCGTGGTCGTCCGGCTCGCCGTCGTGTCGCGGCGGCCGGAGCGCGGACCACACCGTCCGGGTCAACCGACGCATGACATCACGCCGGTGGCGGACAGGGTGATCGTGGCCATGTTCTGCCCGCCGACCACCTGCACCAGGGCGATCAGCGGGGTGATCGGGTCGTAGCTGCGCTGCACCACGATCTTGCTGTCGGTGCCGATCCCGGAGCCGGCCGTGCAGACGGTGGCCGTGGTGTAGGTCAGCGTGACCGAGGTGCCCACAATCCCGCTGATCTTGGTCTTCACGTCGGTGACCGACCCGTTCAGGGCGCCCAGCCGGGCGCCCTCCCGAGCCGCTTCGGTGAGCTGGATGAACTGCTGCAGCATCCGGCCCATGTCGATGATGCCGAACATGATCAGCAGTAGCACCGGCATGACGATGGCGGTTTCCAGCGCGGCGACACCCCGGTCGTTCCGCGCCCGCCGTTTAACGCGCGGAACTCCCCGCCCCTTGAGCGAGAACCATGCGCAGCATTCCGGCCAGCCGGTCCGCCGTGTACGGTTTCGCGATGAATGGCGATCCGGCACGGATCAGCCCTTTCTTGATCGCGATTTCCTCCGGCACGCCGGAGACGTAGACAATCTTCATGCCGGGGCGGACCTCGGAGGCCGACCGGGCCAACTCCCCTCCGGAAACCCCGGGCAGGCCCAGGTCGGTGAGGAGCACGTCGATCGGTCCGCTGTGCACCCGGCAGGTCATGATGGCGCTGACCGGGTCTTTCGCGACGAGCACGTCGAACCCGCGCATCTCGAGCATTTGCGATGCGAGCTCACGAAGATCCTCATCGTCCTCCACCAGAAGGACGACCGGACCCTGTCGCTCGGTTGCTTTCCACATCATTCCTCTCCCGCGGCACGAGGAATTCGGTGGCGACCGTCCGGTCGCCGCCTTGACTAACGCTATCCAGCCGCCGGTCGGCAGCGATGCGAATTCTGGAAATGCTCTTACGCCCGTTCTCCGACGTGATACGTGCCGTCCAGCACCAATTGCGGCCGCACATTCCGCTCAGGCCCCGCCGGCGGGCTCCCGGCGCCCACCGTCGGTGCCCTCAAGATCACGATGCGCTGATGTCACGTTTCGCCGTGGTTACAGTTCGGGGTCTTGACAGATAAAGAGCGTCGATGGGTGAATGTGTTGGAACCTGATCGGACAAGTGAGTGATCAACTAACTTTTGCGTGTGAAGCCGTTGGCTTTGGGGGAGAACTATGTTCAAAAACGTCAGTTCTGCGCGTCAACGCACCATCACCGCCACCTTCGCCGCGGCCGCCCTCCTGCTCGGCGCGGGCGCCTGCGCCAAGAGCGAGGACTCCGGCGCCACCGGCGGTTCCTCGGCCGCGCCGGCCGCCACCCAGGTGGTCGCGTCGGCCCCGGCCGGCTCCGCCACCTGCACCGCCGACCAGTACGGCGCCGCCAAGCTCGACCTGAAGACGGCGAGCGTCGGCTTCTCCCAGTCGGAGAAGGAGGCGAACCCGTTCCGGATCGCCGAGACGCAGTCCATCAAGGACGAGGCCGCCAAGCTGGGCATCACCAAGCTCAAGACCGCGAACGCCGCGTCGCAGTTCAACAAGCAGATCAGCGACGTCGAGCAGATGATCGACTCGGGCGTCCAGCTGCTGGTCATCGCGCCGCTGAACTCGGACGGCTGGGACTCGGTGTTCGCCAAGGCGGCCGCCAAGCACGTCCCGATCATCACGATCGACCGGAAGATCAACGCAGCGGCCTGCAAGGACTACCTGACCTTCATCGGGTCGGACTTCGCCGAGCAGGGCAAGCGGGCCGCCGACGCGATGGCCAAGGCGCTGGGCAACTCCGGCGAGGTGGCGATCCTGCTGGGCGCGCCCGGCAACAACGTGACCACGCTGCGGACCAGCGGCTTCAAGGACCAGATCGCCAAGGTCGCGCCGGACATCAAGATCACGTTCGAGCAGACCGGCAACTTCTCCCGTGAGGACGGCCAGAAGGTCGCCGAGCAGCTGCTGCAGTCCAACCCGAACATCAACGGCATCTACGGCGAGAACGACGAGATGGCCCTGGGCGCGATCACCGCGCTGAAGGGCGCCGGCAAGAAGGCCGGCGACGTCAAGATCGTGTCGATCGACGGGACCAAGGGCGCGGTGCAGGGCATCGTCGACGGCTGGGTCTCCGCGGTCATCGAGTCGAACCCGCGGTTCGGCCCGCTCGCCTTCGCGACCGCGACCACGTTCTTCACCGGCGGCCCGGTCGGGCAGGACGTCGTCATCCAGGACCGTGCCTACGACGAGAGCAACGCCAAGACCGACATCGGCAGCGCGTACTAGAGAGCGCTCTCAATCGGTGCCCGGCCGCGCGGCCGGGCACCGGTCCCGGCAGAAGGAGGGCGGCGCATGGCGCTGCTGGAAGTGGCCGGCGTTTCCAAGAACTTCCCGGGCGTACGAGCTCTGGACGGGGTGTCCTTCACCCTGCAACCGGGCGAGGTGCACGCCCTGGTGGGGGAGAACGGCGCCGGCAAGTCGACATTGATCAAGGTGCTCACCGGTGTCTACCAGCCGGACGGCGGTGAGCTGCGGTACCAGGGCGAGCCGGCCCGGTTCGCCACCCCGCTGGACGCCCAGCGCGCCGGGATCTCCACCATCTACCAGGAGGTCAACCTCGTCCCGCTGATGAGCGTGGCGCACAACCTGTTCCTCGGCCGCGAGCCGCGCAACCGGTTCGGGCTGCTGGACGAGGCCCGGATGGTCCACGAGGCCACCGAGGTGCTCGCCGGGTACGGCGTCCGCGCCGACGTACGCCACCGGCTCGGCACCCTGGCCCTCGGCGCGCAGCAGATGGTCGCGCTGGCCCGGGCCGTCATGGTCGACGCCAAGGTCGTGGTGATGGACGAGCCCACCTCGTCGCTGGAGCCGCGCGAGGTGGAGACGCTGTTCGGGGTGATCCGGGACCTGCACGCCCGGGGGATCGGCATCGTCTACGTCTCGCACCGGCTCGACGAGCTCTACAAGATCTGCGACGCGGTCACCATCCTGCGCGACGGCAAGCTGGTGCACACCGGGACGATGGCCGGCCTGGAGCGGCGCAAGCTGGTCTCGCTGATGATCGGCCGCGAGTTCGGCGAGGACTTCACCAGCTTCACCGAGACGCCGGAGAGCGTGCTGACCGGCGAGCCGGTGCTCCGGGTGACCGGGCTGACCAGCCGGCCCCGGCTGCGCGACATCACCTTCGAGGTGCGGCCCGGCGAGGTGGTCGGGCTCGGCGGGCTGCTCGGCGCCGGGCGCAGCGAGACGATCAAAGCGATCGGCGGGGCCTACCCGGTGGACTCCGGCACGATCGAGGTGGACGGGGTGACCCTGACCCGGCCCAGCACGGTCCGCGCGGTCCGGGCCGGCGTGGCGACCCAGCCGGAGGACCGCAAGGCCGAGGGCATCGTCGCCGGGCTCTCGGTCCGGGACAACATCGCGCTCGCCATCCTGCCCCGGATGACCCGGTTCGGCCTGGTCAGCGACAAGAAGATCGACGCCGTGGTGGCGACCTACATGAGCCGGTTGCGGATCAAGGCGGCGAGTCCGGACCAGCTGGTCGGCGACCTCTCCGGCGGCAACCAGCAGAAGGTGCTGCTGGCCCGGCTGCTCGCCACCGACCCGAAGGTGCTGCTGCTGGACGAGCCGACCCGGGGGATCGACGTCGGCGCCAAGGCCGAGGTGCAGGCGCTGATCGACGAGCTGGCCGCCGAGGGGCTCGGCGTGGTGCTGGTCTCCTCGGACGCCGAGGAGCTGGTCGAGGGCGCCGACCGGGTCGTGGTGCTGCGCGACGGCGTGGTGGTCGGTGTGCTCACCGGCGACCGGGTGACCACCGAGGACCTGATGGCCACGATCGCGGAGGCCGCGGCATGACCACCGAAGCCCTGCGAACCGGCATCGACCTGAGCCGGCTGCGCAAAGGCCTGCCCCGGTACGGCGTCTACCTGGCGATCCTGCTGCTGATCGCCTACAACATCGTGTTCACGCCGTACTTCCTGACCCTCAGCAACCTGCGCATCCAGCTGATCCAGGCGGCGCCCGTGGTGATCGTCGCGCTGGGCATGGCGCTGGTGATCGGCACCGAGGGCATCGACCTCTCGGTCGGCTCGGTGATGGCGCTCGCCGCCGCGCTGATCCCGCTCTACCTCGGGTACGGCGTGGTCGCCGCGATCCTCGCCTCGCTGGCGGCCGGCGCCGCGATCGGGCTGATCAACGGCATCCTGGTGGCGAAGGTCGGCCTGCAACCGATCGTGGCCACCCTCGCGCTGTTCGTCGGTGGCCGCGGCCTGGCCGTGGTGATCTCCGAGGGCAAGCTCAAGGACGTCCGCAACGAGGACTTCCTCTACCTGGGCTCCGGCGACTTCCTCCGGGTGCCGGTGCTGGTCTGGATCGCCGCGCTGCTGGTCCTGGTGGTCGCGTTCGTGGTCCGGCGCACCGTGTTCGGCCGGCGGCTGCTCGCGGTCGGCGGCAACCGGCCGGCCGCCGAGCTGGCCGGTCTGCCGGTGAAGCGGGTGCTGATCGGGGTCTACGTGCTCTGCGCGGTGCTCGCCTCGATCGCCGGCCTGCTCTCGGTGTCCCGGATCCAGTCCAGCGACGCCTCGGCGGTCGGCCTGCTGATCGAGCTGTCCGCGATCACCGCGGTGGTGGTCGGCGGCACCCCGCTCACCGGCGGCCGGGTCCGGGTGCTCGGCACCGTGGCCGGTGCCCTGCTCATGCAACTGGTGGTCGCCACCATGATCAAACACGATCTCCCGCCGTCCACCACCGAGATGGCCCAGGCCGTGATCATCCTGGTCGCGGTGTACGTGGCCCGGGAGAGGAGGACCCGGTGACGATGTCCGTTCCCCTTCCGGCCGGCCCGTCCCGGCTGGCCGGCGCGGTGCAGCGCCAGGGCGCGCTCGCGGTGCTGGTCACCGTGGTGGTGGTCAGCCTGGCCACGTTCCCCGGCTTCCGCAGCGCGGACAACGCCGGGACGATCCTGGTCGCCGCGGCCCCGCCGATGCTGATCGCGCTCGGCATGACCTTCGTGATCATCACGGGCGGGATCGACCTCTCGGTCGGCTCGCTCTACGTGCTCGGTGGCGTGGTGGCCGCCTGGGCCTCCCAGTACGGCCTGCTCGCCGCGCTGGTCGCGCCGCTGCTGCTGTGCGGGGCGATCGGGGTGCTCAACGGGGTGCTCATCGCCCGTACCGGAATGGCGCCCTTCATCGTCACGCTCGCCGCACTGCTCGGCGCGCGCGGTCTGATGCGCAGCATCAGCGATCAGGGGTCGACCACCTACCTGGTGCGCAGCGACGCGTTCCACGAGCTGGGCACCGGTGCGCTGTTCGGCGTCGGCTACCAGGTGTGGCTGGCGGCCGGGTTGGTCGGTGCGGGCATCGTGGTGCTGAACCGGACCCGGTTCGGCCACGCGGTGAACGCGATCGGCGGCAGCGAGGACGCCGCCGCGCTGATGGGCCTGCCGGTCCGCCGGATCAAGATCGGTGTCTACCTGCTCTCCGGGCTGCTGGCCGGCCTGGCCGGGGCGATCAACGCGGCCAAGCTCGGCTCCGGCGTCACGGTGCTCGGCAGCGGTATGGAACTCGACGCCATCGCCGCCGTGGTCATCGGCGGCACCCTGCTCACCGGCGGCTCCGGATCCATCGCCGGAACGGTCGCCGGAGTGTTGCTGCTCGGCGTGATCCAGAACCTGATCAACCAGGTCGGCGACGTCAACAGCAATTGGCAACAGGTGATCAGCGGCGGCTTCCTCGCCGCCGTGGTCGTGGCCCAGACCTATCTGGTACGGGTCAGACGCGCCCCATCCCCCTGAAGAAAGACGCTCCGCCTCCCCCTAAGGAGTTCGATGCGCCACCTCGTCCTCAGAACGGTGGCCGCTCTCGCGCTTGTCGCCGGTGGCCTCACGGTCACCGGCGCGCCCGCAGCGGCCGCACCGGCGAAGACCCCGCCGCTGGTCACCCCGTGGACCAGTCAGGTCTCCACCACCAACCCGCTACCCGAGTACCCCCGCCCGCAGATGACCCGCCCGGACTGGCAGTCGCTCAACGGCGAGTGGCAGTTCCTGAACCCGGCCACCGACGGCAGTGGCAACGTCAACCGGAACGCCGCGCCGCCGATCGGGCAGACCCTGCCGGAGCGGATCAACGTGCCGTACCCGGTGGAGTCCGCCCTCTCCGGGATCATGCGCAACGACAACCGCGACCTGATGTTCTACCGCCGTACCTTCACCGTCCCGGCGGCGTGGAGCGGCCGGCGGGTGCAGCTGCACTTCGGCGCGGTCGACTACGAGTCCACCGTCTGGGTCAACGGCACCCAGGTGAGCACGCACAAGGGCGGCTACGACCGGTTCGAGGTGGACATCACCCCGCAGCTGACCGCCGGCGCCAACGAGATCGTCGTCCGGGTGTACGACCCGACCGACGGCCGCGGCGAGGAACAGCCGTCCGGCAAGCAGACCAACAACCCGAGCGGCATCTTCTACACACCCACCTCGGGCATCTGGCAGACGGTGTGGCTGGAGCCGACCGCCACCACCTCGATCTACTCGGTCGACATCTATCCCAACCTCGCTGCCAAGAACATCCGGGTGAAGGTGTTCACCCGGGGGACTGCGTCAAGTGTGGTCGCCGAGGCGCTCTCCGGCAGCACGGTGGTGGGGACCACGACCAGTGGCGCCACCGAGTTCACCGTCCCGGTGCCGAACACCCGGCTCTGGTCGCCGGACGACCCGTACCTCTACAACCTGCGGGTCTCGCTGCGGGACTCCGGCGGGGCCACCGTCGACCAGGTGGTGAACTACTTCGGCATGCGCGAGGTCGGCACCAAGATGGTCAACGGCGTGCTGCGGCCCACCCTGAACGGCGAGTTCGTTTTCCAGGCCGGCACGCTCGACCAGGGCTTCTGGCCGGACGGCCTCTACACCGCGCCCACCGACGCGGCGCTGGCCTCGGACATCCAGAAGCACAAGGACCTGGGCTTCAACATGGTCCGCAAGCACATCAAGGTGGAGCCCGCCCGCTGGTACTACTGGGCGGACCGGCTCGGCCTGCTGGTCTGGCAGGACATCCCGTCCGGCGGGGACGCCACCAAGACCGCGGCGCAGATCGCCGAGTACGAGTCCGAGGCCCGCGAGATCATCGACGAGCACCGGTTCAGCCCGGCGGTGATCACCTACGTGCCGTTCAACGAGGGCTGGGGCGAGTGGAACCTGGCCGACACCCAGCGGATCACCCGGGACCTCAAGGCGTACGACCCGACCCGGCTGATGAACCCGCACAGTGGCTTCAACTGCTGCGCGTCCAAGGGTGACCCGGGCACCGGCGACATCATCGACTGGCACATGTACACCGGCCCGGAGGCGCCGTTGCCGTCCGCGACCCGGGTGTCGATCCTGGGCGAGTTCGGCGGGCTGGGGCTGCGCACGCCCGGCCACGAGTACAGCCCGAACGGGCAGTACTTCGCGTACGAGCAGATGTCCAGCCCGGCACACCTCACCGACCGGTTCACCGGGATGATCCGGGACAGCGAACGGCTGATGACCTCGCGGGGCCTGTCCGGCTTCGTCTACACCGAGATCACCGACGTGGAGGGCGAATACAACGGCCTTTACACGTACGACCGGCAGGTCCAGAAGGTGGACACCGGCCAGGTGCGCACCGCGCTGACCAACCTGATCAACGCGTCGAAGAACCAGAACGCCGTCGTGCCGCTCACCCTCGGGCACACCCGGTCGTTCCAGGTGACCACGGCCGGCTACACCAACCGGTACCTGCGGCACGCCGACTCGCTCGCCCGGACCGACGTGATCAGCGGGGACACCGCGCGGCAGGACGCGTCGTTCCGTACCGTGGCCGGGCTCGCCGACCCGCGCTGCTACTCGTTCGAGTCGGTGAACAACCCGGGCAAGTACCTGCGGCACGCGTCCGGGCGGGCGCGGATCGACGCGGACACCGGCGGGACGTTCCGGGCCGACGCCACCTGGTGCACGCGGGCCGGGCTGGCCGCCGGTGGGGTGTCGTTCGAGTCGTACAACTTCCCCGGCTCGTTCCTGCGGCACGCCTCGGAGCTGGTCTACCTGGCCGCGAACGACGGCACGGCGGGCTTCGCCGCCGACGCCACCTGGAACGTCGCCAACCCGGCGCAGTGGCGCAGTTCGGTGCTCCTCGGGTACGACGTGCGGCGCTCGCTGCAGGTCACCACGTGGGGATACACCGACCGGTACCTGCGGCACGCCAGTGACCTGGGCTGGACCGAGTCGGTCAACGCGGGCAGCGCCGCGCTGCTGAAGCAGGACGCCACCTTCACCCTGCGGCACGGGCTGTCCGACTCGTCGTGCTACTCGTTCGAGTCGGTCAACTACCCGGGCCGGTTCCTGCGGCACGCCGACAACCGGATCCGGCTGGCGGCGAACGACGCCTCGGCGCTGTTCGCGGCGGACGCCACCTTCTGCGCCCGCCGCGGACTGGGCGGCGTCGGGGTGACCTTCGAATCGATCAACTTCCCGGGCCGGCTCCTGCGGCACTTCGACTCGCAGGCCTGGACCGCGGCGGGCACCGGATCGAGCTGGGACCGGCCGCAGACGCTCTCCGCCGACGCGAGCTGGAACGTGGTGACCGGCTGGGCCTGATCGAAGGGTGAGAAGTGCGGGCGCCGGTGGGCGTCCGCACTTTTCTGTCGGCTTACCGCCTCCCGGTGACATCCGCATGGCCCTCCATAGCCGGCTGTCGATACCGTGACAGCGTGCTCGCGCTGCTCAAGGGCGACTGCCAGGCCGGACATGGACAACCGGATAGACCGTGATCGTCGGTACAGCGGGTGGTCGCGGTGAGCGACCATGTCCTACATTGCTGGTTCTTGAGGTCCGTTCCGCCATCCGGCGCCCCGGGCTGCAGATAACCGAGGAGAGCGCGTCATGACCCAGGACCACAACCCGCCGCCGGAGCAGCACCCGTACGGCGGTCCCGTTCCTCCGGCCCCGGGTTCCCCGGCCCCCGGCTCCGGCGGCCCTGCGTACGGCCAGCCCCAGCCGGGTTACGGCCAGCCGCAGCCGGGCCAGCCCGGTTATGGTCAGCCGCCGCAGCAGGGCTTCGGCCAGCCCCAGCCGGGTTACGGCCCGCCGCCGCAGCAGGGCTTCGGCCAGCCCCAGCCCGGTTACGGTCAGCCGCCGCAGGGCTACGGTCAGCCCCAGCCGGGGTACGGCCAGCCCCAGCCCGGCTTCACCGGCTTCGGCGCCGGTCCGGCCGCCGCTCCGGTCAAGCCCGCCCTGACCTGGACCGTGCTGGGCGCCGGTGTCATCGCGTTCCTGGCGTCGTTCATGCCGTGGGCGTCGGTCACCGCGCCGATCACCGGCACCCAGACGGCGTCCGGCATGGACGGCTCGGCCGGGTTCTTCACCCTGCTGCTCGGTCTCGCGCTGGTCGCCTACGCGGCCATCACGCTGCGGGGCAAGCCGGTGCTGCCGTCCTACGCCCCGTGGGCCGGCGTCGGCGTCTCCGGCCTGCTCCTGGTGATCGCGATCTACGAGATCATCGACGTGCAGTCGGCGGCCAACAAGCTGAAGGACGCGTTCGGCGGCCAGGACGACCCGTTCGGCCTCGGCAAGGCGTTCAGCTCCTCGATCAAGGTCAGCATCGGCTTCGGCCTCTGGCTGCTGGTCATCGCCGCGATCGCCGGTCTGGCCGCGACGGTGCTGATCGCGCTCCAGCAGAAGAAGGCGCAGGCGACCCCGCCGCCCGCGCAGTACTGACGCGTCACCCGATCCCGGCGGCGAGCGGCCGATGGTCGCTCGCCGTCCGGGGCAGGGCGCGCAGCCGGGTCACCGTCATCGACCGGGCCAGGATCTGATCGATCCGGGCGACCGGGGCGGCGGCCGGCCAGGTGAGGGCGAAATCGGCCGGCGGCGCGGTCGTCGACCGGCTGATCGGCCGCAGCCCGCGGTCGCCGGCGGTGGTGTTCAGGTCGCCGATCACGAGCAGCCGCGGCACCGGGTCGGCGCTGATCAGCGCGCCGAGGCGCCGGGCGCTCTCGTCCCGGCGGTCCGAGGTGAGCCCGCCCGCGGTGAGCCGCACCGACGGCAGGTGGGCGACGTAGACCGCGATGTCACCCCGCGGAGCGCGGGCGACGGCGCGCAGGCCACGGTTCCAGTCCGTGCCCAGGTCGTGCGGGCGGATGTCCACCGGCGCCGCCTCGGTCAGCGGGAACCGCGACCAGAGCGCCACGGTGCCCTGCACGGTGTGGAACGGCAGCGCGGGGTCCAGCACGCTCGCGTACGCCGGCACCGCCTCGGGCAGCACCTCCTCCAGCCCGACCAGGTCGGGTCCGGCGGCCAGCAGCGCGCGGGCGGTCGCGGCCGGGTCCGGGTTCTCGTCGCTGACGTTGTGCTGGACCACGGTCAGCTCCGGCGTCCCGGTGTCCCGGGGCAGCAGGTGCCCGCCGAACTGGACCAGCCAGACCGCGAGCGGCAGCAGCGTGCCGAGGGCGCCGAGCCGGGACCGCCGCCACCCGGCGATCACGAGCAGCAGCGGCACGAGCAGGACCGACCACGGCAGGAACGTCTCGATCAGGCTGCCCAGGTTGCCGATCGCGTTCGGCACCAGCCCGGGGAACCCGATGATCACAGCGGCCAGTAGCGCAACGCACAGGATCGGCACTGGGTGATCCTTTCAGTCGTCCGCTATCTTATTTCGCATGCGAAATAGCGAGACGGTACGGATCCCGGTCGCGACCGGTGGCGCCGTCACGGCCACCCTGTTCCTGCCCGAGACGCCGGTCGCCGTCCTGGTCGTGCACTCGGCGACCGCCACCCCGCAGGGCTTCTACGCGTCCTTCGCCGGCTACCTCGCCGAGCACGGGATCGCCACGGTCACCTACGACTATCGCGGCACCGGCCGGTCCGGTCACCCGCGCGACCACCGTGACCTGGGCATGCGCGACTGGATCGGCGCCGACGCCCCGGCCGTGGCGACCTGGGCCGCCGAGCGGTTCCCCGGCCTGCCCCGGCTCGCCCTCGGGCACAGCCTCGGCGGGCACGTCATCGCGCTCGGCGCGGCGGGACAGCCGGCCGCCTCGGTGATCGTCGCGTCGCACCTGGCCGCGGTGCGCGCCATCGGTTCGTTCGCCGAGCGGGTGCGGGTGCGGCTCATGCTGCACGTCCTCGGCCCGGCGTTCGGGCGGCTCCTCGGTTACGTCCCGGCCCGCCGGCTGGGGCTCGGCGAGGACCTGCCGGCCGCCGCGATGGCTGAGTGGGGTCGCTGGGCCCGGCTCGGCAACTACTTCTTCGACGACCCGTCGATGCGCGCGCCGGAACGGGCCGCCACCGTCACCGGGCCGGTGCTGGCCGTCGGCACCTCGGACGACCCGTGGTCCACGCCCGGCCAGATGGACGCGTTGACCGTGCACCTGACCGGGGCGGTCGTGGAGCGGCGGACGTACACACCGGCCGGTGCCGGGGTGCCGATGATCGGGCATCACGGGCTGCTGCGCCGCTCGGTGCGGGACACGGTCTGGCCGGAACTGCTGGCCTGGTTGCAGGCCCACGCGGAGAAGGCGTCAAGATGACCGCGTGCGCCTGCCTCGTTTGATCTTCCTGCTCTTCAACGCCGACCGCACGGTCCGGCGCTGGATCGACGCCCGTTCCGCGGACACCGGGATCGGCGCGGCCGGCGCCGGCGTGCTCTTCTACCTCGCCGGGCACGAGAACGCGCTGATCGGCGACGTGACCGCCGCGCTCGGCGCGTCGCCGTCCGGGATCAGCGGTCTGGTCAACCGGCTGGAGCGCGGTGGCTGCGTGACCCGCTCGCCGGATCCGGACGACGCCCGTGCGGTCCGGCTCTCCCTGACCCCGCGCGGCCACGCGTCCGTTGCCCGCGCCCACGTTCTGGTCGGAGACCTGAACGAGCAGCTCATCGCTGGTTTCACGGCGTCCGAGGTGGACGTGATCGGCCGCTGGCTGGAGCACGTGAGCCGGATCTCGATCAACCGGGAATGATCAGTGCGCGGGACGGCGGCTTCGCGGTGCGTGACTTTAGGTGACGGTCGGCCATTTCTCTCGGTCTCTGCGGGGGATCGGCGCAGCGTGGGGGACTCGGCACACTGGGTGAGTCCCCCGCGCCGCCGTTCTACCGCTTCGAGGAGCCCCATGACTGACTCCGTCGTCTACGACCAGATCCCCGTCGTTCGCGCCATCGGGCGGGGAACCACCTCGCTGAGCGCGTTCCACGATGCGCTGGTGGCCATGGAGTGCGGTTTCTACAACCTGGTCCGGCTGTCCAGCGTCATCCCGCCCGGTACGACCGTCGACGCGAGCGGCAAGGCGCCGGTCCCGGTCGGGGCGTGGGGTGACCGGTTGTTCTGCGTCTACGCCGAGCAGCACGCCAGTCAGCCCGGCGAGGAGGCCTGGGCCGGTATCGGCTGGGTGCAGCGGCGGGACGGTCAGGGCGGGCTCTTCGTCGAGCACGAGGGGACGAGCGAGGCGTTCGTCACCGAGTCGATCCGGGCGAGCCTGCGTGACCTGGTGAAGGGCCACGAGGAGGAGTTCGAGGGCCCGGACTACGTGGTGCACGGCGTCGTCTCGGACGGCACGCCGGTCTGCGCCATGGTCCTGGCCCCCTACGAGACCATCTCCTGGAAGGGCGCCACCGCGTCCACCGCCCCCAGCATGAACTGACCCCACGCCGCGCGGCGCCCGTCCCGTGCCGCGCGCCCTCCCACGCCGCGCGCCTTGTCTCACGCCCGCGCATCCCGCTTCACCTCGAGGCCTCGCCCGTTTCCGGGGCGGGGCCTCGTGCTTGTGGGGTTTGCTCTGACCGTTACCGCCCACGGACGTCGCCCCGGAGGGCTCCGCGTCATGGACGCGCCAGCGGCCAGCGGAGCCCGCAGGGGTCCCGGCGGGAGCGACGATCTGCACCACAGCGGACGCACGACATCAAGCTCTTGATCTTGATGTTCGTGCGGTCTTTAAGGGCTGGCAGCCAGAAAGAGAAACGCAGCGAGAAGACTCAAGTGGACGCCGCCTTGGAGGACGTTGGCGCGGCCGGGGACCACCGTCAACGTGCCGACCGCGACCGTGAGGGCGAGCAGCACCATCTGTGTTCCGCCGAGGCCGAGCAGAAGCGGGCCGTCCAGCCAGATCATCGCGACCGCGATCGCCGGGATGGTCAGTCCGATACTGGCCATCGCGGAGCCGAGTGCCAGGTTGAGGCTGGTCTGGATGCGGTCCCGGGAGGCGGCGCGGACCGCGGCGATCGTCTCCGGGAGCAGGACCATCAGCGCGATCACGACACCGACGACCCCCTGCGGCAGGCCGGCGCTCTCGACGGCCGACTCGACGGCCGGCGAAACGCCCTTGGCCAGGCCGACCACGCCGATCAGGGCGACGAGCAGCAGACCGAGACTGGTCAGCGCGGCCCGGCTCGACGGCGGCTCCAGGTGCTCCTCGGCGTCGATCACCTGGCCGGCCGTGGTGATCGGCAGGAAGTAGTCGCGGTGCCGGCGGGTCTGCACGGCCACGAAGAGCAGGTACAGCCCGAGCGAGGCGAACGCGGCGAACCCGAGCTGGGCCGGGGAGAACTGCGCGCCGGGCCGGCTCGTGGTGAAGCTCGGCAGGACCAGGCTGAGTGTGGCGATCATCGCGACGGTGGCGAACATCGACCCGGTGCCTTCCGGGTTGAAGACCGCGATCCGTCGCCGCAACGCTCCGACCAGCAGCGAGATGCCGAGTATGCCGTTGCAGGTGATCATCACGGCGGCGAAGACGGTGTCCCTCGCCAGCGACTGCGTCTTCTCGCCACCGCTGATCATCAGGGTGACGATCAGCGCGACCTCGATGATCGTGACAGCCACCGCGAGCACCAGCGAGCCGAACGGTTCCCCGACCCGGTGCGCGACGACCTCGGCGTGGTGCACGGCGGCGAGCACGGCGCCGGCGAGCAGCGCGGCGGCCAGCACCACCGCCGGCGGTGGCAGGTCGCGGCCCCACGTCAGCACGAGCGCGGCAACGGCGAGCACCGGGACGTAGACCGTCCAGTGCGACAGATACGACAGCGTTTTGGGTGTCATCCGGCAACTCTGCCAGAGGATCCGCGTCGCTGCCTGTTGTCAGCCGAGTTCCCGCGGTGGCGACGTGACCGGCATTGCGCGCCTCGGTCAGCGCCCGGCCCGAGCCCGGCTCATGCCGGCGGTGGGTCGCGGTCTGCTTTCGGGCGGGTGGTGCCGGCGGTGGGCCGCAGTGCTGACCATGCCTGCTCCGTTCCTCCGGGGGGAAACGCCGTTCCAGTGATTTGCCCGCCGCGAGGTGAGGGGATACTCGGTCGTTGTGACGAACCGGACGCCTCGCCTCGAGATCGAGTACTGCACACAGTGCCGCTGGCTCCTCCGCGCGGCGTGGCTGGCGCAGGAGCTGCTCACCACGTTTCCGCGGGATCTGGGCGAGGTGGCGCTGGTCCCGGGCATCGGCGGGGTCTTCGAGGTACGCCTGGACGGCGAGATCCTCTGGAACCGCAAACCCGACGGCTTCCCCGACCTGCCGCAGCTCAAGCGCCTGGTCCGGGACCGCGTCGCCCCGGACCGCGACCTCGGCCACTCCGACCGCAAGGACACCGCGCCCGAAGCCGCTTCCTGATCCCGAGGCAACGTGCGTGTGATTTTTCGGTGCGGAGCGCGCCTGAACTCCCTACGCAGGGTGGGCTGTCGGCTTGTGTGTGAAGTTTGGGTGCGGAGCGCGCCTTAACTCCCCACGCTCTGGTGACTTCCGGTCTGTGTGTGAAGTTTGGGTGCGCTCCGCGCCGAAACTTCACACACTCGGTGGGCTCGGCTGGGGGTCAGTGGTCGGGGCTGTCGGCCGGGGCCATGATGCGCAGGGCGTTGGCGTCCACCGCGATCCGCATCGGTGTCGAGCCGCACGGTTCCCCGTCGACCTCGACGTGGGCCGGGCGGTCGGTCTCCAGCCAGAGTTCGCGGACGGCGAGGAACGGCCGTTCGTGCAGCGTGCGGCGGTGGCCGGTGGCGGCGTTGCGGGCGGTCTCGCGGAGCAGCTCGCGCCGGGACGGTCCGCCGACCGGGTACGCCACCAGCAGCCGATCGTCGGCGTGCGCGTCCGCGGTGATCGGCCGGCCGGCGTGGAAGCCGCCGTTGGCCACGTACACCTGGTGGGTGTGGAAGTGCAGCTCGCGGCCGTCGGCCCGGATGGTGGCGCGCAGCGGGCGGTGCCGGGCCAGCAGCCCGAGCGCGGTGAGCGGGTAGGCGATCCGCCCGGTCAGACGCTTCAACCGCGGCGGGGCGCTGATCATCACCTCGGCGGAGAGGCCGATGCCGACGTGGTTGGTGAACGGCATGTCCCCGGCCAGGCCCAGGTCCACGTCGATCACCTTGCCGTCGACCAGGGTGGCGATCGCGGCCTGCAGGTCGGGTTCGATGCGTACGGTGCGGGCGAAGTTGTTGGTGGTGCCCAGCGGCAGCAGCCCGAGCGCGACGTCCTGGTGGGCGAGCATCCGGCCGGCCGTGCTGATCGTCCCGTCGCCACCGCCGGCGATCAGCAGGTCGGGGCCCTTGCCGAGCGCGTCGGCGAGCAGTCCTTCGAGGTCGCCGGAGTGCTCCATGGCATACGTGCCGAGCAGGTCGAACCCGGCGGCGACCAGGGACTCGCGGGCATCGTCGTAGAGCTGGCGTCCCCGCCGTGACCGGGTGTTGACGACCAGCGCCGCCCGTCGGTCCCGCCGGATGTCCTCGGTGAGCCGCTGCTTGCTCCGCACCCGCTGACCCTATCCGCCACACCCCTGCTACACCTGTGAGCCACCACCCGCCGCCGCGCGGGACCCGATCAGGCCGGGTCGACGAACTTGGGGTGGCCCAGCAGGAACTCGTCGATGTCGTCCTTCTTCATCGCCTGCAGCAGCTTCATGCTGTCGTCGCTCAGGATCTCGACGCTGCCGAGCCCCGGTATCGAGTCGGAGTTCAGCTCACCCTCGTTGGTCTTGATGGTGACCAGGTTGTCCGGCTTGACGCTGCGCAGCGACAGCGCCCAGTCGGCCAGCTGGATCCCGCCGGTGTCGATGGTCATCGACTTGCCGAACGCGGTGAGCAGCGACGGCAGCTTGGTCGGCGAGTCCAGGCCGTCCTTCAGCGCCTGGTTGATGATGGCCTTGAAGAACTGCTGCTGGTGCCGCTGCCGGCCGTAGTCCAGCGAGTTGTCCCCGAGCAGGTCACGCTGCCGGACGAAGTCGAGCGCCTCGGCCGGGGTGAAGCAGTGGTCGCCCTTGGCGTAGAAGTTCGGTTTCACGCCCGGGATCGAGCGCTTCAGCGTGCCGTCCGGGTTGATCACGAACGGTGCGGCCGGCTTGCCGTCCTTGCCGGTGCCCTTGTGGATCGAGGTGGTGTCGGTGTCGACGTACATGCAGACCTTGCCGAGCACCTTCACCACGTCGCGGAAGCCCTGGAAGTCGATGATCGCGCCGGCGTCCGGAGTGATCCCGGTCAGCTCCTTCACCGTCATGGTGAGCAGCTCGAAGCCGTGCTTCAGCGCGTCGTTGCCCTTCAGCCCCCGGGTGCCGAAGGCGAACGCTGCATTGATCTTGGCGCGGCCGCCGGCGAACTTCTGCGCGGTGTTGTCGTAGGCCGGGATGGTGACCAGGCTGTCGCGGGGGAGGGAGACCAGGTAGCCGCTCGAATGGTCCTTGTTGACGTGCAACAGGATGATCGAGTCGGACCGCAGCGGCTCGCCGTTGATCTGGTCGGGGCGCTGGTCGATGCCGACCAGCAGGATGTTCTTCGCGCCGTCCAGACTGGCGTTCTTCTTCTCCAGCTCGGGTTTCGCCGAGCCGAGCAGCTCGTCCTGGCCGACCGCGGAGGTGGCCGCGGCGACCGTGGCCTTGAGACCCACCGCGCTGCCGCCACCGGCCACCAGCAGCACCGATCCCACAACGACGGTCCAGAAGGCCCAGCGGGGTGAGCGACGTCGGCGTCTGCTGGTCCTGCGCAAGATCGGCTCCTCGTCTCCGGGGTACTTCCAATCATGAAGACGGGCGCGGCGCCGCGAAAGACTGCCGTGGCGCGAGGAAAATTTTGGGTACGCGTGTTGCTCGCCTGTTAACCCCTCACCCGCCGATCTCCGTTAACTGTCGCGCCGCCGGGGGCTCATAACGTCCGCGGCATGTCCCCCGAACCGGATGTCAGTGTCGTCATCCCGACGTGCAACCGGCCGGAGCTGGCCGTTCGCGCCGCGCGCAGTGCACTCGGACAGACCTGGCGGAACCTCGAGGTGATCGTCGTGGTCGACGGCCCCGACGAGGCCACCGTGAAGGCTCTGGCCGAGATCGGCGACCCGCGGCTCGAGGTGATCGTGTTGCCGGAGCGCGGCAAGGCCCCGAACGCCCGCAACGTCGGCGCCCGGCACGCCCGCGGCCGCTGGACCGCGATGCTCGACGACGACGACGAATGGCTGCCCACCAAGCTGGCCGTGCAGATCGGACTGGCCGAGGCCTCCGGCGTGCCGGACCCGGTCGTCGCCTGCCGGATGATCAACCGGACGCCGCGCGCCGACTCGGTCATGCCACGCCGGCTGCCCGCCCCGGGCGAGCCGATCAGCGAGTACTTCACCGTCCGCCGCGGCCTGTTCTACGGCGACGGGTTCATCCAGACGTCCACCATCCTGGCGTCCACCGAGCTGTGGCGCCGGGTGCCGTTCACCGTCGGCCTGCGCCGCCAGCAGGAGCTGGACTGGGCGCTGCGGGCGCTGCGCGAGCCGGGCACCGAGCTGATCTACGCGAGCGAGCCACTGGTCCTCTGGCACCAGGACGAGGACCGCGATCGGATCAGCCTGCAGAACCCGTGGCGCGAACAGCTGGAGTGGCTGCGGGCCAGCCGTGACCTGTTCACCCCGCGGGCGTACGCGGCGTTCACGCTCAGCGTGCTCAGCTCGATGACCGCGCCGACCCGCGACGTGAAGCTCTTCCGCGAGCTGCTCGCCGAGGCTCGGGGGCAGGGTCGCCCGGGCGCCCTCGACTACCTCACGCACCTGCAGATCTGGGCGCTGCCGCCGAGCATGCGGCACCGGTTGCGCGACCTGATCGTGGGCCGGCCGAAGAGCCCTCCGCAGCCGCAGGACGACCGGGTCCCCGCCGATGTCGACTGACCGCCGTGTCGCGATCTGGCGCAGCGCGATGCTGCCCGGCTCGGAGACGTTCATCCGCGGTCAGGGCGACGCCCTGGCCCGCTGGACGCCGACCTATGTGGGCGCGACCAGGATCGAGTCGGCTCTCTCCCGTACCCAGGATGTGATTGCTTTTCCGGACGGCCGTGGGTTTCTGCGGCTTCGTCTCACCGGGGCTTCGCCCCGGCTTTTCCAGACCCTTTCCGAGGTACGACCTGAGCTCGTGCACGCGCACTTCGGTGGCGACGGCTGGCTGGTCAGCCACTCGGCCGGGCGTCTCGGCGTGCCTCTGGTGGTGACCGTGCACGGGCATGACGTCACCCGCCAGCCGACGGCTCCGGGCGCGAAGGGCGTGCGGTACCGCCGCAATCTGCAGACCGTGTTCCGCCGTGCCGCCATGGTCATCGCGGTCTCCGAGGTGATCCGCGAGCAGGCGGTCCGGTGGGGCGCCGACCCGGCGAAGGTGCGGGTGCACCACACCGGCGTGCTCGTGCCGCCGGCCGTGCCGATGGTGCCGAAGCGCTGGGACGTGGTGTTCGTCGGCCGGTTCACCGCGAAGAAGGGCATCGACGACCTGCTCACCGCGCTCGCCTCGATGCACTCGCCGCGGCCGCGCGCGCTGTTCATCGGCGACGGCGAGCTGATGCCGGCGATGCGTGCCCGGGCCGAGGACCTGCGGGTGGACGCGACGTTCGTGGGCAGCCGGTCACCCGAGGCGGTGCAGCGGCACCTCGCCGAGTCCCGGATCCTGGCGTGCCCGTCGAAGACCGCGCCGGACGGCGACACCGAGGGCCTGCCGACCACTCTGCTGGAGGCGGCCGCGCTCGGCCTGCCGGTCGCCGCCACCCGGCACAGCGGCATCCCGGAGGCGGTCGTCGACGGCGAGACCGGCCTGCTCATCCCGGAGGCGGACCCGGCCGCGCTGGCCGGCTCACTGACCCGGCTGCTCGGCGACGCGGAGCTGCGCCACCGCTTCGGGGTGCAGGCCCGCCGCCGGGTGAGCACGCATTTCGACCTGGTCGAGCAGACGCGTCGCCTGGAAGAGCTGTATGACGAGTCGACGGCGGCGGCTAGGCTTGCCAGCCACCGGTGAGCCACGGCCCGCGGTCGGGGTGCCCGCCGGTGGCGCCGATCCACCCGGGTCCGGCGTCGAGCTGACGCCTGGAGAAACACCATGACTTGTACGTTCTGTGGCTCGATCGCCGTACCGGCGAACGGCGTCTGCTCGGCGTGCGGCCGTACCGACCCGGGCGCGTCGTCCGCTGCCGCCTGGCCGGATCCGCTGGCCGCGTCGTCGCTGTCCGACCCGCTGTCGGGCGGCAGCCGTACCGACCCGGCGCACCCGGCGACTGCTCCGTACGGCGTCCCGGTCGACCCGTTCACCGGCCCGACCACCGGCGACCCGTACGCGACCCCGCACGTCGACGGCCCGACGTCCCCGGCTCCCGCGGCTCCTCCTGCGCCGACGCAGCCGTTCAGCGCGACTCCGGCTTCCTCGGCTCCTCTTGCTCCGACGCAGCCGTTCGGCGCGACTCCGGCTTCTCCCACGCAGCCGTTCAGCGCGAACCCGGCGCCGGCGCAGCCGTCTGGTGCGGCGCCGCTTACGCCTACCCGGCCGTTCAGCGCTGCCCCGGCTGCTGAGAGTCCCTCCTCGCCGCCCATTCAGCCTTACTCCCCGCCGGCCGGCGATCACGCGGCGGCATACCCGCCGCCCTACAGCCCGCCGTCGCCTTACAGCCCTCCTGGCGCCTACGCCCCTCCCGGTCAGCCCGGCGCCGGGCAGCCGTATCCCGGGCAGCCCTACCCGGGTCAGCCGTATCCGGACCAGGCCTACCCCGCCCAGCCGTATCCGGGCCAGCCCTACGCGGACCAGGCGTATCCCGGCCAGCCGTATCCGGGCCAGCCCTATCCGGGGCAGCCCTACCCCGGCTATGCGCCCCATCTCGGGTCTCAGAGCTCGGTCTTCAGCATCCTGACCTTCATCTTCGGCGGCATCGCGGTCCTGCTCTCCCCGTTCATCTTCGGAGTGATCGCCCTGATTCTGGGCAGCATCGCGAAGCGCCGCGGGGAGCGCCTGGCCCGGGTCGCCCTCAGAGTCGCCTCGATCTGCATGATCGGCGGCTTCATCC
>NZ_LLZH01000343.1:0-38347 GCF_001509495.1 Actinoplanes awajinensis subsp. mycoplanecinus | reverse complement strand
CCGCCACACTGTCCAAGGGGGAGCCCCCAGGGAGGGCGGGCTCTGTGTGGGGACTTTCGGTGCGCTCCGCACCCAAACTCCCCACGCACGGGCTGGACCGGCCGAGCGTGTGAAGTTGCGGCGCGCTCCGCACCGAAAGTCCCCACACACGGGGTGAAACGACCGAGCGTGTGAAGTTGCGGCGCGCTCCGCACCCAAAGTCCCCACACACGGGCTGGAACGGCCGAGCGTGTGAAGTTGCGGCGCGCTCCGCACCCAGGTGGGCGACAGCAGTCCGCACAACGCGACCGCGTCCCCCCACCGCCCCCGAAACGGCCGGCCTCGCGATCAAGCCGCCTCGTCCACCCGCAACCGATACCCGCGCTTGATCACCGTCTCGATGTGCTTCCCGGACCCGAGCGCCGCCCGCAGCCGCGCCACCGCCACGTCCACCGCGTGCCCGTCGTTCCCGCGCGGCAACGCCGCCGCAAGCTGTTCCTTGGAGACCACCGCCCCCGGCCGCCGGGCCAGCGACACCAGGATCGCCATCGCCGCCGGCGCCAGCCCGTGCGTCACCCCGTCGATCAGTACGGCATGACCCCGCACCTCCAGCGTCGTCCCCGCCACCTGCAGTCGCAGCGCCCGCAGCGGCAGCTCGTCGGTGACCGTCTTGATCAGCGCCCCGAGCCGGTACCGCTCCGGCATCACCACCGGCACGTCCAGTGCCACGAGCGGCGCCGCGGTCACCGGCCCCACGACGGCGGCGAGCGTGCCATTCTGGAACGCGGTGACGACGTCCGCCCCGGTCTCCCCGGCCATCTGCAGGAACGCCTTGACCGCGGGCGCGCTGGTGAACGTCACCGCGTCGATCTGCCCGGCCGCGACCTGCTCGGTCAGCCGCCGGATCGGGGCGGTGTCGGGCGGCAGCGCCCACCGGTACACCGGCACCTCGACCACCGCGGCCCCGGCCGAGCGCAGCGCCTCGACGAACTCGACCTGTGGCTCGCCGTGCTCCTGCACCACGATCCGCCGGCCGGTCACGCCGTCGTGCAGCAGCCGTTCCAGCACCTCCTCGGAGCCTTCGGTCTTGGCCGCCCAGTCCTCGGAGAGCCCGGCCGCCCGGATCGCCCCGCACGGCTTCGGCCCTCGCGCGATGATCTTCGCGTTGTTCAGCGAGGCCCGCAGTGTGTCGCCCAGCCCCCAGCCCTCGGCCGCTTCCAGCCAGCCGCGGAACCCGAAACCGGTCGTCGCCACCACGATGTGCGGTTCCAGCCCGATGCAGGCCTCGGTGGACGCCCGCAACGCGTCGTCGTCGATCAGCGGCACGATGGTGATCGCCGGAGCGCTGACCACCCGCGCGCCGCGCCGTTCCAGCAGTGCGGTCATCTCACTGCGGCGTCGCTCCGCGGTGACCGCCACGGTGAACCCGGCCAGTGCGCCCTCGGTCATCCGGTCTCCGTCCTGTGCCGTGCCGCTGTTTCCGCTGCAAGAGTCCTAAGACCTGATTTCCGAAACGGTAGGCGAATGTTTCCGTCCCGATAACGGCAGGTCACTTCCCAGGTGAACCCGGTTGTGAGCCGGTGATCTTCCCCTGTTCCGCCGCTCAGTCTCCCCCGTCACCCTCACCCCCTGCCTTCGCTTACGACCGATCCCCCTCCAGGCCACATCACCCCCATCGGGTACGCCGGGAAAGCCCCGATCCGCCCCGGCCCACGCCGGCCGGCCCGCACCGCGGCACCTGCCGAGCCCCGCGCTCGCCGGACAACCCGGCGTGCGCCCACACATCGCGAAACGGCCGTCAGCACCAGCCGGGCAACTCGGCTGGTGCTGACGGCCGTGAAAACGGTCGGACAACGACCGTGGGAGCCAGCCGCGGCAGCCCGGCTGGTCCTGAGGGGTGCCTCTGCCGCGCGGAGACACCCCTCAGGACCAGCCGGCGCTTCCACCGCTACCGAAAGTCGTCGGGCCCCTCGAAGAGCGACCCGGTCACCCCGAGGATGTCCCGCACCTCGCTGATCAGGTGGTACGCCGCGATCCGCCCGTCGAGCAGGCCGATCCGGTAGTCCGCACCCACCTCGGCGTCCGCGGCGATCTGCTCGTCGCGGCATCCGGCAGCCCCGTCCAAGCGTCCGGAGTTGTAGGCCACCAGCGCGTCATCCATCGATCCTGCTTCCCCTACGGCGTACGTCGGGCGTCAATCTCGCACGCCCCCGGCACCGCGCCCACCGCCCCTTCGGTCGCCGTCCGCCACCCCTCGGGCGGTCCCGGCCACCCGCCGGTCACCCGCAAGCGGCAACCGAGCTGAAACCGTCCCGCACCCGGGCGACACCCGTCACGTCCGGCGTTCGACCCCGCCGCCCCGGTGATCGACCGGATACTCAGCGCATGGCCGAGGAGAGCCGGCCGCGAAAAGGACCGACGGAGGCAGCGTGGCTGAGGACATCGACGGCGTCCGGCAAGCGCTCGCCGGCACCATGCTCGCGAACCTGCCCCTCGCCAAGGCCGACGGCGACGCCCTGGTGATCAGCGGGCTGAACCCGGCGGACGTCCTGACCGCCTGGCGGGCGGCACGGCAGCTGATGCCGGCCACCGGCCGCCGCCCGGTCTTCATCTCCGGCGAGTCGGCCCTGATGGACGGCTATGACGAGGACGAGGAGGACGGCGAGGACGACGTCGCCACCGCGGTCCACCTGATGGACGACAACGCCCGCACGCTGGACCCCTGGACCTCCCTCGACCCGTCGCGGTGGGACCTGCCCGACGACGATCCCGAGTTCACCGTCGGGGACTTCACCGGCGTGGATCTGCTGGCCGAGGTCCGCCGGCATGTCACCGACCCGACCGTGCGCACCATCAATCGGTACGTCTACGACCGGGTCCGCACCGACCCGGCCCTGCTCGCCCAGCTCGACCCCCGCGCCGATCAGCTCACCGGCACCGCGACCTGGTACGAACCCGAGGACGTGCACCTGCTGCTCCTGCCCACGACCGAGGCGCACCTGGTGGCGGCGTGGATCAGCTACCACCAGACGCTGGGCGAGGAGCAGGTGCTCGCGGCCGTGCTCCGGCAGTGGCACGAGTCCTGGCAGGCCGAGGTGGTCGCCTGCTGGGAGACCATGCTGCAGTTCACCGTCGGCCGGCCCCCGGCCTCACCCGACGACGCCTGGCAGGTGGCGCTGCAGATCGCCGCGCTCGCCAGCCGCCTCGAGATGAACCCGTGGGAGATCGCGCTGGCAGTCAGCCACGGCACCGAATGGTTCCTGCACAGCCGCCCGTGAAAGCCCAGCCGCCCGTGAAAGCCCAGCCGCTCGTGAAAGCACCACCGCCCGTGAAAGCACCACTGCCGTGAGGGCACCTCCGCCCGCAAAAGGATCACCGAGGTAGCAGGCCGGACGCCTTCCACAGCGCCTTCGCCGCACCCCCGCCGATCAGGTCGAGCTCGCCCAGATACCCCACGATCCGCTCGCCCGCCCACCGCATCGTCTCCCGGTAGTGCGGGTTGGCCCGGGCCGCCGCCAACCCCTCCCGCGGGCTGATCCCGACCGCCTGGTACACCCGCGGGTCGATCAGCCGCGTACCGGTCAGATAGGCCGCCCGGGCGATCACCAGCCGGTCGAAGGCCAGCCGGGACTTCCCGGCCAGCCGGATCTGCCGGGCCAGCTCCTCCCGGGCGAACCGGACGTGCCGCGCCTCCTCGACCACGTGGATCCGCGAGACCATCCGGACCAGCGGCTGCACGGTCTCGTCGGCCATCGCCTCGCGCTGCAGGGTGTCCAGGATCTCCTCGGCGATCAGGATGGCGGCGAACATCCGCGGGCCGGTGGCGGTGTGCGCGATCCAGGTGCCGAGGTACTGGTTGATCCCCTCGGGCCGGTACACCGGGGTGTCCAGCCGGGCGATCATCTTGCCGAACATCACCGAGTGGCGGCACTCGTCGCCGATCTCGGTGAGCGCGTACTGGGCGTGTGCGGCGGTCGGGTCGTCCTTGAAGTAGCCCCGGATCAGCAGCTGCATCAGGATCGTCTCGAACCACACGCCGAGCCCGGCGATGCTGGCCGCCTCGTGCTTGGTCAACTCGATGCGCTGATCGAGCGTCATCCGGTCCCAGAGCGCGGTGCCGTAGAGGCTGGAGCGGTGCGCCGGGACGAAGTACTTGCCCTCCACGAACGGCGCGTCCCAGTCGATCTCGACGGCCGGGTCGTAGGAGTGCTCGGCCGAGGAACGCAGCAGCCGGGTGGCGGTACGGTCCCGATCAGGCGGGGTCACTGTCGTCATCGCGGCCCTCCAAAAAAGGTCATCGCAGCCTCCAAAAGCTTGACGTTACCGGCGGTAACAGTTACTACTCGTACTATGAACTCGGTCACCCCACCCGTCAATACCGACGGCCGCCGCGGCCGTTGGGAAGGTCACCGCGAGCAGCGCCGCGCGGAGCTCACCGCCGCGGCCATCGACGCCATCCGGCAGCACGGGCCGGAGGTCGGCATGGAGGCGATCGCGGCGCACGCCGGCGTCAGCAAGCCGGTGCTGTACCGCTACTTCGCCGACAAGTCCGAGCTGTGGCTGGCGGTCGGGCGGGAGGCCGGTGCGATGGTGCTGTCCGCGATGATCCCGGCCGTCGCGGACGTCCGGGAGGAGCGGGCCGCGATCGGCGCCGCCATCGACGTCTACCTGGCGCACATCGAGAACGATCTGAACCTGTACCGGTTCGTGGTCCACCAGCCGGACATCGCCCGGGGCCGGGACGTGGTGGCCGACGTGATGGACACCGTGGCCAGCGGCCTGGCCCGGATCTTCGGTGACCGGCTGCGGGCCCGCGGCCTGGACTCCGGCGCGTCACTGCCCTGGGCGTACGGGGTGGTCGGCTACGTCCAGTCGGTCGGCGACTGGTGGCTCCGGCAGCAGCAGCCGATCAGCCGCGAGGCGCTCGGCGAGTACCTGACGACGTTCCTCTGGACCGGCGTCGCCGGCATCAACCGCGCGGCCGACACCCCGGGTGGCCTGGCGGCTCAAGCAGAAGGGTGGTCCACGACGTGACCGACGAGGAGGAATATCGCGGCCCGGCCACGTTGACTCTCGACGACGGCCCGATCGCGGTCGAGGTGCGGATGTCCGCGCGCTTCGAGCCGATCGAGGGCCGGTTCCGCTGGGCCGGGCGCACCAATCCGGTCGACGACCTGCGCGAACGGGTCAGCGCCGGCCTGCGCAAGGCCACCATCACGATCCCCGGCGCCCCGGACACGTCGGTGAAGCTGAGCGAACCCGACCCGTGGGGCGGCGTCCGGATCAGCGGCGCCGGCACTCCGCCCTGGTTTCCGGCGGCGACCGGGGGCGACGCATGACCCACTTCGACGTGGTGATCATCGGGGCCGGGCTCTCCGGCATCGGCGCCGCCTGGCGACTGCAGCGGCAGCGCCCGCACGACACGTACACGATCCTCGAGGCCCGCGACGCGATCGGCGGCACCTGGGACCTGTTCCGCTACCCCGGCGTGAGATCCGATTCGGACATGTACACGCTCAGCTACCCGTTCCGGCCGTGGCGCGAGCCGGAGTCCCTGGCGTCCGGGGAGAAGATCCGCACGTACATCGAGGAGACCGCCGCGGAGGCCGGCATCACCCGGCACATCCGGTTCGGCAGCCGGGTAACGACCGCGGACTGGTCGTCGGCGCAGGCTCGCTGGACGCTGCGGACCGCGCGGGGCGAGACCGTCACGGCGACTTTCCTGTACGCGTGTGCCGGCTATTACAGCTACGCCGAGGGCTACCTCCCGGACTTCCCGGGGCGCGGCGAGTTCCAGGGCCGGCTCGTGCACCCGCAAGCGTGGCCGTCCGATCTCGATCACTCCGGCAAGCGTGTCGTGATCATCGGCAGTGGCGCCACCGCGGTCACCCTGGTCCCCGAGATGGCGAAGGACGCGCAGCACGTGACGATGCTGCAACGCTCACCGTCGTACGTCATCCCGTTGGGTAATCGTGACGTGCTCGCGGACCTGGCCCGGCGCATCCTGCCGCCGAAGGCGGCGAATCGGGTCGCCCGCGCCAAGAACATCCTGGTCACGCAGCTCTTCTACCAGCTGGCCCGGAAGCGCCCGAAACAGGTCCGCTGGATCCTGCAGGGCCTGGCCGGGCGCTTCCTGCGCAACCCGGGGTATGTCCAGGAGCACTTCAAGCCCCGCTACGACCCGTGGGACCAGCGGCTCTGCGTGGTACCCGACGGCGACCTGTTCCGCGCCATCACGTCCGGCCGCGCGTCGGTGGTGACCGATCACGTCGATACCTTCGTGCCCGAGGGGATTCGGCTGCGGTCCGGGAAGGTGCTCGAGGCGGACGTGGTGGTCTCGGCCACCGGCCTGACCCTGCTGCCGATCGGCGGCGTCGAGATCGGCGTCGACGGCGTACCGGTGAAGCTCGGCGAGCAGGCGGCCTACCGCGGCCTGATGCTCTCCGGGGTGCCGAACCTGGCCTTCTGCATCGGCTACGTCAACGCCTCCTGGACGCTGCGCGCCGACCTGTCGCACCGCTACGTCCTCAAGCTCCTCGACCACATGGCCAAGAACGGTCACGCGGTCGCCACCCCGACCCGCCCGACCGGCACCGGCGCCCCACTGCTCGACCTCTCCTCCGGCTACGTCCAGCGCGCCCTGGACACGTTCCCCCGGCAGGGCGACCGCGACCCGTGGCTGGTCCGGCAGAACTACCTGCGGGACGTGGTCGCCACCCCGCGGGCCGACGTCACCCAGGACATGACCTTCACCCCGCGCACCGCTCCCGTCCTCCCTTCCACAGAGGTGGTCTGATGCCCCGACTCGATCCCTACCGGTTCGCCGGTCGCACCGCGGTCCTCACCGGCGCGGCCAGCGGCATCGGCGAGCAGCTCGCCTACGGCCTGGCACACCGCGGCAGCGACCTGATCCTGGTCGACGTCGACGCCGCCCGGCTCACCCCGGTCGTCGACCGGATCCGCGGCGCGCACCCCGGCCGCAACGTCCAGCAGATCGTCGCCGACCTCGCCGACCGGTCCGCCGTCGAGGGCGTCGCCACCCAGGTCCTCGCCGAGCACCCGGCGATCGGCCTGCTGGTCAACAACGCCGGCATCGCGCTCGGCGGCCGGTTCGACCAGGTGAGCGTCGAGCAGTTCGAGAAGGTCATGGACGTGAACTTCCGGGCACCGATGCTGCTCACCCACGCGCTGCTCCCGGCGCTGACCGCCAGCCCGGGCAGCCACCTGGTCAACGTGTCGAGCCTGTTCGGACTGATCGCCCCGCCCGGGCAGAGCGCGTACAGCGCCAGCAAGTTCGCGCTGCGCGGGCTGAGCGAGGCACTGCGCAGCGAGCTGCTCGAGAACGGGATCGGGGTGACCACCGTGCACCCGGGCGGGATCCGCACCCGGATCGCGGAGAGCGCGCTGGTCGGGACGAACGTGCCGGAGTCCGACGTGGAGCCGAACCGCAAGCTCTTCGCCGCGCTGCTCAGCTTCCCGCCGGAGAAGGCCGCCGAGCTGATCCTGCGCGCCGTGCGGAAACGCCAGGCCCGCCTGCTGATCGCGATCAACGCGAAGGCCCCCGACCTGCTGCAACGACTCATGCCGGTCGGCTCCGCCGCCATCATCCGGGCACTGACCGCCGCTTCGGTCAAGACCGCGGGCCGCGCCGGGGTGGGTGCCGGGCGATGAAGACCTTGCTTGTACGGGGTGCCGGCATCCGTGTCCACGAGACCGGCGACCCGGCCGCCCCTCCGGTGGTCCTGCTGCACGGGATCGGCCGCAGCCTGGAGGACTGGGCGCCGCAGCACTCCCGCTTCGACACCGACTACCGGGTGATCAGCATCGACATGCCCGGTTTCGGGCTGTCCCAGCGGATGCCCGCGCCCACCTCGCTGGCGGTGCTGGCCGACGGGGTGTCCGCGACGCTGGACGCGCTCGGCGAGACCCGCCCGGCACACCTGATGGGCAACTCGCTGGGCGGCGCGGTCGCGATGACCATGCTGGCCGGCACACCCGAGCGGGTGGCCACGCTGACCCTGGTGAACAGCGCCGGGTTCGGCAAGGAGGTGACCTGGACGCTGCGCCTGCTGGCCGTGCCCGGCCTGGGCCGGCAGATGCTCCGGCGCATCGACGCGCGCACCGCGCCCCGGGTCGAGCGCACCCTGTTCCGGGACCGCGCCCTGGTCACCCCGGAACGCGTCGCGATGGCCATCAGGATCGCCCAGCAGCCGGACTTCGCCCCGGTCTACCTGGAGATCGCCAAGGAGCTCGGCGGCTTCCGCGGCATCGCACCGGGCTGGCGCACCGCGCTGCTCGCCTCGCTGGCCGCGTCGACGACACCCACCATGCTGATCTGGGGCGACCGCGACATGATCCTGCCGAGCACCCACCTGGCCGCCGCCCGGGCCGCGTTCCCGCACGCCCGCGCGCACCTGTTCCCGAACACCGGCCACATGCCGCAGCTCGAACAGCCCGACGAGTTCGCCGGCCTGGTCCGTCCGATGCTCGCCGAGGTGGCCGTCTGAACCCGGGTCCGGGCGGCGGCGCAGAGGGACGCCGCCCGGACCCGTCCCTCCGGAGTGGACTTCGCTTTTTGTCCCTCGTTTGTGGACTTGCGGAACCCGGCGGCCACGGTTGGATGAATGCATGCGCATCGTGCTCGCCGGACTGCTCACCGTAACCACCCTCACCGGCTGCGGTAGCCACCCGCCTTCGGTCCGCGCCTCCCCCGTCGCCGCCCGCCCACCGACCGCCTCACCCGCGGATCACGCCGGTGCCGGGTCACCTGCGGTCCTTCTCCTCGGCACCGGGCAGGACATCCGGACGCCCGGCCTCGCCGCCCGGGTCACCGTGACCGGCAGCCCGGCCACCGCCTCGGCGTATGCCGTGCGGGTGAGCGTCCACGTCCTGCGCGGCACCTGGGAGTTCGGCCCGGCGCTGATCCGCCTCCGGTACACCGCACAGCCGGGCGGCTCCCCGGTCGACACCGCCCCGATCGAGGGCGGCGCGATCCCGCCCGCGATGACCCTGCACCCCGGCACCGCCCTGTCCTGGCGGATCCCGTTCGAGCACGCACCCGGCGCCGGCGCGCAGCTCCTGCTCACCGACCCGACCGGCACCACCCTGGCCGCGTGGACCACCCGCTGAGATCACCCGGCCGGCACGACTCCGGCCCGGCCGTCGTTAGGCTCCGTGGCATGACCACTCCCGCTCCCCAGGAGCTTGGCCTGATCGAGGCCCTGCACTCCACCCCGGCACGCCGTTACCTCTCCACCGAGCCGGTCGCCGACGAGATCATCCGCGACATCCTGGACGCCGCGGTCCGCGGTCCGTCCGGCGGCAACAGCCAGGGCTGGGCCTGGATCGTCGTCCGCGATCCGGAGATCAAGAAGCAGATCGCCGGCTGGTACCGCGAAGGCTGGGAACGTCACTACGGCTCCCGCCGCGACCAGATCCTGAACGCCACCGACGGCCCGATGAGCAAGCGCAGCTTCCTGGCCGCCGACCACCTGGCCAACCACTTCGAGGAAGCCCCGGTCTGGATCGTCCCGGTCCTGCTCGGCGCCGCCAAGTCCAGCAACCCCCGCCTCGGCTCCTCGATCTACGGCGCCGTCCAGCAGCTGATGCTGGCCGCCCGCGCCCACGGCCTCGGCTCCACCCTCACCACCCTGCACATCGGCCACGAGGAGGACGTCCGCCGCGTCCTCAACCTGCCCGACAACGCCCTGACCATGGCGATCGTCCCGCTCGGCTACCCGAGCCAGGGCCGCTGGGCCCAGCCCAAGCGCCGCCCCTTGGACGAAGTCATCTTCTTCGACCGCTACCAAGCCCCCTAACACCGCAAGGCACCCCCGCCACAAGCCCGACAACCACTGCGTGGGGACTTACGGCGCGCTCCCGCACCCAAACTCCCCACGCACACCCCCAACGAACACTGCGTGGGGAATTGCGGTGCGCTCCGCACCCGAACTTCACACGTGGCTGTTTTTCGGGGTGGTGGGTGGGTGGCCGGAGTATTGGCCGGTGGGGCGGAAGCGGGCGGGGCGGTTCGCGTATTCCTCCAGGGCGTGGGCCAGCCAGCCGGCCGTCCGGGCGACCGCGAAGATCGCCTCGCCGGCGTCGGCGGGCATGTCGTAGCGCAGGGTGAGGGCGGCCAGGGCCAGGTCGATGTTGGGCAGGATGCCGGATCTGGTGCGGACCGCGGTGGCCAGGCGGGTCGCGGCGGCGGTCACCGGGTGGTCGCCGAGCAGGGCGAACAGGGCTGTCGCGCGGGGGTCGCCGGACGGGTAGAGCGGGTGCCCGAAGCCGGGCAGGCCGCCGCCGGCGCGGAGGCGGTCGGAGATGACCTCGATCGGGTCGGTGCCGGTGAGTGCCGCGGCGAGCAGCGGGTGGACCTGCTCACTGGCGGCGCCGTGCAGGGGGCCGTCGAGGGCCGCCAGTCCGGCACTGATCACCGCGTAGGGGTGGGCGCGGGTGGAGGCCGCGATCCGTGCGGCCAGGGTCGAGGCGGCCATGTCGTGATCGGCGAGCAGGATCAGGGCGGCTTCCAGGGTTCGCCGGCCGGTGCCGGAGATCGGCTGCGCGGTGAGCCGCGGCCACAGCAACCCGGCGAGCGACACCGGCTGGCTTCCAGGGGTGCCTCCGGGATGCCCAGGCACCCCTGGAACCCAGCCGGTGTCGCTCGCTGCGGCCGTGTCGGGAGCGGAGCCGGGGGTCAGCGGGAGGGCGGCGACCATGGTGGCGAGCAGGGTGCGGCCGGTGGTGAGGACGGCGGCGGGGCTGGTGTCGAAGCGGAACGGGTCGGCGGCGGCGAGGGCGGCGACCGTGACGCGGAGGCGGTCGGTACGGCGGGCGGCCGGGGGCAACTCGCTGTCGATCCGGCGGCCCAGGGCGGCCATCTCCTCGTCGACGGTGAACGGCTCGTCCAGCAGTTCGCCGGTCCAGAGCAGCCCGGCGACCGCCTCGTAGGTCGTCTCGACCGCCAGCGCCGTCGCGTCGTGACCGCGATAGAACAGGCCGCCGTCCTTGATCAGGGTGATGCCGGTCTGGATGTTCGGAGTGACCCGTTTACGGCCGGCGATCAGGGCGTCGACGTCGGCCTTGGCGAACAGGCTGCCCTTGCCTGCGGCGTTGCGGCGGCTGGGGAGCAGGCCACGGCTCACGTAGGCGTAGACGGTCGCCGGTTTCACGCCGAGACGCTCGGCGACCTGGTCGGTGGTGAGCAGCTGGTCGGGCATGTGCAGATCGTCTCATGTTGACCGGATCAACATTGACCGGCCCGGCGTCACGTCATCATCGTGAGGACATGCTCACCGTCAACCCAGGACTTGCCGGTGTCGTCGCCTTCGACACCGAGATCGCCGAACCCGATCGTGATGGCGGCTCGCTCCGCTATCGCGGTGTCGACCTCCGCTCGCTGGCCGGTCAGGTGTCCTACGCGGACGTCTGGGGGCTGCTCGCCGACGGCGACTTCACCAGGCCGCTGCCGCCGGCCGAGCCGTTCGACATCCCGGTGCGTTCCGGGGATGTCCGGGTCGACGTGCAGGCCGCGATCGCGATGCTCGTCCCGCAGCGGGGCCTGCGGCAGCTGATCGACATCGACGACGCGCAGGCCCGCGACGACCTCGCCCGCACGTCGGCGACGGTCCTCGACTACGTCGCCCAGGCCGCCCGCACCCTCCAGCCCGACACCACGAAGCGGAGCGGCACGAAGCAGAGCGGCACGAGGCAGAGCGGCACGAAGCACGCCGACACGAGGCACGGCGGGCACGACGACACGAAGCACGACGACACGAGGCACGACAGCACGAAGCACGACAGCACGAGGCAGCACCCCGCGGCCGTCCCGCAGCGGCTGGTCGACGCGGGACGCAGTGCCACCGAGCGGTTCATGATCCGCTGGCAGGGCGAGCCGGATCCGCGGCACGTCGCCGCCCTCGACCGCTACTGGGTCTGCGCGGCCGAGCACGGGATGAACGCGTCGACGTTCACCGCGCGGGTCGTCGCGAGCACCGGCGCGGACGTGCCGGCCTGCCTGTCGGCGGCGATCGCGGCGCTGTCCGGCCCGCTGCACGGGGGCGCGCCGGCCCGGGTGCTCGGGATGGTCGAGGAGGTGGAGCGGTCCGGTGACGCGCGCGCCTACGTGAAGAGCGTCCTGGACAGCGGCCGGCGGCTGATGGGTTTCGGTCATGCGGTGTATCGGGCCGAGGACCCGCGGGCCCGGATCCTGCGAGCGGCGGCGTTCGAGTTGGGTGCCCCGCGCTATGAGGTGGCCCGGGAGCTGGAGCTGGCCGCCCTCGCCGAGCTGCGGGAGCGCAAGCCGGACCGGGTGCTGGAGACGAACGTCGAGTTCTGGGCCGCGGTCGTGCTGGACTTCGCGGGTGTGCCGGCCGAGCTGTTCACCGCGCTGTTCACCTGCGCGCGGACGGCGGGCTGGAGCGCACACGTCCTCGAGCAGAAGCGCCTCGGCAAAATCATCCGCCCGTCCGCGGACTACGTCGGCCCGGGCGAGCGCGAGGCCGCCGAGCTGCCCGGCTGGACCGACGCCACCCGGCGCAACGCATGACCCCGGCCCACGCCCGAGCCGGCCACGCCCGAGCCGGCCACGCCGCCGAGGGCGCCGAGCGAGGCGACGACAAGAGCCGCATCACGAGCGGCATCGAGAAAGCCGACGACACAGGCGACGACGGCACCGCCGAGCAGCAGGTCGACTTCGGACGCACGGCACAGGACTACGCACGGCATCGGGCCGGTTTCCCGCCCGCGCTGGCCGAGCGGCTCACGTCGTACCGAATCGGCGCCGCAGGCCAAAAGATCTTGGATCTGGGCACCGGGACCGGCAGCCTGGCCCGCCTCCTCGCCGCCCGCGGTGCGACGGTGACCGGCCTCGATCCGGCGCCGTCCCTGCTCGCCGAAGCCGCCCGGCTCGACCGCGAAGCGGGCGTCGCCGTCACCTACACGGTCGGCACCGCCGAGCGGACCGGCCTGCCCGACGCCGCGTTCGATGTGATCACGGCCGGACAGTGCTGGCACTGGTTCCGCGCGGGCGAGGCGGCCGCCGAGGCGCGCCGGCTGCTGAGGCCGGGCGGCCGGATCGTGATCGCGCACTTCGACTGGCTGCCGCTGCCGGGCGGCGTGGTGGCACGAACCGAGGAGCTGATCCGGGCGCACAACCCGGCCTGGGCGATGGGCGGCGGGACCGGGTTGTACCCGCGCTGGCTCACCGACCTGCGGGTGGCCGGGTTCGGCGGGGTGGAGACGTTCTCGTTCGACGTGGACGTGCCCTACTCGCGGGTGGACTGGGTCGGCCGGATCCGGGCCAGCGCCGGCGTGGCCGCGAGCCTGCCACCGGCCGCGGTCGAGCGGTTTTCCGAGGAACTGACCGCCCTGATCACCAGCGACCGAATGAACATCCCGCACCGGGTCTGGGCGGTCGTCGCGACACGGTGACCCCCTACCCCGCGAGGGTCGAGTACCGGCCGCCGTCGAGCAGCAGGGACTCGTGGGTGCCGGACTCCAGGATGCGACCGTGGTCGATGACCGCGATCTGGTCGGCGTCGCGGACCGTGGACAGCCGGTGCGCGATGGTGACCGTGGTCCGGCCGCGGGCCAGCTCGTCGAACGCCCGCTGCACGGCCCGCTCGGTCTCGTTGTCGAGCGCGCTGGTCGCCTCGTCCAGCACCAGGATGCGCGGATCGCGCAGCAGGGTACGGGCGATCGCGATCCGCTGCTTCTCACCACCGGAGAAGCGGTGACCGCGCGAGCCGACCATGGTGTCGTACCCGTCCGGCAGAGCCGCGATCAGCGAGTGGATCTGGGCAGCCGTGGCGGCCGCGACGAGTTCCGCGTCGGTGGCGTCCGGCTTCGCGTACCGCAGGTTCTCCCGGATCGTGGTGTGCAGCAGGTACGTCTCCTGGCTGACCACGCCCACGATGTCGGACAGGTCGGACAGGTCGAGGTCACGCAGGTCGACCCCGTCGATCGTGATCCGACCGGCGGTGGGGTCGTAGAAGCGCGTGATCAGGGCCGCGATGGTGCTCTTGCCCGACCCGGTCTCCCCGACCAGGGCCAGCGAGCTGCCGGCCGGCACGTCCAGCGTCACACCGGCGAGGGCTGCGGCCGGGCTGCTGTCGTACGCGAAAGTGACGTCCTCGAACCGCAAGTGGCCACGGACCTCGGGCAGACGGACCGGACGGACCGGCGAAGCGATGTCGACCGGCAGGTCGAGGTACTCGAAGATCCGCGCGAACAGCGCGAGTGAGCTGGTCAGCGTCACGCTCACGTCGAGCAGGCTCATCAGCGGCCGGAACAGGTTGCCCTGCAGCGCGGTGAACGCGACGAGCGTGCCGATGCTCATCGCGCCGGCCGCGAACGGCAGGCCCGCGGCGAGATAGATGGTCGCCGGGATGACCGCGAAGATGATGTTCATGGCGGCCATCCGCCAGCGGCCGGACAGCTCGGAGCGCAGCTCGAGGTCGATCAGCCGGTTCGACGAGCCGGTGAACCTCTCGGTCTGCGCGGCGCCGGCGCCCATCGTCTTGCTGAGCTGGACGCCGTTGATCGACAGGCCCTCTTCGATGATCACGTTGAGCTCGGCGAGCTCCCGCTGGCGCTCCGCGGTGATCTGCTGGCGCATCTTCGCGACGCGGCGGGTCAGATAGATCGCCGGGGGCAGCACGAGCAGCGAGATCAGGGTGAGTTGCCAGGTCAGCGCGACCATCGCGACGATGGTGGCGACCACAGTGGTGAGGTTGGCCGCGATGCTGGTCGCGGTCGAGGTGACCACGGACTGCATGCCGCCGATGTCGTTGGTGATCCGGGACTGCACCTCGCCGGTGCGGGTCTTGGTGAAGAAGCTCACCGACTGCCGCTGCAGATGACTGAAAACGTCCACCCGCAGGCGGTGCATGACCCGCTGGCCGACGCCTGTCGAGATCCAGGTCTGGATCACGCCGAGCACCGAGGTGACCGCGGCGACCACGACCATGCCGAGCACCAGGTAGACCAGCAGCCGCAGGTCGCTCTGCGGCAGCGCGACGTCGATGACCTCGCGGAGCAGGAACGGTGACGCCATGCCGAGCACGGACGACGCCACGATGATCGTCACCACCAGCGTGAGCTGGTTGCGGTGACCGGTGAAGAGCGCGCCGATGCGGCGCAGCGAGACGGATCGGGCTTGCGCCTTCTCCGCGGGGGTCACGGTTCGTCCCGCGCCCCGACCAGGTCGTTCAGCCAAATTCAACACCATTTCCTGGTACGGGTGGAAGCCGCCCGGGCCTCCCTCAATAAGCTGAGGTTACCTCAACATGAGGGAGCAACGGTAATCGCGGTTAGGATGTTCCCGTGGAGGAAGAGTCGTTGCACGAGGCGTTCTGGGCGGTGAGCCGGCGCATCCGCGAGCACGCCAAGCGCGAGATGGAGCCGTGGGGTGTCGCGCCCTCCCAGTTCCGCGCGCTGAACGTGCTGCTCTCGCACGGCGAGATGCGCCTGAGCACGCTCGCCGAGCACCTGCGCATCGCGCCGCGCTCGGCCACCGAGGTGGTCGACGACCTCCAGGAGCGGGGCCTGGTCGAGCGCCGCCCGGACCAGGGCGACCGGCGGGCGACGCTCGTCGCGCTGACCGACGCGGGCCGGGCCACCGGGGACGGGATCCGGGCCGCGCGGGCCGCGGCGAGCGAGCGGTTGTTCGCGGCGTTGAACGACACGGACCGCGCGGAGCTGGGCCGCATCCTCCGCAGCCTGGTCTGACCCGGCCCGGTGCAGGCGGCAGGGAGCCGGCTGGTTCTCAGGGGTGCCTCGCAAGCTCGGACACACTCCTGAGAACCAGCCGGCTTCAGAAGCGGCGGGCCAGCGACGGACGGAAGATGACCGCCCCGCACGCGGCGACCCCGCCGAGGCAGAGCAGCGCCAGATAGAGCACCGCCGGCACCGCCACCAGCGACGTGGCGCTCAGCACCCCGAGGGCGAGCAGCGCGATCAGGCACCAGGTCAGGCTCATCCGGGCGACGAAGCCGAGCGCGTCACGGGCCAGCACCGCCCGCTCGTTGACCCGGCCGTTCGGGCCGACCCGCATCGACTCGGCGAACTCGTCGGCGGCCTGGGCCAGCGACGCCGCGTCCACGACCGACTCCATCGCGATCTCGAACAGCGCGAGGGTCCGGTGCGCCCCGGCGTGGCCCGGCTCCAGCGCCAGCGCGCGACCGATCGACTCCCGCGCGGTGAGCGGGCGACCCGCGGCGAACATCGCGCGGCCGAACGTGACGTGCAGATCCGCGTCGTAGCCGGCCAGTTCGATCGCCACCTTCAGCCCGTCCAGGGCGTCGCCGACCCGGCCGGCCGCCAGCTCGGCCTCGCCGAGCCGGTTGTGCAGGCGCGGGTTGCCCGGGTCCTCCCGGCAGGCGGCCGACGCGGCCTCGATCGCTTCCCGGTGCCGGCCCAGCTCGGTGGCGGTCCGGCTGAGCCAGTACAGCGTCTCCGGGCCGTGCGGGTCGAGGAGCCAGGCGGCCTTGGCCGAGCGCAGCGCGCCGTCCAGGTCGCCCATGTCCAGGTGGGCCCGGGCCATCCGGTGCCAGGCCTCGACGTTCTCCGGTTGCCGGCCGACGATCGGCGCGAGCAGATGGGCGGCGTTCGCCGCACGACCACGGGCGAGCAGGTCGTCGGCCTGGGAAAGAAGGGGCTCGGTTCGCACGAGGCCTCTGATCGGCGCTCACCGGTCCGAGCTGGGGAAAGCGAACGTTGCGTCCCAGGTGCGACTTTCCCGGTCAGGACCGCAGCTCGTCCCGATAGGCGGTCAGCGACTCCACCATGCCCTGCACGAACCTCTCGACCACCTGGAGCTCCGCGACGTCGAACTGATCCATGACCGCTGTCGTCCGGGGCGCCATCGGTGTGAAGAACGCCACCGCGAGAGCCATCCCGGCGTCGCCGTACCGCAGGTGCACCACCCGGCGATCGGTGCTCTCCCGGCTGCGGCGCAGATGGCCGCCCTTCTCCAGGCGGTCGATCATCGCGGTGGTGGCGCCCGAGGAGAGCCCCATGGCCTCGCCGAGCCGGCCCGGCGTCAGCGGCGTACCGGCCCGCTCGGCGTGCATCACCGCGAGCAGGGCGTGCAGGTCAGGGCCGTGCAGGTGGTTCCGGCCGGCGAAGGCGTGCCCGATCTGGTTGGCCTCGCTGGCGTACGCGTTGAGCAGGTCGACGAGCCGCGAGCGCAGTCTCTGCCGCTCCGCCGTGTCATTCAGGTCCTCCACGCGGGTAAGTGTTGCAGATCCCGTGCCAGTCATGGAGACTCTCGATTATCGAGATTCTTTGTTTTGGAGGATTCATGAGACGGGCATGGGCTTCGCTGCTCCTGGCCCTGGTGCTCGGCGGTCTGGTGATCGGCCTCTCCGGGTCGACCAAGGTCACCAACGATCCGAACGCCTCGCTGCCATCGTCCGCCGAGTCCACCCGGGTGGCTCAGCTGCAGAAGCAGCTGCCGTCCGGCCGGACCAACGCGGCACTGGTCGTGGTGGCCAAGAACGGTCAGCCGCTGACCGACGCCGACCTGGCGGTCGCCAAGACCCTGGGCACGCCGATCGTCAGCGCCGACCGCAAGGCCGCCATCGTCTCGGTGCCGCTGCCGGCCGGGATCTCGTCCGACGAGATCATCGCCGCCGTCGCCGATCTGCGGGCCAAGGCCGTGGCCGGGCTCCCGGACGGGGTGACCGCGCAGGTCACCGGCGGCGCCGGGTTCACCGCCGACCTGGCCGACAGCTTCACCGGGGCGAACACCCGGCTGCTGCTGGTCACCGTCGTGGTGGTCGCGCTGCTGCTGCTGGTCACCTATCGCAGCCCGCTGCTCTGGCTGGTCCCGCTCGCCGTGGTCGGGCTCGCCGACCGGCTCACCACCGGCCTGCTCGCGCTGATCTCGCAGCACACCAGCCTGCCGATCAGCGGCTCCACCACCGGCATCGTGACCGTGCTGGTGTTCGGCGCGGGCACCGACTACGCGCTGCTGCTGATCTCCCGGTACCGCGAGGAGCTGCACCACCACGAGGACCGGTTCGAGGCCATGCGGGTGGCGCTGCGCGGCGCCGGGCCGGCCATCGCGGCCAGCGCCGGCACGGTGATCCTGAGCCTGCTCACCCTGCTGCTGGCCAGCCTGCAGAGCAACGTGTCGCTGGGTGTCACGGCCGCCGCCGGCATCGCGGTCGCCGCGGTGTTCGCCCTCGTCGTGCTGCCGGCCGCGCTGGTGGTCTGCGGCCGCGGGCTGTTCTGGCCGTTCGTACCGCGGGTCGGCCAGGCCGGCGTCGAGGCGGAGAAGGGCGTGTGGGCCCGGATCGGGCGGGCGGTCGCCCGCAAGCCGATCGCGGTCACGCTCGCCTCGGTGATCATCCTCGGCGTGCTCTCGGTGGGCGCCCTCGGCACCCGGCTCGGGCTGTCGCAGACCGAACAGTTCCGGGTGAAGTCGGAGTCGGTGGCCGGCCTGGAGACGCTGTCGAAGTACTTCCCGGCCGGTTCGGCCAGCCCGACCATCGTGCTGACCAGCCCGGACACGGCGCAGGCGGTGCTGGCCACGGTCACCGGCACGGCCGGGGTCGCCCAGGCCAGGATCGCCGAGCAGAACGCCACCCAGGCCAGCATCCAGGTGATCCTGGACGCGGCGCCGGACACCACCGGGGCGTTCGACGCGATCCGCGCGCTGCGCGCCGAGCTGGACGGGCAGGCACTCGTCGGCGGCAGTGTGGCGACCAGCCTGGACACCCGCGAGGCCACCCGGCACGACCTGCGGGTGATCGCGCCGGTGATCCTGCTGGTGGTGCTGCTCGTCCTGGTGGTGCTGCTGCGCGCGCTCGTCGCGCCGCTGCTGCTGATCGTCACGGTGATCGCCAGCTACGGCGCGGCACTCGGCGCCGGGTCGTTCCTGTTCGGCCACGCGCTGGACAACCAGGTGCCGTTGTTCTCGTTCCTGTTCCTGGTCGCGCTCGGGGTGGACTACAACATCTTCCTGGTCACCCGGGCCCGGGAGGAGGCCGGCAAGCGCGGCACCCGGGACGGCATGGTGCACGCCGTCGCGGTCACCGGCGCGGTGATCACCAGCGCGGGCATCCTGCTCGCGGCGGTGTTCGCGGTGCTCGGCGTGCTCCCGGTGATCACCCTGACCCAGATCGGCGTGATCGTGATGATCGGGGTGCTGCTGGACACCCTGCTCGTGCGTACCGTGCTGGTCCCGGCCCTGGCCACCATCCTCGGTGACCGGTTCTGGTGGCCCGGCCACCCGCACGTCACGGCCCCGGCCGGCGAGGACGCCGCGAAGCCGCCGGCCCGCGCCGACGGCGACCAGGCCGACCGCCCCAAGGCGACCGAGTCCGCCGGCCACGGCTGACCCGCACAGGACGAGGGCCGGGCGACCTCCACGGTCACCCGGCCCTCGCTCTTCTTCTGGCGCCGGCTCAGGACGGCGACGCCGGGGCGGCGACGCCGGCGAACGGGATCGAGGTCGGTGCGGTGTTCTTCTCCCCCGCCGGGTGGCGCCAGAGACCGCGGCGGCCCAGCTCCGGCAGCACGCCCTCGCCGAACCAGTACGCCTCCTCCAGGTGCGGGTACCCGGACAGGATGAACTCGTCGATGCCGAGCGCCGCGTACTCCTCGATCCGGTCGGCGACCTCGGTGTGGCTGCCGACCAGCGCGGTGCCGGCGCCACCGCGGACCAGGCCGACGCCGGCCCACAGGTTGGGCGAGACGACCAGGCCGTCGCGGGCGCCGCCGTGCAGGTCGAGCATCCGGCGCTGGCCCTCCGACTCGCTGGTGCGCAGCCCGGCCTGGACGGCGGCGATGTCCTGCTCGGAGACGTTCTGCAGCAGCCGGGCGGCTTCGGCCCAGGCCGCCTCGGCGGTGTCCCGGGTGATCACGTGCAGCCGGATGCCGAACCTCATGTCCGGCTTCAGGGACCGGATCCAGGCCAGCTTCTCCGCCACCTGGGCCGGCGGCTCGCCCCACGTCAGATAGACGTCGGCGTGCTCGGCGGCGACCGGGCCGGCCGCCTTCGACGAGCCACCGAAGTAGATCGACGGGGGCGTCTCGGGGACTCGGGCCAGTGTGGCGTTCTCGACCTTGAGGTGCTCACCGTCGTACGAAACAGTCTCGCCGCGCAACAGCGGCCGCACGATGCCGAGGAACTCCGCGGTGCGCGCATAGCGCGCGTCCTTGTCCAGGAAGTCGCCGAACTGGCGCTGCTCGGCGGACTCCCCGCCGGTGACCACGTTGAGCAGCAGCCGGCCGCCGGAGAGCCGCTGGAACGTCGACGACATCTGCGCGGCCAGGGTCGGCGAGATCAGCCCGGGCCGGAACGCCACCAGGAACTTCAGCCGCTCGGTGACCTCGCTGAGCATGGCCGTGGTCAGCCAGGCGTCCTCGCACCAGGCGCCGGTCGGGGTGAGCGCGCCGACGAAGCCGAGCTGCTCGGCGCTGCGTGCGATCTGCCCTAGGTAGCCGATGGTCAGCGGGCGCACCCCGCCGGCCGAACCGGACGGCGTGCCGTGACCGCCACCCACGATGTCCCGGCTGTCGCCGTTGGTGGGAAGAAACCAGTGGAAGTCCATGGCGCGAGCCTACCCAGATCTCCCATCGGCTCAATAGGATGGCCCACATGATCGATGAGGCTGCATACGACGAGGCCCGGCTGCGCGACTGGGCGGCCGGCCGGGCACGCGGGTTCGCCCGCCGGGACCTGTTCGCCCTCGCCGCGGTGGCGGGCACGGCCGGTCTGCTGCCGAGCCCGGCGCAGGCGGCCGACGCGCCGATCGTCAAGCCGCTGCCACCGGAACTGTTCAAGGTCTTCGGCACGAACGCCGAGACGAAGTGGTCGGCCTTGAAGGGCCAGGGCTACTACGTGCCGATCGACCGGTTCTTCGTCCGGAACCACACCAGCACACCGACCATCGACGCCGCCGACTGGAGCCTGGAGATCTCCGGCTCCGGGCTGCGCGGCCCGGCCGTCCACGTCACCCTGGACGACCTGCGCCGGCTGCCGGCCGAGAGCCACGCGGTCACCGTCGAGTGCGCCGGGAACGGCCGCTCCTACTACACGTCGCAGCAGGGCCAGACCGTCTCCGGCACGGCCTGGGGCCTGGGCGCCGTCGGTGTCGCCCGCTGGCGCGGCGTGCGGCTGTCGACGGTGCTGCGCCGGGCCGGTCTGCGCCGCGACGCGCTCGACGTGCAGCCCAGCGGCCTCGACCCGCATTACGTGACCGGCGGGGTCGACCTCGGGCCGGTGCGCCGCCCGATGCCGCTGGCCAAGGCCCTCGACGACGTGCTGCTGGCCTACGAGATGAACGGCGAGCCGCTCCCGCCCGACCACGGCTTCCCGGTCCGGGTGATCGTCCCGCACTGGATCGGCATCGCCTCGATCAAGTGGGTCGGCAAGATCGAGGTGTCCACCGAGCCGCTGTTCTCGCCGTGGAACACCCAGTTCTACCGCCTGTTCGGCCCGGAGTTCCCGGCCGAGGGCCAGCCGTTCGACCGTCAGGTGATCAAGAGCGCGTTCGAGCTGGACCCGGGCGCGACGTTCCCGGCCGGCCGCTGGACGACGCTGACCGGCCGCTCCTGGTCGGCGAACGGCCCGATCCGGCACGTCGAGGTGAGCACCGACGGCGGCCTCACGTGGCGGCGGGCCCACCGGGTCGGCGCCTCGATCGAGGGCGCGTGGCAGCGCTGGGAGCTGGACTGGCAGCCGTCGGCCGGCGCGCACGAGCTGCTGGCCCGGGCCACCGACGTGCACGGTCACACCCAGCCGGAGGTGGCCCGCTACAACACGCTCGGTTACCTCTTCGACGCGGTGGTCCGCGTCCCGGTCACCGCCGCCTGACCATTTCCGGTCGACGTTCCGGACGCGAAAAGGGCCGGCGCGAAATGCGCCAGCCCTTTTTCACGAAAAACGATCAGGACTTGAAAATGTCCTTGATCTTCTCGCCGGCCTGCTTGACGTTCGCACTGGCCTGGTCGGCGTGGCCCTCGGCCTCGAGCTGCTCGTTGTCGGTGGCCTTGCCAACGCCCTCCTTGACCTTGCCGCCGACTTCTTCAGCCTTGTTGTCGACCTTGTCGTCAAAAGCCATGGTGTGCCTCCGGGGGTCTAGATGTCTACGACAATCGAGATACCCCGCCGCCGCCGCGCTACACCCTTCTCAGGAAACTGCCAGCGGTCCACTTTCGGTTAACCCTTTTCCGGTACGAATACGGAGCGCACGCCCGCAGGCTACGAGCCACGTCCCGCGGTGGCCTCGCGCGACACCGCCCCGGCCCCGGACCGCGACGCGCCCCGCGGCCGCCTCCCCCACGCGACGTGCCTGCCACCCCGGACCACCGCGCGCCTTGCGCTGTGGGTGGCTGGTGCTGAGGGTTGTCTCCGCGGCGCGGAGACAACCCTCAGCACCAGCCGGGGCCGCGACGTCGCGGCCGGGCCCGGACCGCAGCGCGCCTTGCGGGGTTGGCTGGTTCTCAGGGGTGCCTCCGCGCCGCGGAGGCACCCCTGAGAACCAGCCGGGATCGTGGGACGCGCCGCGGCCCGGGGGCGCGGTCACCTCGCGGGGGTGGGTGCGGCGATATGGTGGGCGCCGACCACAGGGAGCGCGGATGCCACCGAGGAAGGCCGTCGGCACAGCGAAGGCCGCGCCACGGGCCGGGCGCCAGGCCGCTCCACCGGCCGCCGGGAAGGCCGCTCCGCGCACTGATGCAAGAACCGGCAAATCTTTCAAGGACGCAGCAAAAGATCCTTCCCGCAGCACGGCCAAAACCGGCAAAACCACCTCAAGTGACGTGGCGGCAGCGGCCGGTGTGTCCCGATCGGCCGTCTCGTTCGCGTTCAACAACCCGCAGCGGATCTCGACCGCGACCCGGGAGCGGATCCTGGCGGCCGCCGAGGCGCTCGGCTACACCCCGAACACCCTGGGCCGGATGCTGCAGGCCGGCACGACCAACTCGATCGGAGTGCTGCTGCCGCAGCGGCTGGCGCAGATCCTGGAGAACCCGTACTACGCACGGTTCCTGATGGGCGCCGGGCAGGTCTGCGACCGGGAGGGGTACACGCTGTTGCTGACCCCGCCGCTGCGGGACTCGGTGCTGAAGGCGATCCCGTACGCGGCGGTGGACGGGTTCATCGTCTGCGGGCTGGAGATCGACCGCGGCGAGGTGGCCGAGCTGGACCGGCGCGGGATCCCGTTCGTGCTGATCGACTCGGACCGGCACGAGGGCGCGCCGCACGTCGAGGTGGACGACCGGGGCGGCGCCCGGGAAGTGGCCCGCTACCTGCTGGAACTCGGCCATCGGCGGCTCGCCGTGCTGTCCATCGACCCCGGCCCGGACGTGGCCGAGCGGGGCTATCGCGGGCCGCTGGGCCGCCGCCTGGCCGGCATCGCCGACGCGCTGGCCGAGGCCGGCCTGACGATGGCCGACGTCGCGCTGGCCGAGGTGCCGGTGACCCGGGCCGACGGCTACCGCGCGACCCGCGAGCTGATGGCCGGGCCGCGGCCGCCGACCGCGATCCTGGGGCTGTCCGACGTGCTCGCCTACGGCGCGGTCGACGCCCTGCGCGAGCTCGGGATCGACGTGCCCGGTGACGTCTCGGTGACCGGCTTCGACGATCTCGCCGAGTCGGCGTGGTTCCGGCCGCGGCTGACCACCGTACGACAGCCGATCGTGACCAAGGGCCGGATGGCCGCGGACTTCCTGATGTCCGCGATCCGGGGTGAGGACCAGCATCCGCACCAGATGCTCGGCACGGCACTGGTCATCCGGGATTCCGCCACAAAACCGGCATAGCGCTGCGGTTGCAAAAACTTGCAGAAAGAAAGCAACCGTTGGGCTATGTAACACGTGTTAGTTGCCTGCTAGCGTTCCTCGCCATGACCGATCAACTGATCGCACCGCCCACCGTCGAGGCGCCGCCGGCTTCCTGGTGGCGCAACGCGGTCATCTACCAGATCTACCCGCGCAGCTTCGCCGACTCCAACGGCGACGGCATCGGCGACCTGCCCGGCATCAGCAGCCGCCTGCCGTACCTCAAGGACCTCGGCGTGGACGCGGTGTGGCTCTCCCCGTTCTACTCGTCGCCGCAGGCCGACGCGGGCTACGACGTCTCCGACTACCGGACCGTCGACCCGATCTTCGGCACCGTCGCGGACGCCTCCGAGCTGATCGCCGGCGCGCACGCGTTCGGCCTGCGGGTGATCGTCGACCTGGTGCCGAACCACTCCTCCGACCAGCACGAATGGTTCCAGAAGGCGCTCGCCGAGGGCCCCGGGTCGCTGTTCCGCGAGCGCTACCACTTCCGGCCCGGCAAGGGCGAGAACGGCGAGCTGCCGCCGAACGACTGGCCGTCGATCTTCGGCGGCCCGGCCTGGACCCGGGTCGCGGACGGCGAGTGGTACCTGCACCTGTTCGCCCCGGCGCAGCCCGACTTCAACTGGGAGCACCCGGCGGTCCGCGACGAGTTCAGGACCATCCTCCGGTTCTGGCTCGACCTGGGGGTCGACGGTTTCCGGATCGACGTGGCACACGGCCTGATCAAGGAGGACGGCCTGCCGGATGTCGGCTCGGACGCCGAGTGGCACCTGCTGGGCGTCGGCGAGAGCCCGTGCTTCGACCGGGACGGCGTGCACGAGATCTACCGCTCCTGGCGGCAGATCCTGGACGAGTACCCCGGTGACCGGATCGCGGTCGCCGAGGCGTGGGCGCCGAACCTGACCCGGGTCGCGCACTACGTCCGCGAGGACGAGCTGCACCAGGCGTTCAACTTCAGCTACCTGGGCACCGCGTGGAACGTGCACGAGCAGCGCCAGATGATCGACGAGTCGCTGGCCGCGATGAACGCAGTCGGCGCGCCGACCACCTGGACGCTGTCCAACCACGACGTGGTCCGGCACACCACCCGGCTGCTGCAGCGGGCCGACGGCGAGGTGGCCGGCCGCAAGCCGGTCGAGGTCGACCCGGTCGCCGGTCTGCGCCGGGCCCGGGCGGCCAGCGCGCTGATGCTGGCGCTGCCCGGCTCTGCCTACATCTACCAGGGCGAGGAGCTCGGCCTGCCGGAGGTCATCGACCTGCCTGCGGAGGCGCGCCAGGACCCGGCGTTCCACCGGGCCGCCGGCCAGGACGGGTACCGCGACGGCTGCCGGGTGCCGATCCCGTGGAGCGGCGAGGTCGCCCCGTACGGCTTCGGCCCGGACGGCGGCGCGAGCTGGCTCCCGCAGCCGGACTCGTGGGCGGGCCTGAGCGTGGCCGCCCAGGCCGGCGTGCCGGACTCGACGCTGGAGCTGTACCGGGCCGCGCTGGCGGTCCGCCGGTCGCACCCGGCGCTGCAGCCGATCGACAACCTGCGCTGGGTGACCGCGCCGGCCGGGGTCCTGGCGTTCGAACGGTTCGCCGACGGCGCGCCGGTGTTCCGCTGCACGGTCAACCTGAGCGACCAGCCGGTGACCGTCGACCGGCCCGGCGAGCTGCTGCTGACCAGCGGCCCGGTGGAGGCCGGCCCCGACCGGGTCGTGCTGCCGCCGGACACCACCGTGTGGTGGTCCCTCTGATCTGAATCACCCCGGCCACCCGCGGACGGTGCGGGTGGGCGGGAGGTGCGGGCATGACACGGTCCTGGGGGACGTTGTCATGCCCGCACTTTTGCTCAGATCACGCGCCCGCTCACCGATCAGGCTCATTGACCTGAAGGCGGTGGAGCATGCGACCAGTGGGACGAACGGCCGGTACGGCCGACCGGGTTCTGCTCCTGGCTGCCGTCTGGGCCGTGCTGAGCGTGCTGCTCGGCTTCCTCGGCGCCGCCGTGCACGGGCCGGCCTGGCTGCTCTGGCCGACCGGGATCGGGGCCGCGGCCACCTCCGCGTACGCCTGCCGGGTCGCCGCCGACGACGCTCTCGGCGCCGCACGGGTCTTCTGGCGCCGGATGATGATCGGCCTGGTCGTGCTGACCACCGGCACCGTCGAGCACGCCTCCCGGACGCTGCTCGCCGGGCACCCGACATCGATGGACCTGTTCGCCGCCACCTGCTACATCAGCGCGGTGGCCTGCGCCGTGCACGCCATGCTGCGGCTGCCCCGGGCGCCGCGCAGCTGGCGGGCCAACCTGGCGAACTTCCTGGACGTCGCCGTGGTCGGGGTGGCCGGCTCGCTGGTCACCTCACACTTCCTGAGCAGCACCGCGGTGCCCGCCGCGACCGGCACGCTGGCCGCCGCGATGAGCCTGATCGTCCTGATCACCGCCTGCGCCGCGACGCTCGCGGTGATCCGGGTCGGCGTGATGGGCGCCGGGCCGGTGCACGGACCGGCGTTGTGGTTCCTCGCCCCGATCGGGCTGCTGGCACCGGCCAGCTGGATGCTCACCCCGTGGACGGCGGGACGGCCGTACCTGAGCGCCACCGCGATGACGATGATCCCGCTCGGCCTGATGTTCGCCTTCGCGGCGCGCTCCCAGGTCCGCGCGCAGCGGCGCCCGGCCCAGCCGGTCGACCAGCGGCGGGCCCGGCGCTGGCGGGGCATCAGCGTGGTCCCGATCGCGGCGATCACGGTCACCGCCGTCCTGCTGGTCTCCGTCACGCTGCGCCTCGGCTACCTGCCGGCCGACCTGGCCGGCGGCTCGGTCGTGCTGACCACCCTGGTGGTGATCCGGCAGCTGGCCGCGTTGTCGGACAACACCCGGCTCACCGACCAACTGCAGGACCAGGCCAACCACGACGACCTGACCGGCCTGCCGAACCGGCGGATGTTCGCCGCCACCCTGCACCGGCGGACCGCGCCGGCCACCGTCGCGGTCTGCGACCTGGACGGCTTCGGCATCCTCAACGACCGGCTCGGCGACGAGCGGGGCGACGCGCTGCTGCGGGCGGCCGCGGCCCGGATCACCGAGACGTTCGGCGCCGACGCGTTCGTCGCCCGGCTGCTCGGCGACGAGTTCGGCGTGCTGATCCCCGGCGACCAGGACCACCAGGGCGAGCGGCTGGTCCGGGCGTTCCGGCTGCCGCTGCAGGTGGACGGGCACGACCTGCTGGTCACGGTGACCGTCGGGGTGGCCGCCGGTCGCGACGAGGTGGTGCCGGACCTGCTGCGCCGCGCCGAGCTGGCGCTCAAGGCCGCCAAGCGCGCCGGCGCCAACCACTACCAGGAGCACACCCCGGATCTTGACCAGACCGCGCAGCACGACGCCGACCTGGCCGCGGCGCTGCGCCGGGGACTGGACATGGGCGAGTTCCAGCTGGCCTACCAGCCGATCGTCGAGCTGCCCGGCGGCCGGATCACCGGGGTCGAGGCGCTGATCCGCTGGTACCCGGACGGCGGCGCCCCGGTCTCACCGGTCGAGTTCATCCCGATCGCCGAGCAGAGCGGGCTGATCCTCGACCTCGGCCTCTGGGTGATCGAGACGGCCTGCGCGGACGCGGCCCGGTGGCAGCAGCGGCACGGTGCAAACGCGCCCCGGGTCAACATCAACGTGTCGGCGCGCCAGCTGCTCGACCCGGACCTGCCGGACCAGGTGGCCTCGACGATGGCCCGCTACCGGCTGGACCCCGAGAAGATCACTCTGGAGATCACCGAGACCGCGGTCTTCGGTGGCGGCGCGGCGCTGAACACCGTGCGGGAGCTGCGGGACCTCGGGGTCGGCGTGGCCCTCGACGACTTCGGCACCGGGCAGTCCTCGCTCACCCTGCTGCGTACCTGCCCGGTCACCACCCTCAAGGTGGACAAGTCGTTCATCGACGAGCTGAACGGCACCGCCGAGCAGGAGGCCATCGCCACCTCGCTGAGCACCATCGCGGCGACCCTCGGGCTGCGCGCGGTGGCCGAGGGCGTCGAGACCAAGGCGCAGGCGGTGCGTCTCGAGGCCCTCGGTTACCGGTACGCGCAGGGGTACTACTTCGCCAGGCCCGGCCCGGCCGCGCTGATCGACACGGCGCTGGACCTGCAGCACGCGGTTCAGCAGTAGGTGGACTCCTTGCCGATCACCCGGTACGGGCAGTCGGCGATCTCGGCGAGTCGCAGCGCGGCCTCCCGGTTCCGGGCGGTCTGCGCGGTGATCACGCTGCCCGGCGGGTAGAAGCCGCCGCCGGACGTGCCCTTCGGGTACATCTCGAACGTGTACGCGAAGATCTTGTAGGTGCCCCACATCCAGTCCAGCAGGTCGCCGTCGGTGATGTAGAGGGCACTAGACTGCTCGGCGGTGTAGCTGTTGGTGGCCGCCATCTGCTTGCCCAGGGTGGCGAGCGCGTTGTTGTCGTCGGTGGTCATCCCGGTCGCGGTCTTCGCGGTGGTGTAGCCGAACGGCCACAACACCAGCTCACCGTACGAGTGGAAGTCCATCGTCGCGGTGATCTGCTGCTTGCCGCCGACCACCCGGCCGGCCACGAAGTCCCGGATCACCTTGGTCTCCGGCGCGGAGAAGGCCGACGGTCCACGGTAGGTCGCCGACGACGGCGTGGTCGACGAGCCGCCGCAGCAGCCCCAGCGGAACGAGTAGTTGCGGTTCAGGTCGGTGCCGACCGCGGTGGAGCCGGAGTTCGGCTGGCGGTTCTTGCGCCACGAGCGGTAACTGCCGGTGGCGATGTCGTACTCGGAGCCGTCCGGGTTGACCGACGGGACGATCCAGATCTCCCGGCTGTCCACGATGGTCTTGATCCGGCTGTCCGAGGCATAGTCGTCGGTGAACTCGTGCATCAGGTAGAGCGCCTGCTCGACGGTGATGTGCTCGCGGGCGTGGTGGTTCGCGTCGTAGAGCACCTCCGGCTCGGCCTCGTCGGTGGCCACGTTGTCGGAGATCTTCACGGCCACGATGTCGCGGCCCTCGTAGCTCTTGCCGAGGACCCGCTTGCTGGCGATCGCCGGGTACTTGGCGACGATCGCGTTCACGTCGGCGATCATCTCGGCGTAGTTGTGGTAGGCGGAGTCGGCGGACGGGAAGTCCAGGATCCGGTTCGCCGGTTCGACGGTGAACCCCTGCCGCTGCAGCCGGCGCACCTCGGCGGGGGTGGCGGTGATCTGCACGACGGCGTGCTCGACGCCGTCGATGGCCGCGCCGCTGCGGGCGATGGCGTTCCGCTGGGTCGCGGTGTAGACGTCGTAGACCTCGTACGCGGTCGCCGAGCTCTCGTCGACTGCGGCCGCGGCCGGTTCGGTGGCGATCAGAGCCAGTGTCAGTGCGGCGAGTGCCGCCAGGGCGCGTCGTCTCATCCCCCCATTCCATCAACATTCGTCGATGTTTACCCCATGCCAATCCACCCCGGACCCCGAGGTGATGCCCCCGGGTCGGCGGCTGGTCCGCAGGGGTGTCTCGACCCTGTCGAGACACCCCTGCGGACCAGCCAGGGCCTGGGGCGCGGCCGGGCCGGGAGCGGGGCGGGCCTGGCGCGAGACCACCACGGGACTCGGCTGTGCACTCCCAAGCCGGAGCGGTCAGGAGGGGCGGGAGGCGTAGGGGTCGGGGACCACCGCGGCCAGATACTTCGACGAGCTCAGCAGGTCCTCGGTGAACGGGACCGTGACCAGGCGTTCGGTCAGCGCGAACGCGGCCTCGGTCTCCGGGATCTCCGGTGGGCTCGGCACGCTGAGGTCCGGGCCGGTCACCTTGAGGCCGACCGCGGTCATCGCGTCGACCAGCAGGTCGGGGCGGGCGCCGGTGCGCTCGTACGCGGTGTACGGATCGAACTCCACCAGCGTCCGCCCGTTCTCGGCGAGCAGGAACCGGCCGTCCAGTTCGACGTTGCGGAAGTCGGCGACCAGCCGGGTGTCCTTGGACAGTTCGGCGACCGCGTCGGCGACCCCGTACCGGGTGTACGTCTCGACCATCAGGGCCCAGCCGGCGGCCTGGGTCACCGCGACGATCACGCCGTCGTCGGGGGCCGCGGGCAGGTCGGCCCAGCCGTAGTAGCCGACCGGCCGCCCGTCGATGCGGCGCACCACCCGTTCCGGGACGAGACCGGCCAGCCAGGTGAGGGTGAAGCACTGGGCGAGGCGCGGTTCGGACCGTTCGAACCAGGCGAAGTCGGCCGCGGTCACCTCGGCGGACGGCGGCCGGGAGGGTGCCGGGGACCGTGACGGCGCGCCCCGCCGGGCACACCCGGACAGCAGAACCGCGGACGACAGCCCGGCCAGGGCCTGGCGCCTGTTCACCCGCCGAGTACACCACGCCGGCCGGGCGCGCGTGGCCGGAACCACGCACGCCCGGAAGCCCGCCGGAACCACGCGCCCGGAAGCCCGCCGGAACCACGCGCCCGGAAGCCCGCTGGAACCACGCGCGCCCGGAAAAGGGTCAGACCGTGGCCCGGTCCCGGATCGCGTGACCGACCTCGGCGCGCAGCCTGGCGAACTCCGGCGAGCCACGCAGCTCGTCGGCCGGCACACCGGTGCGGGGCAGGTCGATCGGCAGGTCCAGGGCGATCTGCCCGGGACGCGGGGTCAGCACCACGACCCGGCTGCCGAGGAAGACCGCCTCGTCGACGCTGTGCGTGACGAAGACACTGGTCCGCCCGGACTCCGTGCTGACCTGGCGCAGGTCGTCCTGCAACCGTTCCCGGGTCAGCGCGTCCAGGGCCGCGAACGGCTCGTCGAGCAGCAGCAGCGGGTTCTCCACGGCCAGCGCGCGGGCGATCGAGACCCGCTGTTGCTGGCCGCCGGAGATCTGCCAGGTGCGGCGGTGCGCCACGTCGTGCAGGCCGACCCGGGCCAGCAACTCGTCCACCCGGGACGGGGTGGCCGGCTGTCCGGCGTACTTGAGGGCCAGGGCGATGTTGCCGCCGACGGTCTTCCACGGGAACAGCCGCGGCTGCTGGAAGACCAGGCCGGCGCCCCGGCCCGGCACCGGCGCGGTGCCCGCGGTGCGCACCGTGCCGGTGGTCGGCTGCTCGAAGCCGGCGAGCAGCCGGAGCAGTGTGCTCTTGCCGCAGCCGGACGCACCGACCAGCACCAGGAACTCACCGGCCGGAATGGTCAGGTCGACCGGCCCGACCGCGGTGACGTCCCCGTAGGAGCGGGTGACCGCGTCGATCGCGACCGCGGCCGCCACCGGGCCCGCAGGAGAACGGACGACCGCGTCAGCGTCAGCTGAGGACACCGGGCAACCCCTTGACGTAGATCGCCTTCTGCACGTCGGCGAGGGCCGGCACCGCGTCGATCTTCTGCTGACCCTTGAGGAACTCGGCGGCGGCGACCAGGTTGTCGGCGAGCTTGCCGACGCTGGCCTCGGTGCCCAGCCACTCCGGCGACGCGATGTCGGCCGGCTTCAGGAAGACGCCCTGCTTGAGCTGGTTGAGCGCGTCGTCGGCGGAGAGGTTGAGCTCGGCGCCGACCGCCTTGGACGCGGCCGCCGGGTCGTTCGCGATGAGGTCCAGGGCCTGCGCCTCGACCTTGCGCCAGGCGTCGACGGCCTCCGGGTGCGCACCGGCGAACGCGGTGGAGACCACGCCGAGGTCCAGCGTGGGCTTGCCGGCGGTGGCCAGCTCACGGCTGCTGATCAGGACCTTGCCGGTCTTCTTCAGCTCGTCGAGCGAGGGCAGCCAGGTGTACGCCGCGTCCAGGTCCCCGCGGGTCCAGGCGGCCTGGATGTCCTGCGGCTCCAGGTCCACGATGGTCAGCTCGGACTCCTTGACGCCGGCCTGCGCGAGCGCGGCGAGCAGGCTGTAGTGCGCGGTCGAGGCGAACGGGGTGGCCACCTTCTTGCCGCGCAGCGACGCCACGTCGGTGACCCCGCTGCCGTTGCGGGCGACCAGCGCCTCGTTGTCACCGGCCACGTCGAGCACGAACGCGACCTGGTACGGGATGTTCAGCGGCGCGGACAGCCCGCGCGCCACCGGGCTGGACCCGATCGCCGCGATGTCCAGGCTCTTCGCCACGAACGCGGTGTTGATACTGGCGCCCGAGTCGAACTTGGTCCACGTGATCTTGTAGTCCGGCAGCGCCTTCTCCAGCAGCCCCTGATTCTTGACGATCAGGTCGCCGCTGGGGAACGCCTGGTAGGCGATCCGGATCGCCTTCTTCTCGGGGTCACCACCACCGCTGGCGGCGCCACTGCCGCAAGCCGCGAGCGCAAGAACCGAGACAAGAGCGAGAAACTTCTTCATGAGAGGAACCCTTTTAACTAATGCCACGCCACGGGATCAGCCGTTCCTCGGCGATCCGCAGCAGGGCGTCGATGAGCAGGCCGGAGAGGCCGATGGCGAAGAGGCCGAGCACGACCACGTCGGTCTGCGAGTAGCGCTGCGCGTCGCGGATCATGCCGCCGATCCCGGGCACCCCGTTGATCGTCTCGGCGGCCACCACGGAGGAGTACGCCACGCCGACCGCCAGCCGGATCCCGGTGAAGATCTCCGGCAGGGCGCTGGGCAGCACCACGTCCCGGATCGACTGCCAGCGGCTGGCGCCGAGCGCCCGGGCCGCCTCGACCAGGCCGGACGGGGCGCCGTGCACGGCGGCGGCGGTGGCGACCGCGACCGGCGGCAGGGCGGCGATCGAGAGCAGCCACAGCTTCGGGGTCTCGTCGATGCCGAACCAGATGATGAACAGGCTGAAGTAGGCCAGCGGCGGCAGCGCCCGGACGAACGTGACCACCGGCTCGGCGATCACCCGCAGCCAGCCGACCGTGCCGAGCAGCACCCCGATCACCAGCCCGCCGGCGATGCCGATGGCCGAGCCGATCACGATGCGCCGCAGGCTGACGCCGAGGTGCTCGATCAGCAGGTGGCCGCTGTAGCCGCGGATGCCGTCGTGGGTCGTCGACGTCACGATCAGCTGGTGCCAGACCGCGGCGGGCGAGGGGACGAAGGCCGGATTGTTCAGCACCCGGGCCGAGATCTCCCACAGCAGGCCCAGCGCGACGAGCGCCAGCAGCCGCAGGGCGACACGTCGGCGCAGGCCGCCACCGGGCGCGAGCGCCGGCGCCGGCTTGGCGGTGCGTTCCGGCGCGGAGGCCGGTGCGAGCAAGGTGGTCACGGAAGGTCTCCAGGCAGAGGTACGTGGCAATGCCTGCTATTCCTATCGTGTCTATGGGGTTTATGGCAATAGCCGTCCTGGAACAACTTCGTAAAACATATTAGTTCTGTAGGACTTGTGGGAGATGTGGAGGCTTACCTACCGTCAGCGAGGTGAGCGTCCTCTCCCCACCTCGCGGGACCGGCGAGACCAAGACAACCGACGAACTGGTGGTGCCTGCCCGCCACCCCTGGCGCTGGGCCGGAACCGCCCTGGTGCTGGTGCTTCTCGCCCAGTTCGGGCACGGCCTGGCCACCAATCCCGGATGGGAGTGGGGCACCTTCACCGGCTACTTCCTCGAGAAGTCGGTGATCGACGCGCTGCTCGTCACCCTAAGCTGACCCTGGCCGGCGCGGTGCTGGGCTTCCTCGGCGGTATCCCCCTGGCCGCGATGCGGCTCTCCCGCAACCCCGTGCTGGCCGCGGTCAGCTGGACCTACATCTGGGTGTTCCGGTCCGTGCCGCTGATCGTGCAGCTGCTGTTCTGGGCCAACCTCGGCTACCTCTACGACACCCTGCAGATCGGCATCCCGTTCGGGCCCGGCTGGTCGTTCAGCACCACCAGCCTGATCAGCTCGTTCGGCGCGGCACTGCTCGGGCTGGCGCTGCACGAGGCCGCGTTCGCCGGCGAGATCATCCGGGCCGGGCTGCTCAGCGTCGACCAGGGCCAGCACGAGGCGGCCGCCACGCTGGGCCTGCCCCGGCGCCGGCAGTTCCTGCGCATCGTGCTCCCGCAGGCCATGCGGGCGATCCTGCCGAACGCCGCGAACCTGCTGGTCAACCTGCTCAAGAGCACGTCCATCGTGTACGTGCTGGCGATCGGCGAGCTGTTCTACCAGGTCCAGGTGGTCTACGGCCGCAACGGGCGGGTGGTGCCGCTGCTGATGGTCGCCACCGTCTGGTACGTCATCCTCACCGCGCTGCTCTCGATCCTGCAGTACTACGTGGAGCGCCACTTCGCCCGCGGCGCCGTCCGCACCCTGCCGCCCACCCCGTTCCAGCGCCTGAAGGCGGCGATCCGCAGATGAGCACCCCGGTCCTGGAGATCCACGGCGTGCACAAGTCGTTCGGCACCCTGGACGTGCTGCGCGGCATCGACCTGACCGCGCAGGCCGGCACGGTCACCGTGATCCTCGGCCCGTCCGGCTCCGGCAAGTCCACCCTGCTGCGCAGCATCAACCACCTGGAGAAGGTGGACCGCGGCCGGGTCCGGCTCGACGGCGAGCTGATCGGCTACCGGCAGGCCGGCGGGAAACTGCACGAGCTCGGCGAGCGGCACATCCTCCAACAGCGGGCCCGGATCGGCTTCGTCTTCCAGAACTTCAACCTGTTCCCCCACCTCACGGCCCTGGAGAACGTCGCGGAAGCGCCGATCGCGGCCTTGAAAAAGCCCAAAATCCAGGTGTACGACCACGCGCGCGAGCTGCTGGCCCGCGTCGGTCTGGCCGACAAGACCGACGTCTACCCCCGGCAGCTCTCCGGCGGTCAGCAGCAACGCGTCGCGATCGCCCGGGCCCTCGCCCTGGAACCCCGGCTGATCCTGTTCGACGAGCCCACGTCCGCCCTCGACCCGGAACTGGTCGGCGAGGTCCTCGACGTGCTCCGCGACCTGGCCGCGGCGGGCACCACGATGATCGTGGTCACGCACGAGATCGGCTTCGCCCGGGAGGCCGCCGACACCGTGATCTTCATGGACGAGGGCCGGATCGTCGAGCAGGGCCCGCCCGCGCAGGTCCTCGACCATCCCCGCCACGAGCGCACCCAGTCCTTCCTGTCCAAAGTCCTTTAACCCTTTTCAGGAGCTCCCATGCGTACAAAATTGGTGTTTGCCCTGGTGACCGCGGCGGCGCTGAGCCTGACCGGCTGCGCCGCGCCGGAGGAGAAACCCGCGGCCGCGGCCGGCAATCCATCCGCGTCGGCCGGACCCGCGCTGAACCTCGGCCCGGAGCAGAACCGGATCGTCCCGGCCAAGGACGAGGCCATCGCGGCGCTGGTCCCGGCGGACATCCGGGCCACCGGCAAGCTCACCGTCGGGGTCGGCGCGGCCGGCTCCGGCTTCCCGCCGCTCGCCTTCACCGCGACCGACAACAAGACCCTGATCGGCAACGAGCCGGACCTCGCCTACGCGGTCGCCGGCATCCTCGGCCTCGAGCCGCAGGTGGACAACGCCTCGTGGGAGAACCTGTTCATCGGCCTGGACAGCGGCAAGTACAACGTCGGCGTCTCCAACATCACGGTCACCGAGGAGCGCAAGAAGAAGTACGACTTCGCCACCTACCGCCTGGACAACCTGGCCTTCGTCACCAAGAAGGGCGCCGGCCTGAAGATCACCGGCCCGGCCGACGTGGCCGGCAAGAAGGTCGCGGTCAGCTCCGGGACCAACCAGGAGAAGATCCTGGTCGAGTGGAGCAAGGAGGCCGGGAAGCAGGGCCTCAAGCCGGTCGACATCTTGTACTACCAGACCAACCAGGCCACCTACCTGGCGCTCGGCTCCGGCCAGATCGACGCCTACCTCGGCCCGAACCCGAGCGTCGCCTACCAGGTCGCGGTCGACGGCAACCTGGAGATCGTCGGCACCTACTCCGGCGCCGGCGCCGCTCTGCAAGGCAAGATCGCGTTCACCACGAAGAAGGACAACGGCCTGGTCAAGGCGCTCGGCGCGGCGACCGACAAGCTGATCCAGAGCGGCGACTACACCAGGATCCTGCAGCGCTGGAACCTGACGAACGAGGCCGTCACCACGTCCGAGGTGAACCCCGAGGGACTCCCGATCGAGGGCAAGTGACCACGTTCATCGGTTTCGACGACGTGCTGGACAACCCGGCCTGGCACTCGCTGACCGGGGTGCACGCCCGGTTCGCGCAGGTGCACGGCCGGGCGGGCCGGTACTCCAGCGACGTGGCGCCGTTCCACGCGCTCGGCACTCCGGAGGATCCGCGGTCCTGGGCCGACCTGGCCACGCTGGTGGAGCCGGAGACCGAGGTGCTGCTCGCCGGGCTGGGCGGGCAGGCCGGGCCCGGCTGGGAACCCACCCGCAGCATCCCGGGTGTGCAGCTGATCGACGTGGCCCTCTCGTCGGCGCCCGACCCTGCCGCGATCGTGCTGGGCGCTGCGGACGTGCCGGAGATCCTCGACCTGATCGGGCGTACCCAGCCCGGGCCGTATCTCCAGCGGACCGTCGAGCTCGGCACCTACCTGGGCATCCGGGACGAGGGGCGACTGGTCGCGATGGCCGGGGAACGGCTGCACCCGCCCGGGTTCACCGAGATCAGCGCGGTCTGCACGGATCCGGCGTACCGGGGCAAGGGGCTGGCCACCCGGCTGGTCCGGGCGGTCGCGGCCGGGATCCTCGACCGCGGTGAGACACCGTTCCTGCACACCGGAGCGGCCAACACCACGGCGATCCGGCTCTACGAGAAGCTCGGCTTCGAGCTGCGCCGGCACGTGGACTTCACGGCCTACCGGTCGACAGCACGTGCCGGAAGGCCTGCGCTGCAGGTGTGAGCGGCCGGTCCCGGTGATGGATCACGCCGATCGGCGGGTGGGACGGAGCGGAGTGCAGGGCCCGGACGACGATCGCCGGGCCCTGATCACTTTCCGCCACCGACCGGGCCAGCAGTGCCACCCCGAGGCCGGCCGCGACCAGCTCGCGGATGCTCTGCGGGCTGTGCGTCTCGAACGGGACCCGGGGCGTGAACCCGGCGGTGCGGGCCGCGTCGTCCAGGATCCAGCGCAGCCCGCTGCCCTCGGGCAGACAGACGAACGACTCGTCCCGCAGCTCGCCGAGGGTGATCCGTCCGGGTCCTTCGAGCGGGTGGCCTGTGGGTAACGCGAGGACCAGCTGCTCCTCCGCGAGTGGCAGCGCGTCGAACCGGGGTGGCAGGTCGCTGTGCACCGGGCCGATCACCAGGTCCAGCTCACCGCCGTCGAGAGCACCGAGCAGACCGGTGACCAGCCCGGACCGCAGCCGCAGCGCGATACCCGGGAACTGATCGTGGAACCGGGCCAGGGCAGCGGGCAGGTCGTACCGGCCGAGCACCGCTGTCGCGCCGACCGTCACCCGACCGGTCACCACCGCGGTGATCTCCCCCAGCTCCAGCCGGGCGCCGTCCAGCTCGGCGAGCACCCGGCGGGCCCGGGCCACGAAAAGCTCCCCGGCCGGGGTCAGCGCCACCCGCCGGGTGGTCCGGGCGAACAGGGCCACGCCCAGCTCGGCCTCCAGCGACCGGATCTGCGCCGAGACCGCGGACTGGGCGACGTGCAGGCGCTCGGCGGCCCGGGTGAACCCGCCGTGCCGGGCCACCGCCTCCACGTAGGTGAGTTGTCGAAGCTCCACCCGTTCATCGTGACGCACGATGAATGCCATCGGGAACGTGTCTTGGACATATCAATCCTCCGGGACCACGCTTGGCGTATGGCTTCCCTTCGCACGATCACCCGCGGCGCGGTCGGTCTCGGTTGCATGGGGTTCTCCCAGGCGTACGGCCCGGCCGACGACGAGCAGTCGATCCGCGCCATCCGCACCGCGCTCGACCACGGCGTGCGGCTCCTGGACACCGCGATGAGCTACGGCGCCGGCCACAACGAGCAGCTGATCGGCAAGGCGATCGCCGGCCGCCCGGACGCCGTGATCGCCACCAAGTTCGGCATCGTCCGCGAACCGTCCGGCACCCGCCTCGACGCCCACCCGGACCGGGTCCGCGACTACTGCGACGCGTCCCTGCGCCGGCTCGGCGTCGATGCCATCGACCTCTACTACCTGCACCGGGTCGACCCTTCGGTGCCGGTCGCGGAGTCCGTCGGTGCGATGGCCGACCTGGTCACCGCCGGCAAGGTGCGGCACCTGGGCCTGTCCGAGGTGAGCCCGGCCCAGCTCGCGGACGCCGTCGCGGTGCACCCGATCGCGGCGGTGCAGCTGGAGTGGTCGCTGGCCTGGCGCGAACCCGAGGACGACATCATCCCGGCCGCCCGCGCCGCCGGGGCGGGGATCGTCGCCTACAGCCCGCTGGGTCGCGGCCTGCTGACCGGCGCGCTGCCCACCGGCCCGTTCGCCCCCGGCGACTTCCGCGCCGGCGACCCCCGCTTCGCGAACTCATCGTTGGCGGCCAATCTCCAGGTCGTCGCCGCTCTCGAGGCCAAGGCTCAGGGGTACGGCGTGACCACCGGCCAACTCGCCCTGGCCTGGCTGATGGCACAGGGCGACGACGTGGTCCCGATCCCCGGCACCCGCAACCCCGCCCGCATCCTCGAGAACGCCGCCGCCGCGCAGGTCACCCTCACCCCGGCCGACCTGGCCGAACTGAACGAGATCGTCCCCCGCTCCGCCTGGCAGGGCGACCGCCGCTCCTTCGCCGCCCACCACACCACCCGCACCCCCGCACCCCCCACCTGCCCCCCCCCCC
>NZ_LLZH01000342.1:0-164879 GCF_001509495.1 Actinoplanes awajinensis subsp. mycoplanecinus | reverse complement strand
ACATCCGGGCCCGAACGGTTGCGCAGCACCTCCCGAGCCCGGCTGGTCGCCAGGCCTGTCTCCGCCCAGCGCACGCACCCCTGACGACCAGCCGACTTTCGTGAGCCGGCAGCGGGCTGGCTGTCAGGGGTGCCTCCGCGTGCCGGAGGCACCCCTGAGGACCAGCCGGGGACCGGGAGGCGCGTTGCGGTCCGGGGTGGGCACGGGCGTCGCGTGGCTCCCACGGCGGGGCCTTCCACGGCGGGGCCCTTCCACAACGGGGGCTCCCATGGCGGGGGGCTCGCACGGCGGGGGCCTCCCTCAGCGGGGGCTTCCCACGGTGGGGGCCCGCGGTGGAGGCTGTCGCGTGGGCTCACGGTGCGGGGGTGGTGCCTGGGGGCTACTGGGCGGTGAGGTGGCCGGTGGACAGGTGTAGGTGGCGGGTTATGCCGATTTCGGTGAGGAAGCGTTCGTCGTGGCTCACCACCACGAACGCTCCGCGGTAGGCGGCCAGCGCCGCCTCCAGCTGACCGACACTGTCCAGATCGAGGTTGTTCGTCGGCTCGTCGAGCAGCAGCAACTGCGGTGCCGGCTCGGCGAACAGCACGCAGGCCAGGGTCGCCCGCAGCCGCTCGCCCCCGCTGAGCACCCGGACCGGCAGGTGCGCCCGGGCGCCCCGGAACAAGAACCTGGCCAGCAGGTTCATCCGTTCCGCGTCGGGCAGGGCGGGCGCCCAGGCCGTCAGGTTCTCGGCGACCGTCCGCTCCGGGTCCAGCAGGTCGAGACGTTGGGACAGATAGGCCACCCGGTGTGCCGCCGGCCGCTCGAGGATCATGCGGAGGAGGGTGGACTTGCCGGCGCCGTTCGGGCCGGTCAGCGCGATCCGCTCCGGACCGCGAATGATCAGATCCACGCCGGGGGCGGCGAACACCGGCTTCCCGTCGTACGAAATCTGCAACCGCTCCCCGTGGAAGACCGTGCGTCCGGCAGGCACCGCGGTCCCCGGCAATTCCAGGGTGATCTTGTCGTCCTGGCGGGCGGCCCGGGACGCCTGGTCGAGCCGCGCCCGGGCCTCGCCGACCCGGTCGGCCTGCGTGTCGGCGAGGCGGCCCGCGGAGACCTGCGCGTCGCGTTTCAGCCCGCCCGCCACGATCCGGGCCAGTCCGGCGTCGCCCAGGTTGCGGGCCGCCGTGGAGGCCCGCCGCGCGGAGCGTTCCCGGGCCTGCTGTGCCTCGCGCTTCTGCCGTTTGAGGTCCTGCTCGGCCGTGCGGACCTGCCGCTCGACCACGTCGCGTTCGACGGCGCGGGCTTCCTCGTACGCGGTGAAGTTCCCGCCGTACCAGCGGATCCGGCCATGCTCGAGCGCCGCGATCCGATCCATGCCGTCGAGGAGCGTCCGGTCGTGGCTGACCACCAGCAGCGTGCCGGACCAGCCGCGCAGCACCTCGGTCAGCCGGTCGCGGGCCGGGCCGTCGAGGTTGTTCGTCGGCTCGTCGAGCAGCAGCACGTCGGGCCGGCGCAGCAGCTGGCCGGCAAGGCCGAGGGAGATCACCTGGCCGCCGCTGAGCGTGCCGAGCGGCCGGTCCAGCCCGATGCCGGCGAGGCCGAGGCGGTCGAGTTCGGCGCGGGTGCGTTCCTCGATGTCCCAGTCGGTGCCGACGGTGCTGAAGTGCTCCTCGGCGGCGTCGCCGGACTCGATGGCGTGCAGCGCGGCGATGATCCGCTCGACGCCGAGCACCTCGGCCACGGTCTGGCCGGCGGCGAACGGCAGGTGCTGCGGCAGGTAGCCGAGCAGACCCGCGACGGTGATGCTGCCGCCGGTCGGCCGCAGCTCACCGGCGATCAGGCGGAGCAGCGTGCTCTTGCCGGTGCCGTTGGCGGCGACCAGCCCGGTGCGGCCGGCCGGCACGGCGACGGTCAGGTCGTCGAAGACCGGGGTGTCATCCGGCCACGAAAAGGACAGACTGGTGCAAACGATAGACATGAGAAGACCTCAAGGGACGAAGGCGGGCACGACGGCATGGGCCACGCGGACAGCGCGTTCAGACGCGCGTCGGTGGCCGCAGCGGGGGATTCACCCCGAAATGTCGTCGTCCACGGACATGGTCGCCCCAATTCCTCGAACCGGAGACGATATTAGCCCGCCGAACGGCTGGTCCTCAGTGGAGTTGTGCACCGTTAGGCTGCCGCCATGCGGCTCGGTGTCAATCTTCCCCAGACCACCAGGTACGACCTGACGCGTGACGTCACCGAGTTCGCTCGCGCGGCCGAGGACATCGGCTTCGACAGCCTTTGGGCCTACGAACGGATCCTGGCACCGGAGGACACCAGCGGCGCACACGGCCTGTACGGCGTACCCGATCTCCCGTGGCCGGAGAGCTACGCCCACACCGCGGATGCCCTGGTCACCCTGACCCTGGCGGCCGCCGTGACCAGCCGGGTCGAGCTCGGCACCGGCGTGCTGATCCCCGGCCTGCACCTGCCGTTCCGGCTGGCCCGCAGCCTGGCCGCGCTGGACGCCGCGTCCGGTGGCCGGGTGCTCGCCGGGCTGGGCAGCGGCTGGTCGATCGACGAGTTCGAGGCCACCGCGCCCCGGCCGATCGCGGAGCGGGGCGCGGCCCTCGACGAGTTCCTGGACATCGCGGCGGCGACCTGGGGGCCGGACCCGGTCACCTACGACACCGGGACGTACCGCCTGGCGCCGAGCCGGGTCAACCCGAAACCGGCCCGGCGGGTGCCGGTCTACCTGGCCGGCGGCAACCGTACGGCGCTGGGCCGGATCGCCCGGCGCGCGGACGGCTGGCTGCCGACCGGCCTCCCGCCCCAGCGGGTCGGTGAGGTGCTGGCCGGGTTGCGGGCGCAGGCCGCCGAGGCGGGACGCGACCCGGCGGCGATCGGGTGCGTGTTCCAGCTGGGCATGCGCAGCCTGGACGCGGTGCCGACGGCCGGCCGGGCGCCGTATTCCGGCAGCCCGGCACAGGTCGCCGAGGACATCGTGGCGCTGGCCGAGGTGGGCGTCGAGCACGTGTACGTGACGCTGTCGTCGGCCGCCCGGGACCTCGAGGAGCTGATCGGAGCCGCGAAGAGCCTGCACGCCGCAGTCCGCGGCGCCGGCCTCTGACCTCGGCGGATCAGCCGAGCGAGGTGGAACCGTGAACGTGGAACGAGCAGCCGGGGATGTCAGTTTTCTTCATGGCAAAAGCGTATGAAGACCATCGGTGAAGCGGTATACGTCGCCTGACGTATCTCAGCGTTCCGCGGGTACCAAATCGCGCAGTTGGGTGCGGGACGTGACACCGAGCTTGGGGTACGCCTTGTAGAGGTGCGTCGACACGGTACGCGCGGACAGGAACAGCACCCCGCCGATCTCCCGGTTCGTCAGGCCGGCCGCCGCGAGCCGGACCACCTCGCGCTCCTGCCCGGTCAGGCTCGCCCAGGCGGACGGCGCCGGCCCGGCCGCGACCACACCTGCGGCCCGCAGCTCGGCGATCGCCAGGTCGGCCCAGGGCCGGGCGCCGAGCCGCTCGAAACCGGTCAGCGCGGTCTGCAGCTCGGCGCGGGCGTCCTTCGCGCGCTGCTGCCGGCGCAGCCACGCGCCGTACTCGAGGTGGGCGCCGGCCAGCTCGAACGGCCACTGCGCCGCGTCCGGTCCGGCGGTGGCGGCGCGGTGGAACGGCTCGGCGTCGTCACCGGCGAGGTGCGCGCGGGCCCGGGCGAGCTGCAGCTGCTGGCGGGGACCGGAACCGATCAGCCGCCGGCCGGCCCGCTCCACCACCGGGCGCAGCTCGTCGACCAGGCCGGCCCGGACGCCGGTGGCGACGTAGTGGGCGAACTCGCGGTACGAGGCGTGCGGGTGCAGGGGCTCGCCGTCCGCGTCAAAAAGGGATCGGATCGCGGCCCAGGCGCCTTGCGCGTCCCGCTCGGCGAACGCCAGATACGACCGGGTCACCTGGCTGATGATCTCCAGCACCAGGAACTCGCCGGTCTCCAGGGCGGGCAGGCCCGCGCCGCACATCGCCCGGCCGGCCTCGACCTGCCCGCGCACGGCGGCGACCCGGGCCCGCAGCTCCAGGCCGTGCTCGCCGGCGAACGCGTGCCGTTCCGCGGCGGCCAGGTCGACGAGCAGCCGGCCGGACTGGTCGGCGGCGTCCAGGTCACCGACGTCGAGCTGCAGGTGAGCGAGGGTCATCAGCGAGTTGGCCATGTTCGCCGGCGCGCCGGTGCGGTAGAGCTCGACGGCCCGGCCCAGGCGCATCAGCGCGGTGCGCGGTTCGTCGTAGAGCCAGGCGGCCGCGCCGAGCATCATCTCCTGGGCGGCGACGCCGGCCGGGGCGCCGTCCAGGACCGGCGCGGTGCGCACCAGCTCGAGGACCTCGGCCGACCGGGTGAGCGGGTCGAGCTGGACGCTGATCCAGGCCCGGGACGCGGCGTTGATCTCCTGGAACGCGCTGCCCGGTACCTGCGGCACCCGGTCGTAGCGGTCGAACCAGTGCCGGACCAGCTCGGTGTCCGACCCGCGCCGGTAGGCGAGCGCGGCCAGGGTGGTCAGCGTGGTCCAGCCCCAGTTCGGGTCCTCGTCGAGCAGCAGTTCCAGGGCGTCCAGCAGCGCGGCCCGGGCGTCGCGCTGCCGGGCGGTCTGCGACATCGCGTAGGCCAGCGCGTGGCTGGCCACCGCGCGGGTGGACCGGTCGGCCGAGCCGGTACGCAACGGCCCGGCCAGCCGGGTGATCCACTCGAAGAACCCGCCGGAGGCGGCCATCCAGGACGCGCCCAGGGTCCGTTTCTCCCGGTCGGCCGGCGACGGGCTCAGGTCGGCCGCCTTGATCAGGGAGCGGACCGCCTCGGCGTACGCGCCCCGCCGGTACGCCCGGTCAGCGGCCTCCTCCAGGGCGGTGGCGACGTCCTCGTCCGCGACGACGGTGGCCTCGGCCAGGTGCCAGACCCGCCGGTCCGGGTCGTCGTCGTGTGCCGCGGCGAGCTGCCGGTGCACCCGGGCCCGGTCCGCGCCGGCGCCCAGGGCGTAGGCCGCCGACCGGGCCAGCGGGTGCCGGAACTGCACCCGGTGCCCGGCGATCGACACCAGCCCGGCCGCCTCGGCCGGGGCGAGTGCGAGCAGCAGGGCGCCGGGCTCGGTCACCCGCCCGGCCGTCCGCAGATCGCCGTCACCCGCCGCGACCAGCAGCAACGCCTGCCGGGTCGGCTCGGGCAGCAGCCGCAGCCGGGCCGCGAAGGCCAGCTCGACACTCGTCGGCACGGCGCTGTCGGTGACTGCCGCGTGACCGAGTGCGAGCAGGGCGTTGTCGGTGAGCGCCGCGTGACCGAGTTCGAGCAGGGCGCTGTTGGTGGCCGCCGCGTGACCGAGTTCGAGCAGGGCGAGGGGGTTGCCGGCGGCCCGGCCCAGCACCCGGGGCAGGTCGGCGCCGCTCACCGGCACGCCGGCCTCGTGCAGCAGCCGGATCGCGTCCGGGTCGCTCAGCGGGGCGAGCCGCACCGGCGGCAGGTCGGCCAGGGGCTCCGGGATCTCGTCGTCCCGGCACGCCGCCAGCAGTGCCAGCCCACCCCCGCGCAGCCGCCCGGCGACGAACCCGAGCACGGACAGTGACGTCTCGTCGCACCACTGGGCGTCGTCGATGATGATCAGAACCGGTCGTTCGACGGTGGCCGCTTCGAGCCAGCCGAGCACGTCGAGACGCAGCCGCAACGGATGCGGCGACGCGCCACCGGCCGGTGCCAGGCTCGCCAGCAGCTGCGGCGACCCGGCCAGCAAGCCGGCCAGCAGGCCGAAGGGCAGATGCCGATCGCTGCGGGTCCCGGTCGCGGTCAGCACCAGATCGCCCCGGTCCAGGGCATTTTCTCGTACGGCGGTGAGCACCGCCGTCTTGCCCGCGCCGGGCAGCCCGGTGATCAGGGCACCGGCGTCCGGCCCGCGGCAGAGACTCCCGACCCGGTCCAGGGTCTCCGCGCGGCCGACGAGCACTGCGCCATCCTAGGTACCCCGCCGGTGACCTGCCTGTCGACATGAACACACGCACACTCGTCCACCCCTTCATCCGCGTGGAGCGCTCGCCCGTTTCCCCAGGAGGAGGCGGTAGTTTGTGACGCGGCCCGAGGACGATGAGGGAGCCGTTTGTGAGTACGACGACCACGACGACCACGCCGGACAGCAAGAAATCCGCGGACGACGCCGACCAGGGCATCCGGCTCGGTTCGCTGGAAGTGCTGGCCGTGCTGCTTGTGCTGCTGGTGCTGGCCCGGAGCCACCTGGCCGGGCTGCTCGCGAGCCCGGGGATGCAGACCTGGGCGACGGTGTTCGTGTCGGTGCTGGTCCAGGCGGTGCCGTTCCTGGTGTTCGGGGTGGTGCTGTCCGCGGTGATCGCGGTGTTCGTCCCGCGGAGCTTCTGGGCGAAGGCCCTGCCGAGCCATCCCGCCCTGGCCGTGCCCGCGGCCGGCCTGGCCGGTGTCATCCTGCCCGGCTGCGAGTGCGGCAGCGTGCCGATCGCCGGATCCCTGATCCGCCGCGGTGTCACCCCGGCCGCGGCCCTGGCGTTCCTGCTCGCCGCCCCGGCGATCAACCCGATCGTGCTGACCGCCACCGTGATCGCGTTCCCCGGTGAGCCGCAGATGGCGATCGCCCGCGGGGTGGCCAGCCTGGTCGTCGCGGTCGCGATGGGCTGGCTGTGGCTGCGGCTCGGCAAGACCGAGTGGATCCGGCTGCCGCACCGGCCCGACCTCGACGACGCGTCGAAGGCGAAGGCGTTCTGGGCGGCCTGCCGGCACGACATCATGCACGCCGGAGGTTTCCTGGTGGTGGGCGCGGCCGCGGCCGCCACCATCAACGTCGTGATCCCGGCCGCCTGGCTGCAGAGTCTGGCCGCCGACCCGGTGATCTCGGTGATCGCGCTGGCCACCCTGGCCGTGCTGCTGTCGATCTGCAGCGAGGCGGACGCGTTCGTGGCGGCCTCGCTGTCCCAGTTCTCGCTGACCTCGCGGCTGGTCTTCCTGGTCGTCGGCCCGATGGTCGACCTGAAGCTGATCTCGATGCAGACCGGTGTCTTCGGCCGCCGCTTCGCGATGCGCTTCGCCCCGGCCACGTTCGTCGCCGCCGTCCTGGTCGGCACCGCGTTCGGGGCGGTCCTGCTGTGAGCCGGATGGCGCAAGCGGTGATCATGCTGTTGTTCGGCGGCGCGATCATCAAGGCGACGATCACCGACGTCTTCCTCCGCTATGTCAAAGAAGGCCTGCGGCCTTTCCTCTTGGTGGCCGGCATCCTGTTGGTTGCGGCCGCTTTGATGACCATTTGGTACGACCTCCGCGCGGGCCGTCAGGCGCCGTCCGAGTCGTCATCTCCGGACGGTCCGGAGCCGTCGGCTGATCCGCACGACGAGCACGACGACGGGCACGGTCATGGGCATCACGAGCCGCGGGTCGGCCGGCTGCTCCTGCTGCCGGTGCTGGGCCTGCTGCTGATCTCGCCGCCGGCGCTGGGCTCGTTCGCGGCCGGACAGGCGGGCAGTGTCGGCCTGTCGGCGGCCTCCGACTATCCGCCGCTGCCGGACGGCGACCCGATCGAGGTCAGCCTGCTCGACTACGCGTCCCGTGCGGTCTTCGACAGCGGCCGCAGCCTGACCGGCCGGAACGTGAAGCTGACCGGTTTCATCACCCCCGGCCCGGACGGCAAACCGATGATCGCCCGGATGGTGCTGACCTGCTGCGCCGCCGACGGCCGGCCGATCAAAATCGGGATGGCCGGCGTGCCGATCGACGCGCCCGCGGACGCCTGGGTCGAGGTGGTCGGTGTCTACAGCAGCCAGATCGGCACCGACCCGGTGAACCAGGCGCGGGTCGCCTACGTCGACGTCAGGTCCTGGCAGGAGATCGACGAGCCCAAACAGCCCTACGCCTGACGGCCCCGGCTGGTGCTCAGGGCGGCCTCGCGGTCCCGGAGACAACCCTGAGCACCAGCCGGGGTCCCGGCGCACGTGCGGTTTTCGGCTGGTTCTGAGGGGTGTGTCGCGGGCTCGGAGACACCCCTGAGAGCCAGCCAGCCGGGTGGGGTGGGGGTTGGGGTGGCCGTGCGCACACGCGGACGTCGCCCGGAGGGCTTCGTGTCATGGACGCGTAGCGGCCAGCGAAGCCCGCAGGGTCCCGGCGGGAGCGACGGTCTGTACCCCGGCGGACGCACGACATCATGAATTTGATCGTGAGGGTTTGCCCGCGGTCAGATGGTGCGCAGATCCAGGCTGTTGCGGACGAACGAGGACTGGTCGCCGGTGGACCACCAGAGCACCCCGCCGCGGTAGGAGATGTTGCCCGCGTCCGGGCTCACCAGCACGGTCCGGCGGGTCTTCAGGTCGTGGATCAGCAGCTCCTGGTTGCCGCTCAGGTCGGACTGCGGGCCGACCCGGGCCAGGACCTCGAACCGGTCCAGCACCGCCACGTCGGCGATCGCCGTCTCGAACGTGCCCTCGGCGACCTTGCGCCGGGCCGAGCCGTCCGGGTGGGACAGGTCGATCCGGGCGTAGCCGTCGGTGTTCAGCGAGACCATCTGGCACCACGACGGGCTGCACGCGGCCACCGTGCGATCCGCGGTGGGCACCGCGACGGTCTGGCCGGTGGTCAGGTTGCGCAGCGTGGTGGCCCCGCGCGCGGCGGTCTGCCCGTCGACCGCCCACGGCCACGCGGACAGCGCCCAGGTGCCCGGCTCGCTGGTCACCGTGACCTTGCCACCGGTCAGCGGGATCGAGCGGAACTCGGTGCGGTCGCCGGCCGCGCTGGCCGCCCAGTGCAGGTGGCCGCCTTCGATGACCAGGTCGTACTGTGAGTCGTAGAACTGCATCGCGCCGACGTCGGTGGTGAGCAGGCGGGCCTTCGGCGCCCCGGTGATGCCGCCGGTCCACAACTCCGGCTTGCCGCGCACGCTCTCCACCCAGATCAGGGTGTTCGCCGAGCTGGTCAGCGCGGCGAACGGTGCGCGGTGCTCGGCGGGGACCTTGCGCAGCTCACGGACGGTGCCGTCGGCCTGCCGGACGATCAGCCGCAGCGTGCGGGCGTCCGCGCTCTGCACCGTGCCGGCCGAGGTGTGCGCGTCGAGGAACAGCCCGGGGGAGTATTCGCTGCCGTCCGGCAGTTTGGACGGGATGCTGCCGCGCTGGGCGTTAGGCCAGGTCGCGCCGAGCGGGAGCGGCTGCGGCTCGCCGGACTGCGCGGGCGCGCCGAAGAGCAACGCGGCGCCGGCGGCGAGCGCGACACCGAGGGCGATCAGCGGGCGGAGGGGGCGGACGGGCACCCGGCGATGCTAGCGCGGGGTCAGCCATCCGCCTGGCCGTCATCATGTCCCGGGAATTCGACCAGATCACCATCAAGGTCTTTTTGTGGTGCGTCCGCCGCTGGACAGCTCTCCGGTCAGTCGCCCTTGACGTTGACCAGCTGGCGGAGGGTGTGGCGGATCGAGACCAGGTCGGCGGCGTCCCGCATGACCACGTCGATCGGCTTGTAGGCCTGCGGGATCTCGTCGAGGAAGGCGTCCGTGTCGCGGAACTCGATGCCCTTCATGGCCGTGCGCAGCTGCTCCCGGGTGAAGGTCTTACGGGCCTTCGTCCGGGAGAACGCGCGGCCCGCGCCGTGCGGCGACGAGTTCAGCGCCATGCCGTTGCCCTTGCCGACCACCACGTAGGACGCGTCGCCCATCGAGCCGGGGATCAGGCCGGGCACACCCCGGGCGGCGTTGATCGCGCCCTTGCGGGACAGCCACACCTGCTCGCCGAAGTGGGTCTCCTGCTCGGTGTAGTTGTGGTGGCACTGGACCCGTTCGCGTTCCTGGACCGGGCCGCCGACGAAGCGGCCGAAGCACTCGATCACGCGGTCCATCATCTCGTCGCGGTTGGCGAGCGCGAAGTTCTGTGCCCAGCGCAGCTCCCGCAGGTACGCGTCGAACTCCGCGGTGCCCTCCTCGAGGTACGCCAGGTCCCGGTCCGGCAGGGTGATCCCGCGCCGGGTGATCAGCTCCTGGGCCACCCGGATGTGGTGGGCGGCGATCTTGTTGCCGACGCCGCGCGAGCCGGAGTGCAGGAACAGCCACACCCGGCCGTTCTCGTCGTGGCACACCTCGATGAAGTGGTTGCCGCTGCCCAGCGTGCCGAGCTGCAGATCCCAGTTCTTCGCGTAGCTCGCCGGGTCGAAGCCGGCCCGCTCGGCCTCGGCGGCGAGCCGATCCACCCGCACCCGGGCCGACGCGGTCAGTGCGGTGTTGTACGAGCCGGCCGACAACGGCACGGCCCGCTCGATCGACGTGCGCAGCCCGGTCAGCCCCGGACGCAGCTCGTCGCGGTGGTACTGGGTGCGCACGGCGGCCATGCCGCAGCCGATGTCCACACCGACGGCGGCCGGGATCAGCGCGCCGCGGGTGGGGATCACCGACCCGACGGTGGCGCCCTTGCCCAGGTGGGCGTCCGGCATCAGGGCGATGTGCGGGTGGATGAACGGCAGCCGGGACGCCTTCTCCGCCTGCTGAAGGGTCTCGTCCTCGATGAGGTTGGCCCAATTGATCAGACGCTCGTTGATCTGCTGCACAGCGCAGATCATGCCGGGGGCGGTGTCGCCTCCTCCACCGTTTTACCGGTCAGGATCTCCTCCAGGTGGGTGACCTGCAGCAGCATCCGCACCATCGGGCCGAAGTCGCGCAACTGGAACGTCACCCCGCGGGCCAGCGCGGCCTTGCGGGTCGCGACGAACACGCCGAGCCCGGTCGAGTCGAGGAAGGACACCTTGTGCAGGTCGACTTCCAGGTGCTTGAAGTCGGCGGTCGCCACCGCCTGCCGCAGGATCTGGCGCAGCGAGCTGGTGCTGTCCGCGTCGATGTCACCCTCGGGCACGATGATGACCCGGTCGTCGAGCCGTTCGATCGAGCAGGCGAATTCCATGGTCGTGTCTCCCTGTCGCGGTGTCCGGCGGGCCGCACCGATGCCGAAGCGGTCCCCGATGGCCCGCGCCGATTCCCAGAATCTATCCACACCAAACGAGGTCTGTGTCACACGAAGAGGTGGCATCCGGGCCTGAACTGCGACGCATCATACTTTCGGCTAGCGCTGGCTCGTCCGCGCGGCTAGGGTCTTGACATCGGTCAAACAGGGTGCCGAGAAGAACCGTCCAGGTGTGCGACAGGGCATCGGGGTTCGTCTCTCGTGCCCCTGGGCCGCGAGTGCCTGACCTCCGCCCGGTGAAGGGAGAGTCCATGCGCTCGTCAGCAAGCGTGGTCGACATCGACGAGACGGACGATCCCGCCTCGATCGACCTGGTCTCCGCGCTGGCCGCGATGCCCGTCGGCCCGGCCCGGACGTCGGCCCGGCAGGAGGCGATCGCCGCGTGGCTGCCGATGGCCCGGCGGCTGGCCCGCCGGTACGCCAGCCGTGGCGAGGACCTGGACGACCTCACCCAGGTCGCCACGGTCGGACTGATCAAGGCGGTCGACGGGTTCGCGCCGGACCGCGGCACCGACTTCGCCGGCTACGCGATCCCGACCATCCTGGGCGAGCTCAAGCGGCACTTCCGGGACCGGATGTGGAACATCCGGGTGCCCCGCCGGCTGCAGGAACTGAACATGGCGATCAACAAGGCGCGCGGCCGGCTGGTGCAGACGCTCGGCCGGACCCCGACGGTCGCCGACATCGCCCAGCACCTGGGCATCGGCGAGGAAGAGGTGATCGAGGGCCTGGAGGGCGCGCACGCCTACCGCCCCGCCTCGCTCTCCACCCCGATCAGCACCGACGGGGACGCCACCCTCGGCGACACCCTGGGCACCGCCGAGCCCGGGTACCGGGAGACCGAGCTGCACCTGTCCCTGGGCGCCGCGATGACCTGCCTGGACGAGCGGGAACAGCAGATCGTCGCGCTGCGGTTCTTCGGTCACCTGACCCAGAGCGAGATCGGCGCGAAGATCGGCGTGTCCCAGATGCACGTCTCCCGGCTGCTCACCCAGGCCCTGGCGAAGCTACGCGTGCGGTTGAGCAACTAAAGTACGGCCGTTCGCCGCCGATCGTCGCCCCGTGCAGGATATTCACGCAGTGCTCGACCAGCGCGCGATCACCCCGGTGTTCCAGCCGCTTGTCGATCTGACCTTCGGCCGGGTCATCGGGTACGAAGCGCTGAGCCGAGGCCCCGCCGGTACGCCGTGGCGCGAGCCGATGGCGCTGTTCGCGGCCGCCCGCAAGGTCGGCCGGGACGCGGAACTCGACTGGATCTGCCGGGCGAACGCGTACCGGGAGGCGATGCGGGCCGGGTTCGGGCGTGAGCTGAACCTGTTCGTCAACATGGAGCCGACCGCGTGGCGCGCCGAGTGCCCGGCCGACCTGACCCCGATCGTCGACCAGGCCCGGAACCGGCTGCGGGTGGTCACCGAGATGACCGAGCGGGCGATCGCCGACGACCCGGCGTCACTGCTCGCGGCGACCGCAAACTGCCGGGAGAACGGTTGGGGGGTGGCGCTCGACGACGTCGGGGCCGACCCGATGTCGCTGGCGCTGATGCCGTTCGTGCACCCCGACGTGGTCAAGCTGGACATGCAGCTGCTGCAGGCGCCGGGTGACCAGAACACCGCCCGGGTGGTGGCCGCGGTCGCCGCGTACGCCGAGGCGAGCGGGGCGCTCGTGCTGGCCGAGGGGGTGGAGACCGCCGAGCAGATGGCGGTGGCGCGGAGCATGGGCGCGACCATCGGGCAGGGCTGGCACCTCGGCCGGCCCGGGCCGCTGCCCGAGGAGCTGCCCGAGGCGAGCGCGTTGCCGCTGGTGCGCCGGTCGCCGGGGGACGCGCGGACACCGTTCGACATCGTGGCGGCCGAGCGGCCGGTCACCCGTACGTCGAAATCGCAGCTCATGCCGATGAGCCGGCACCTGGAAGCGCTGGCCGGCACCGGCCCGGAGCCGCCGGTCCTGCTCGCCTGCTTCCAGAACGCCCGGCACTTCACCCCGGCCACCGCGCGGCGGTTCACCCGGATCGCGGCGCACAGCCCGTTCGTCGCGGCGGTCGGCACCGGGCTGGGTGACGAGCCGGCGCCGGGCGTCCGGGGCGCGCACCTGCCCGCCGCGGACAACCTGCGCGACGAGTGGAACGTCATCGTGGTTGGCCCGCACCGGGCGGCCGCGCTCGTCGCCCGCGACCTCGGTGACACCGGCCCGGAGGCGGAGCGCCGCTTCGACTTCGCCCTCACCCACGACCGCCGGCTGGTGGTCGCGGCGGCCCGCGCGATGCTGCACCGCCTGGCGCCGGTGTCCTGATCCCTACCGGCACGATCGGGCATCGGCGCGGTAACCGGCAGGGGATACCCTTGCTGCGGTGAAAGGGGACGTGATGGTCGACACGACCCTTGAGGGCCTGAGTGCGGTCGGTGACACGACGACCGGCTTCGACCATCCCGGTCTGCTGTACCACGATCGTGACGACTACCTCGGCGGCGCCCGCGCGTTCGCCCGCGCCGCGGTGGCGGCCGGCGGGCCGGTGCTGGTCGCCGTGCCCGGGTCGAACCTGGCCGCGCTGCGGGACGCACTGAGCGATCTCGGCGACGCGGTCCACTACGCCGACATGGCGGTGGCCGGCCGCAACCCCGGCCGGATTATCCCCGGGGTGCTGCTCGCGTTTGCGGCCGCGCACCCCGGACGACGGGTTTCGATCATCGGCGAGCCGGTCTGGCCGGGTCGCACCGCGATGGAGTACCCCGCCTGCGGCCAGCACGAGGCACTGATCAACGCGGTGTTCGCCGGCCGGGACGCCGCGATCCTCTGCCCGTACGACGCCGCCCTGCTCGACCAGGACCGGATCGACGACGTGTGGCGCACCCACCCGTGGATGATCGGCGCCGACGGCCGACGGCCCAGCCCCTGGTTCGCCGGCGCGTTCGCCGCCGCCGACCGGTTCAACCGGCCGCTCCCGCCGGTGCCGTCCGCCGCGGCGACCCTGCCCTACGTGGTGATCGCCGAGTTGTCCCGGGTCCGCGCGTTCACGGCGGGGCAGGCGCGGTCCGCGGGGCTCACCGTGGACCAGACCGAGGATCTGATCGTCGCGGTCAACGAGCTGGCCGAGAACACCATCCGGCACACCCCGGCCGGCGGCACGGTGTCGTTCTGGACCGAGCCGGGCCACCTGGTCTGCCAGGTCGACGACGCCGGCCACCTGGTCAACCCGTTGGCCGGCCGGATCCCGCCGGCCGTCACCAGCGAGGGCGGGCGCGGTCTGCTCCTGGTCAACCAGCTGTGCGACCTGGTCCGCATCCACACCCGCCCGACGGGCACCACCATCCGCATGCACATGACCCTCACCCCCTGAAATTCCTTTTGTGTACGCACACCGAGCCCTCGCCTCGCCGGCGCCCAGCCGGCGGACCGCGAGCGCGGCCGGTCCCGCGGCGACGCCGTGCCGCGGTTCCGGGATCGGCTGGTGCTCAGGGGTGTCTCGCGGGGGTTGAGGCACCCCTGAGCACCAGCCGGGCGGGCCGTGGGCGCGGCTGGGCCTTGGGTGGGGTGGGTGTCGCGTGGGGTGACCGGGACCGCCCACGGGCGTCGCCCCGGAGGGCTTCGCGTTCTGGACGCGTAGCGGCCAGCGAAGCCCGGAGGGGTCCCGGCGGGAGCGGCGGTCTGTACCCCAGCGGACGCACGACATCGATCTTCTGAATTTGATCTTGATTTTCGGGGTGGGGGAGTAAACGCGGTCCGGCGGGGCATCCGGGCGGTATGCGAGCGCTGACATGGCAAGGCACCGGCAAGGTCTCCGTCGAGACCGTGGCAGACCCGAAGATTCAGGAACCGACCGATGCGATCGTGCGGATCACGTCGACCGCGATCTGCGGGTCCGATCTGCACCTCTACGACGTGCTCGGGATGTACCTCGACAAGGGTGACGTGCTCGGGCACGAGCCGATGGGGATCGTCGAGGAGGTCGGGCCGGAGGTCACGCACATCAAGGCCGGCGACCGGGTGGTGGTGCCGTTCAACATCTCCTGCGGGCACTGCTGGATGTGCACGCGCGGCTTCTTCGCGCAGTGTGAGACGACCCAGGTGACCGCGGAGGGCAAGGGTGCGTCGCTGTTCGGCTACACCAAGCTCTACGGCCAGGTGCCCGGCGGGCAGGCCGAATACCTGCGGGTACCGCAGGCGCAGTTCGGGCCGATCAAGGTGCCGGACGGGCATCCGGACGAGCGCTACCTGTTCCTCTCCGACGTGCTGACCACGTCGTGGCAGGCGGCGAAATATGCGGACATCTCCCGGGGCGACACCGTGCTGGTCACCGGGCTCGGGCCGATCGGGCAGATGTCCGCCCGGATCGCGTTGCACCTCGGCGCGGGTCGGGTGATCGCGGTCGACAACGTGCCGGAGCGGCTCGCCATGGCGCAGCGGCACGGCATCGAGGTGCTCAACACGGACAGCATCGACGACATCCCGGCGGCCGTGCTGCAGCTGACCCAGGGGCGCGGCGCGGACAGTGTGATCGAGGCGGTCGGCATGGAGGCGCACGGGTCGCCGCTGCAGGCCGCGGCCATGAAAGCGGCCGGGATGCTGCCCGACGCGCTGGCCCGTAAGGCCACCGAGGCGATCGGCATCGACCGGATGGCCGCGCTGACCACCGCGTTCGCCTCGGTCCGCCGGGCCGGCACCGTCTCGATCATCGGGGTGTACGGCGGGAACGCCGACCCGATGCCGATGATGGACCTCTTCGACAAGGGTGTGACGCTCCGGATGGGGCAGGCGCACGTGAAGCGCTGGGTGGACGACATCATGCCGCTGCTCACCGGCGATGCCGACCCGCTCGGCGTGGACGACCTGGTCACCCATCGGATCCCGTTGGAGGACGCGCCGCGCGGGTACGACATCTTCAAGCAGAAGCAGGACGGCTGCATCAAGGTCGTCCTGAAACCCTGAGCCGGCGGGTCCCCTCGGCGGCCCCTTCAGCGGTCCTTGGCCGGGTCCTTCAGCGGGTCCGTAGGTAGATGAAGGCGATCACGACCAGGACGATCGCGGCGATGTTGAAGGCGTGGACGGTCTTGAAGCCGGCCGACTTCTGCTGGCCGGCCGGGCCGAGCGAGCCCTTGGCGAAGGTGACCGACGGGGCCATGTACTCCATCGAGACGCCCTGCTCGGCGATGACCAGGTCGACCGAGGCGCGGCCGGCGCGGCGGGGGAAGACGTAGGGGACCCAGACCTCGACGCGGTGCGGGCCGGGCGGGACGTCGAACAGGTACTGGCCCCAGTCCGGGACCTGGTGATCGATGCCGTCGATCACCAGCTTGGGCTTGGTGACGTTGTAGAGGAAGGCACCGGCGGGGTGCCGCAGGTCGATTGCCAGACCGGCCATCGGGTCGCTCACAGGTCTCGGTGGGGAGAGGTGTGAGCACTCTAGACGAGCGCCGGCGGTGCGGAAAAGACCGGCCGTTCGGATAGGGCGAGCCGTCCGGGCGACCCTGGCGGGAGATCCACGCCGATATGATCAACGGGTATCGTGGCCGAGCTCGGCGCCCGTGCCGCCACGTCGATCCACGCCTGCGGGAAAGGTGCTCCGACGGTGACGGCCCGAAGCCCGGCGACGAACATGAGGTCCGCAAGCTACTCGGACGCTAACGTTCAATCCCGCCGCTCGTGGGCCGATGGGGTCGCTGTGACCGATCCGCCCGTGGTGCCGCCCTGGCGGCTGACCAGGACCCTCGCCGTCGCCGGCGGGCTGGTGCTGGTCGGCGCACTGTGGTTCTGTGTCGGTCTGACGCACCGCACCCCGCCGGTGTTCGGCTGGCTGCTGCTGGCGGTCGCGGTGCCGGTCGCCACGGCCACCTCCTGGCGGGCCGCGGCCGAGGGCCGGACCATGTGGCGGTACGTGTCCGCCGGCATCCTGCTGATCGGCGTGGCCGCCGTGAGCAACGCGTACGACTACTTCGTCGGCAAGCTCGAGGGCCAGCACATCAGCGGCCGGACCGCCGGGATCTACATCGCCGGCCTGCTCGCCATGCTGGTCGGCCTGATGCGCATCCCGGGCGCCCGCCGCTCGCGGATCGAGTGGCTGCGGTTCGGCCTGGACATCGCCACCGTGATCGTCACCGTGCTGACCTTCTGCTGGCACCTGGTCTACCCGCGCTGGCACAGCTGGCTCAGCGACAGCGTGGCCGGCGCGATCACCATTCTGATCGTGGTGGCGGCCGGTTTCATCTGCGTCTTCGCGTTCATCAAGGTTGCCTTCACCGGCACCGGGCTGATCGACCGGCGGGCGCTGCACCTGCTGGCGCTGACCGGGGCGGTCGGCGCGGGCGGCGGGTCGCTGGCGCCGCTGATCGCCGACAAGCCGTATCTCAACACCGCGCACGTGCTGCTGCCGACCACCAGCATGTTCCTGTGCTTCGCCGCGGACCGGCAGCTGCGGGCCACCCGCGCCGGTCGGCCGGTGCCGCGCCCGATCACCCGGCGGCTGAGCGTGATGCCGTACGCGGCGGTGCTGGCCACCGGTGGGCTGCTGCTGTTCAGCGCGATGACGCACACCGCCGACCTGGTCGCCATCGCGGCCGCCTCGGTGATCGTGACGGTGCTCGTCGCCGGGCGGCAGATGGTCGCGCTGCGGGACAACAAGCTGCTGCTCGACGACCTGGACGCGCGTCAGCAGGAGCTGGCCCACCAGGCGGCGCACGATGTGCTGACCGGGCTGCCGAACCGTGCCGTGCTGGTCCGGGAGATCACCGCGGCGCTGGCGGCCGGCCCGGCCGGGGTCAGCGTGGCGTTGATCGACCTCGACGACTTCAAGTCGATCAACGATGATCTCGGGCACGCCGTCGGCGACGCGCTGCTGATCTCGGTGGCCGACCGGATCGCGGCCCAGCTGCCCGCCGACGCGACGGTGGCCCGGCTCGGCGGCGACGAGTACGCGCTGCTGCTGCGCGACGGTGACCACGTCGCGATCCTGGACGCGATCGCCGCCCGGCTGCGCCTCCCGGTCCGGGCGGCCGGTCACGAGCTGGTGGTCGAGGCGAGTTTCGGGCTGGCGCCGGCCCGCCCCGGCGACACCGCCGACGAGCTGCTGCGCCGCGCCGACGTGGCGATGTACGAGGCGAAGGGGCAGGGCAAGGGCCGGCAGGTGGCGTACACCGCGGCGATGGACCAGCGCACCGCGGAGCAGTCCCGGCTCGCCGCCGACCTGCGGATCGCGCTCGACACCGAGCAGCTGTACCTGCTCTACCAGCCGATCGTCGCGATACCGAGCGGCGAGCTCTACGGGGTGGAGGCGCTGGTCCGCTGGACGCATCCGGAACGGGGCCCGGTCGGGCCGGCCGTGTTCATCCCGGCCGCCGAACGTACCGGCCTGATCGTGCCGCTGGGCGCGTGGATCCTGCAGGAGGCGTGCGAGCAGGCGGTCCGGTGGCTCGAGGAGCTGGGCGACGCCGCTCCGCGGACGGTGACCGTGAACGTGTCCGCCCGGCAGCTGCGCGAGGCCGGGTTCGCCGGGGAGGTGGAGGCGGTGCTGAGGCGTACCGGGCTGCCGGCGTACGTGCTGACCGTGGAGGTGACCGAGACCGCGGTGTTCGACGGCGGGACGGCGCTGACCGAGCTGCACGCGATCGCCGCGCTGGGTGTCAACATCGCGCTCGACGACTTCGGCACCGGGCACTCGTCGCTCGGGCTGCTGCGGACCTGCCCGGCCGACATCCTCAAGGTCGACAAGTCGTTCGTCGACGACATCACCGAGGGCGGGCAGAACGCGGTGGTGGTGGCGGCGCTGATCGGGATCTGCGACGGGCTGCAGCTGCGGGCGGTGGCCGAGGGTGTGGAGACCGCGGAGCAGGCGGCGGAGCTGGTGCGGCTGGGGTATCGGTATGCGCAGGGGTATCACTACGCGCGACCGCTGCCGGCCGGGCAGGTGGCGGCGTATCGGCCGCCGGATGCGGCGGTGCGGCTCACCGCCGCGTAGGGATTCTGCGGCCGTTGTTGCGGCCGCTCTTTCTTGTTGCTCTTTCTTGCGCCTGGCTTGTGTTGCTCTTTCTTGCGCCTGGCTTGTGTTGCTCTTTCTTGCGCCTGGCTTGTGTTGCTCTTTCTTGCGCCTGCCTTGCGCTGCTCCTTCCTGCGGCTGTCTCGCGCTGCTCTTTCCTGTGGCTGTTCTTACAGGCGGGTGGCGGTGCGGACCAGGGCGGCCAGGGCTCGGGAGCGGCTGTGCGGGGGCCAGGCGATCACCGTGGTCACCCGGGGTGCGTCCAGGACCGGCACCGCGACTAGGCCCTCGTGCAGCTGGGTGCGGCACGACTCCGGGGCGACCATGCACGCCCGGCCGAGCGAGACCAGTTGCAGCACCTGAGTGTGGGTGGTGACCTGCGGCCCGGCACCGTCCGGGTAGGTGCCGTCGCGCCGGGGCCAGCGCGGCATCGGCAGGCCGGGCAGGTCGGCGAGGTCGGCCATCAGCAGGTGCGGGCACCCGGTCAGCGGGTGCCCGGCCGGCAGGATCGCCACCTGATCCTCGGTGCCCAGGTCCTCGCTGTCGAACCCGGCCGTCGAGTCGAACGGCAGGTGCAGCAGCGCCACGTCGGCCTGGCCCTCGCGGAGCATGCGCTCCTGCTCGGCGACCCCGCTGAGGATCACGTCGACGGTGATCGCGTCCGGCTCCACCGCGTACGCGTCAAGCAGCTTGGCCAGCAACTCGCTGGACGCCCCGGCCTTCGCGACCAGCACCAACGTCGGGGTTCCGGTTGCGGCGCGGACCGTGCGCCGCTCTGCGGCAGCGACCGCGTCGAGCACCGCGCGGGCCTCCTGGAGCAGCACCGACCCGGCGTCGGTCAGCGTCGCACCGCGACTCGTGCGCTCCAGCAGCGGCACGCCGAGCCGCCGCTCCAGCTGGCTGATCGCCCGGGACAGCGGCGGCTGGGCGATCCCGAGGCGCTGGGCGGCCCGGCCGAAGTGCAGTTCCTCGGCGACGGCGATGAAATAGCGCAGCTCACGCGTCTCCATGGCGGCAACGCTACCGCCGATACCCGCAAGGTATCGAGCCCCACCTGATCGGTGTTGGCCGCCGTGCCGTCCGACGACAGGATCAAAGACATGAGTGTACGAACAATCGCGCTGGTCACCGGCGCCAACAAGGGAATCGGCTACGAGATCGCGGCGGGCCTCGGCGCGCTCGGCTGGAGCATCGGCGTCGGCGCTCGGGACGCGGAGCGTGGCGAGGTCGCGGTGGCGAAACTGCGCGCGGCCGGGGTGGACGCGTTCGCCGTGCCGCTGGACGTCACGAGCCCCTCGTCGGTGACCGCCGCCGCGGAACTGCTCGCGGCCCGGGGTGGCCTGGACGTGCTGGTCAACAACGCCGGCATCACCGGCGGCGGCCCGCAGGAGCCGACCCTGGTCGACCCGGAGATCATCCGCACGGTCGTGGAGACGAACGTCCTGGGCGTCATCCGGGTCACGAACGCGCTGCTCCCGCTGCTGCGCCGCTCGCCGTCCCCGCGGATCGTGAACATGTCCAGCAGCGTCGGCTCGCTGACCCGGCAGAGCGCGCCGGGCGCCGAGACCGGCCCGATCGCGGCCGCCTACTCGCCGTCGAAGACGTTCCTGAACGCGATCACGGTGCAGTACGCGAAGGAACTCCGCGACACGAACATCCTGATCAACGCGTCCTGCCCGGGGTACTGCGCGACCGATCTGAACGGGTTCCGCGGCCATCGGACCGCGGAACAGGGCGCGGTCGCCGCGATCCGCCTCGCGACGCTGCCGGACGGGGGACCGAGCGGCGGCTTCTTCGACGAGGAGGGCGAGGTGCCCTGGTAGTTGCGGCTGGGCTCGGGGTCCGGCGCCTCTCGGTCCTCGTGCTCGCTTGCCACGTGTTGTGGTCGTGCGTCGCGGTCGGTGGTTCCGGGCCGTGGCGTTCGCGGCTGCGGTGCCGTTCGTGGCCGGTGCGTGGGCCCGCCAGGTCCGGGCGACGACGGCGATCCTGGCGGTGCTCGCGTTCCCGAGCGTCGCGGTTTATCTCGGCTGGCTTTATGTCCGGTGGCGGTTCGTCGGCACCGCCTTCGGCGGGCCGTCCCACCCGGGACCGGCGGAGGCGGTGGACCTGGCCCGCGGTGCGGTTACGGTGCTCTCGGCCCTAGGTCATTGCCTGATGTACGTGGTGATCGGCGTCGCCGTGGGAGTGCGGCGGCGGAGCGCGCTGCCCGCCTATCTCCTGCCGGTGGTGGTTCTGGTCGCACTGGTGGCGGTAGGGGTGCCACAGTCGGCCCTGGTGGTGAACCTGTTCCTGACCGCGGTGGCGGTGACCGCGATCCGCGCCCCGCTGAGCCGCCGGGAGTGGGCGGGGCTGACCGCCCTGGCGGCGGGCCAGGTGGTGATGACCTTGACCTGGAGCCCATGATCCAGGCAGGTCTCGCCCCGTTCGGTCTCTTGCTTTCGTCTTCTTGCTTCGTTGTGCGCCGCTTCGCTATCACACTGTGTAGTTGTGTCCGCACCTTAAGTCTCGTCTGTTCGTCTGCCTGTCTCGGTCCTCCCTTCCGCTTGGTCTGGCCTGGTTCCTCTGCGCTCGGACGTTGTCCGCCGTCGGTCGGTGTCGCGGTCAGACGTGTGTGGTCAGCGGCCCTCCGTTGTAGGTGACCGCGTCGCTGAACGCCGCGATCAGATCCAGTTCCGTGCCGTGGTGATCGGCGTAGTAGCGGTGCAGGTTGAGCACGACCCGTTCGGCGTTCGCTTAGCTTGCGAACTCGCCCAGGTCCACCGCGCGGGCGGCGTCCAGCGCGGACCGGCCCCGCGCGATCCCGTCCGCCCCGGCCTGCAGGACCAGGCGGCAGTAGCGGCGGTGCTCGTCCAGCACCCGGCCGATGTCGTCACCGGTCAGGACCGGGCCGTGCCCGGGGACCAACACCTCCGGACCGAACCCGGCCAGCCAGTCGATCGCGGCCAGCGCACCCGGCACGGACCCCATGAAGACCAGCGGGGTCAGCCCGGAGAAGACCAGGTCGCCGGTGAACAGCACCCGCTCGTGCGGCACCCAGGCAATCAGATCCCCGGTGGTGTGCGCCGGTCCGCCCGGATGCCGCAGCTCCACCCGCCGGTCGCCCAGATGCACGGTGAGCGCGTCATCGACCGTCACATCCGGCAGCCGCCGTTCGACGTCACCCCAGTCCGGCACCGGACTCCAGAACGGCGGGCACCCGTCGATGATCGGATCGACACGCAGCCCCTCCCGCATCTTCTCCTGCCCGATCAGCACCGTCGTGCCCGGCAGCAGACTGTTCCCATACGTATGGTCACCGTGCTGATGAGTGTTGACCGCGAGCTTCGGCATCATCCCGGTGGCCTCGCCCAGCGCCTCCAGGAAGCGCCGCGCTCGCGTGGCCGTCGCACACGTGTCGATCACGAGCTGAGCCGTGCCGATGGTGACCGCGCCGGCGTTGTTCAGCCACCACGATCCGTCCGGCTGCACCCAGGCGTGAACCCCGGGCCGCACCTCGACCAACTCTGCCTGTCCCTTCGCGAATACCGTCATATCGCTCATCCCCGTGAGGTTAGTGCCGGCCGCTGCCGGCTTCTGGCACCCCACCGACAGCTTCTCTCGCCGGTGGTTCGTCTTCTGTGACACCCAGCCATCGCTTCCCGGCCGGGTTTCCGAGTCCTCCTTTTTCTCGGTGGTCGCTCCTTGGCGGCGTCTGGTCGACGACTTCCGCTGGTGGCCGGCCTCAGTGGAACCCGCCATCTCTTGCCGTTGGCCGGGCCTCCTGCGGTGCGGCGCCCTGTTTACTTGCCGGCGGTTGGTCACAGGTCCGCCTCCGGTAGCCGGAGTGCGCCGGCCCGCAGCATGCGCCGGGTGGGGAGGGCACTCGCTGCCAGCGCGAGCAGCAGGCACAGCCCGACCACCAGACCGATGACCGGCCACGGCACCACCAGCGGGACCGCGGCGCCGACCTGCTCGCTCAGCCCGGCGCGGATCGCGAGCAGCGCGCCGAGGGCGACCAGCCCGCCGAGCAGCGTCCCGATCAGAACCACCAGCGTCGACTCCGCCGCGACGTAGCCGGAGACCTGCCGCCGAGTCGCCCCGGCCAGCCGGACCGTCCGCAGGTCGGACGCACGTCCCTGAGCCGCCATCAACAGCGTGTTGGCTACCGCGATCGCCCCATAACCCGCCGACACTCCGATCAGCATCAGCGTGAACAGCCAGACCAGACGATCCTCGGCGCTGTCGGCCTCGGCGGCCCATATCGCCACGTCGACCACTCGCGCTCCTGCACTGGCCGGTGCTGCATCGGCCGCTCCGGCATCGGTCGGTGCTGCGCCGGCCGTTCCGGCACTGGCCGGTCCTGCATCGGCGAGACCATTCACCGGGTGGCCATCGGTCAGGTGGACCGCTGAGGTCAACGCGGACGGGTCGTGCAGGCGGACCGTCGCATCGGACAGCAGGAGATCGGCACGGATCGAGCCGTCGGCGACCACACCGACCACTCGCAGCGCGATCAGCCGCCCATCCGCGAAGGTCAGCGGATACGTCGCACCCACCCCGGTGTGCGCCGACTCCGTGACCACCACGGCGTCCGGCCCGCGGAGACCGTCCAGCGCACCGGCGGTCAGCCGTGCGCCCTGATCAGCCTGGCCGAAGGTGGCCGGGTCGATACCGAGTCCGCTCAACGCTCGAAGGTCCGGGGTGAACACCGTCGTCGGCAGGATCGCGGCGCCGGCCACAGTGGCCACCGCGGCATCCGACAGGCCCGGGGTGTCGTCCGGCACCAGTACCCGCCCACCGGTGACGTCCGCAGCGCGGCCCGCCGCGTACGCCGCGGTCGAGGTCCGCACCATGCCGGCGACGAGCACGGCGAACGCCACGGTCAGCAGCACCGGGGCGGCGGTGGAAGCGGTACGCCGGGTGGCCGTCCGTGCGCCCTGCCGCACCAGCAGGCCGATCGCTCCGCCGCCACGCCGCAGCGGGAGACGCCACAGAGCCACGATCGGCGGGATCACCGCTGGTGCGAGCACCGCCATCCCGGTGACCAGAGCCATCGCACTGAGCAGCGCGTCCGTCGCTCCATCCTGCGGATCCGCCGAGCCGGCCGTTGCGATCGCGAGCACCACACCGGCCGCGATCAGCGTTCCGCCGGTGATCCAGCGTGTCCGGCCCATCCGGCGTTGCTCGACGGCGGCCTCACGCAACGCCTCCAGCGGGCGGACCCGAGCCGCCCGGCGGGCCGCCGACCAGGCCCCCGCCAGGGCGACCAGCGGCCCCAGCAGGAGACCGGCCAGCAGTGGCAACGGGCTGTACCGCACCTCATACGTCGCCGGCTCGAACCCGGCGTCGATGAGGACCCGTCCGAGGGCCGGGGCCACGGCCGCGCCCGTCACGACGCCGAGGACCGCCCCGGCACTGCCGACCAGCAGCGCCTCGCCGTAGACCATCCGGCGTACCTGCCGTGACGTCGCGCCGATTGCCCGGATCAGGCCCAACTCGCGCCGGCGCTGAGTCACGGTGAACGCGAATGTCGACGCGACGACGAACACCGTGACGAACCCGGCGAGCGCGGAGACCCCGGTGAGGACCTGCATGCCGATCCAGCGCGTGCGAGCATCGCCCCGTGGCTCCAGCGCGCCTCGCTCGGCACCCGTCAGAACCGTCCCGCCGGCGCCGACCAGTTCGCGAGCATCGGTATCCACCGCGGCCGTGTCCGCGCCCGGTTCGAGGACCAGACCGATCGCCGTCACTCCGGGCGCCAGCCGCCCGGCCACCTCGTCAGCCACCAGAAGTCCCGGCCGGTCAGACAACCCGGTCACCGTGTACGGCGTCGGGCCGGCCGCCGTCAGCAGCGTCACCGGGTCTCCGGGCCGGAATCCCAGTGCTCGGTCCACCACGACCTCACCCGGCCGCCGCGGTGGCTCGCCGGACACCAGGTGCATGCCGCCGAGCCGGACCGAGGCCCAGCCATATCCCTCGGTCGTGGAGCCGGAGGCCCGCCCGCCGATGATGACCTGACCGTAGAAGTGTCGATCCACGACCGCGGCATCGACGCCGGGGAGACCGGCGAGTCGCCCGCTCCACTCCTGGGCCTTCGCCTGGGACCAGGGGATCGTGGGTGGGAACGGGTCGGCGGGACTGTTGCTCGCCGGGGGCTGGACGACGACCGCCGCGCCGGCCAACCGGTCGGGAATCTTCGGCCTGCCCGCGACGAGCAGCAACAGGGCGACCGTGACCAGTGTTATGCCGATCATGACGGCGACCAGCGCTCCGGTCATGCGGCGCAGCCTCAGCACGGCTTTACCACCTGGTGAGTGGTGCGGGCCGCGATCGCTTCCGCGGTCAGCGGCACCCGGGCGTCGTCGGTGATCCGGCCGTCGGCGAGGAACACGATCCGGTCGGCACGGGCGGCGGCGACCGGATCGTGGGTCACCATCACCACCGTCTGCCGATGCTCGTCGACCAGCGCCCGCAGCAGGTCGAGGATGCTCCGGGAGGTCACGCTGTCCAGCGCTCCGGTCGGCTCGTCGGCGAACACCACCGCGGGCCGGCTGATCAGCGCGCGGGCGAGCGCCACCCGCTGCTGCTCGCCGCCGGAGAGCTCGCTCGGACGGTGCCGGCGGCGGCCGGCCAGCCCGACGGCGGTCAGCGCGGCGGCGACATCCGCGGCCGGCGGGCGTCGCCCGGCCAGCCGGGCCGGCAATGCCACGTTCTCCTCGGCGGTCAGCGACGACACGAGGTTGAACGCCTGGAACACGAACCCGATCCGGTCGCGCCGCAGTCGCGTGACGTCGTCCTCGGTCAGCCCGTCGAGCACGACTCCGTCGATCGTGATCGAACCGGTGACCGGGCGATCGAGCCCGGCCGCACAATGCAGCAGAGTCGACTTGCCCGACCCGGACGGCCCCATCACCGCCGAGAAGGTGCCACGCTCGAACGTCACCGAGACGCCGTCGAGCGCGACCAGCTGCCGGTCGCCGGTGCCGTAGGTGGCCCGGACATCTCTCAGCACAACCGTCTGCGTCGTCATGCCGAGAACGATGCCGGGCCGGGCCGGGGCAGCACATCGGACCGGGATGGACACTTCACGTTCGACCCACAGTGGTACGTGGCGCCGGGAACGGCCGGTTCGTCATCCCTGGGGATGACGGCTCCCAGGCCGACGCGCCCATCGATCCCACCGATTACCGTTCTGCGCATGGACGCGACCCAGCTGATCAGGCGCCTCCGCCCGACCGAGCTCTTCGCGCTCGACACGGTCACGGCGGGGGTCGTCACGCTGATCTGCTTGCTGGCCGCGGCCGAGACACCGAAGGACGGACTGCCGGCGGAGCCGGGCTGGGCCTCATTGCTCACCGCTCTGCTGATCGGGCTTCCGATCGCGGTCCGCCGGCGCTGGCCCTACCTGGTCGCGATCACAGTCACCGTCGCTTCCTCGATCGCCCTGGGGCTCGAAGTCATCCCCGCCTTCGCGGCACCCGGCCCGGCCTGCGCACTGGTCCTGGCCTTCTACACCTTCGGCGCCGCAGCCCGCGATCGCCGGGCCTTCGTGATCGAGGCGGCCTGCTCATTCCTGCTGAGCCTCAGCCTGGTCGGTCCGATGCTCCTCGCCGGGCACGAGGATCCCGGGCCGGACGCGCCGTCGATGTTCATGTCGGTGCTCTTCGGGGGCTTGGTCGTCGCGCCGCCCGCCATCCTCGGGTTCGCGATCGGCGAGCGGCGCGCGCAGAACGCGCAGCGCAGCGAGCAGGTGCGACGGGAGGCTGCGATCCAGGAACGACTCCGGCTGGCCCGCGAGCTGCACGACATCATCGCCCACACGATGACGCTCATCGTGGTGAAGGCCTCGATCGGCAATCATGTGGCCGAGCGGGATCCGGCCGAGGCCCGCGACGCGCTTCAGGTCATCGAGAAGACCGGCCGGGCCGCGATGCTCGAGGTGCACAAGATGCTGGACACGCTGCGGGACGACACCCCTTATGCGCCCATGCCCGGCCTCGACGACCTGCCGGCGCTCGTGGCGATGGCGTCGTCGAGTGGTGCCCGTGTGACGCTCACTGTCGATCGTCCGGAAGGTCCCGCGAACGCGTGGATGCCGGAGTCGGTCCAGCTGGCGGTGTACCGGATCGTGCAGGAGTCGGTGACCAATGTGGTCAAGCACGCTGCGCCCGCCCAATGCCAGGTCACCGTGGTGGTCGGCGTCACCACCGTGCAGATCGAGGTGATCGACGACGGGACGCGCCCGCCCGGCGCGACGAGGACCGGGCACGGTCTCATCGGGATGCGCGAGAGAGTGGCATTGCACGGGGGGACTTTCAGAGCCGGGCCACGTGACGGTGGTGGTTTCTCCGTGACCGCGTTGCTGCCGGTCGATGGCCCGCCATCAGGAGGCGACGTATGACCGGTGCGAGACGCACGACGGGCTGGCCGGTTCCCCGGATCGATTCGGCGACGGGTGGTGTGGTGGCGTGATCCGGGTGCTGATCGCGGATGACCAGGCGTTGCTGCGTGGCAGTTTCCACGTGCTGGTCGACAGCAGCGACGACTGCCGCACCGTGGGAGAGGCCGGGACGGGCGCCGAGGCAGTCCGCCTGGCGGGCGAGTCCAAGCCTGATGTCGTGTTGATGGACATTCGGATGCCGGAGCTGGACGGGATCGAGGCCACCCGCCAGATCTGCGGCGATCCGGCGCTGGCCGAGGTGCGCGTGCTGATCTTGAGCACGTTCGGCCTCGATGAGTATGTGTATGCCTCGCTCCGGGCGGGCGCGAGCGGCTTCCTCGTCAAGGACACCCCGCCAGCCGAACTGTTGAGAGGGATCCGGGTCGTCGCGGGTGGGGAGGCGTTGCTGTCCCCATCGGTGACTCAGCGGCTGATCGCGGAGTTCGCGCGACGGCCCCAGCCGGAACGGCCGATCCCGCGCCGGCTGGACGGCGTGACCGACCGTGAGCGTGAGGTTCTCACGCTTGTGGGCCGCGGCATGTCGAATTCCGAGATCGCTGACCACCTCGCGCTGAGCCTGGCCACCGTGAAGACCCACGTGGGCCGAATCCTCGCGAAACTCGACGTCCGCGACCGAGCCCAGTTGGTGATCGTCGCCTACGAGACGGGGTTGGTCACCGTGGGCACGTGACCGGCACCGACACCGGCACCGGCCGGCACCGGCACCGGCCGGCACCGCGACCTGCCGCACCGATAGCGCCGCCGGGCCGTAAGGCGACGAGCACAGATCGGGAACGGCGAGCGCTCGGTTCAAGACCCGGCGTCGGGATGCCATCGAGACTGCTCGGTATGAGCGAGATCGCTTTCACCCCAGCGCTGGCACCTGTCCGCTTCTACGATCCCGTGGTCGCTCTCACCCGTCACCTCCGCCGACGGAAACCGAGCCGTGAGGTCCGGGCGCCGAGCCGTGAGGTCCAAGGACCGTGCCGCGACCTCGGGGGACCGGCCCGCGAGGTCCAGAGACGGGAGCGGGAGGTCCAGGGACCACAACGCGATGTCCGGCGGCGAGACCGCGACGTCCAGGGGCCGGGAGGCGATGACGATCTGGAACGCGGCGTGGCAATCGAGCCCGCCGTCACCCATCGGGCCGTGATACGCCGCGTACCCGTCGCCGATGGTGAAGGTCACCTCACGATGGTGCCAACCCGATGCAGTACGAGCCAGGCGTCCGCCGGGAACAGTTTCCGGGCGATCGTCCAGGCGAAGCGCGAGTAGTATGGCCGGGCGGCCACCGCGTCGACGATCCGGGGCCCGTCGAACCGGTGCTCGACGCCCTTCCAGCGGATCGTGCACCCGCCCGCGGTGACGACGTTGCGAACCCAGTTCGTGTGCGCGCCCCACGGCAGGTTGATGACAAAACCGTCCGGGGTAGGTGTGACCGCGACCGGCACGGACAATGCCCGGCCGGAGACGCGGCCGCGATGGTGCACCACCGCCCACGCCGGGAACCAGCGCCGCCCGGCCAGGACCCGGACGGCAGGCGCGGTGGCCCGGGCGAAACGCCAGGAGGTGTTAGCGGGAACCGAGGTCGTCATACCTCGATCCTGCGCGCCGGGCAGCCGCGAGCGCGTCCCGGCGATCCACCACCCGGCATAACGGAAACCCGCCATGCCGAAGCCATGCGGGACTCCATGCGGAAACCGACGAAAGCCATGCCGGGCGTCACGTGGAAACCGGCGAAAGCCCTGCCGGGCGTTACGTGGAAACCGGCGAAAGCCCTGCCGGACGCCACGCGGAAACCGGCGAAAGTCACGCCGGATAACACGCGGAAACCGACGAAAGCCACGCTGGACGGCACGCTGGAAGCCGGCGGAGGCCACGCGGGAAGCCACGACGACACACCCGGATCACCCCCGCGATCGCCGTATCGCATAAGCCACCGCATCGGTCCGCCCCCGCGCGCCGATCTTCCGATACAGATTGGCCAGATGCCGTTCGACCGTGTGCACCGCGATCCCCAGCCGCCGGGCGATCTCCAGATTGGCGTCCCCGGCCGCCAGCAACGCGAGCACCTCGCGCTCCCGTGGCGTCAGAACATCCGCGACGACCGCCGGCCGGCCCACGACCCCGCCACCTACGAACCCGGTGACCAGCCGCAGATCAGCCGCGGCATCCTCGATGAACAGGGTCGGTGTCGATCCGGGCAACTCCACCAGCCGCGCGTCCGGCAACCGCTCGGCCAGCCGCCGGAAGACCTCCACCGGAATCTGCTGATCCCCTTGCCGGTGCAGGACCAGGGCCGGCGCCCGGACCAGGCCGACCTCGTCGCTCACGTCGATCCGTTCCGCGGCGCCGAACCACGCCTTGGCCACCGGCGCCGTCGTCGCGGTCCGGAACGCCTCGGCCACCCACCGCCCGGACGGTGCCGCGTCCCAGCCCAGCCAGGCTGTCGCGGCGGCGTCGGCGAACAACCCCCAGTCCTGCTCCACCAGGGACAACAACGCCTGGGTCTGCGCCGGGCGCATCGCCTCGCGCAGCCGCGGCGCCCCGCCGAACAGGACCATCCGGTCCACCCGGCCGGGCGATCGCGCGGCGAAAGCGATCGCGGTCGTGACCGAGTGGTAGTACCCGAGCAGGGACGCCCGGGCGATGCCCGCGGCGTCCAGGACGGCGTGCAGGTCCCGCAGGTGCGCGTCGACACCGAGGTCGCCGAGGTCGATCCGCCGATCGGAAGTGCCCATGCCCCGGCCGTCGTAGAGGACCACGGTCAGGTGGCGGGCCAGTTCGAGGTACGCCGATCGCAGCGCCGGGATCCGCCACTGCGCGAGAATGTTGCTCAGCGACGGCATCCACACCAGCACCGGCCCGTTCCCGAAGATCTGATAACCGATCGTCACGTCGTCGTCGGTCCGCGCGAAATGCACCTCGGGAAGGCTCTGCACCCGCCCATCATCCGCTCCGGGCGCGGCTCACGTCGTACCGGAAAATGGGTTTGGTCTGTGACCGTCGCCTCGGAAGGCTGCGCGAAACGGCACTATCGGCACACGATGAGCGGTCGGACAAAGCGGATGGGGGCCAGCGGTGACGGAGTCGACGGCGCGGACCGCGGACGATCTGGAGGAGGCCGCGCGGATCTTCACCGGGGTGCGGCCGCGGCTGTTCGGGATCGCCTACCGGATGCTGAGCAGCGCCGGCGAGGCCGAGGACCTGGTGCAGGACGTGTGGCTGCGCTGGCAGGGGTATGACCGGAGCACTGTCACGAACCCGGCCGCGTTCCTGGCGACCACCACTACCCGGATGGCGATCAACGTGTTGCAGTCCGCGCGGGTGCGGCGCGAGACGTACATCGGCCCGTGGCTGCCCGAACCCGTCGACACCAGCGCGGATCCCTACCTCGGTGCGGAGCGGGGCGAGGCTCTGGAGTTCGCGGCGCTGCTGCTGATGGAGCGGCTGACCCCCAGCGAACGCGCCGCGTATGTGCTCCGGGAGGCGTTCGATTATCCGTACGGTCAGATCGCCGAGATCCTGCAGTCGACCGAACCCGCGGTCCGTCAGCTGGTCAGTCGCGCCCGCAAACATGTCGCGGGGGAGCGGCGCACGCCGGTCGCGCCGCAGGCGCAGAAGGACCTGCTCGCCCGGTTCATCGTCGCGGCCCGGACCGGTGACATGACCGCTTTGGAACGGCTCTTCGCGGCCGACGTGGCGAGTGTCTCGGACGGCAACGGCGCGGTCCGGGTCGCGCGTCGCCCGGTGGTCGGCGCGGAGCGGGTGGCGAAGTTCTTCACCGCGCTGTCCGGCTGGTACTGGGTGGATGTCGAGGTCAGCTGGGTGACGGCGAACGGCGGGCCCGCAGCGGTGCTGCGCCGCAACGGTGTCCTGGAGGGCGTGATCACGATGGTGGTCTCGGCGGACGGCATCGAGCGGATCCTCTGGATCGTCACCCCGGAGAAGATCGCCGCCTTCGCCTGACCGATCCGGATCACGCCTTCCGGCGTCGCGCCCGCGGCCCGTCGAAGCGATTCGACGGGTCGTGCCCTGCCGGGTGCGACAACCGGTGTATGGTGCCGCGCGGACATTGATGAACATCTAAGGCAATGAGGAGTACGGGTGGGCTCGGGCGCGGCGGATCGGGAGCGGGAGGCCGGAGACGGCGCGGAGTATGCGGACGATCGCGCGGCCGCGTTGCGCCGGATCTTCCCGGCTCGGCAGTCAGGCGTGATCGGGGTGCCGGCTGCCGTCCCGGCGAGTCCGGTCGTCACTCCGAGGTCAGGCACCCCGAGGTCGGGCGCTCTGAATCCAGGCACCTCGAAGCCAGGCGCCTCGAAGTCGGACGCCCCGAAACGGCGCCGCGGCCGAGGGCTGATCGTCACCGTGGGAGTGTTCGCGCTGCTCGCCGGTGGTGCGCTGTTTGCTGTTCGTTTGCTGAGCGCCGGCGCGCCCGCCGTTTCCGCCCCGCTCGCGGAGAGCTTCCCGGTGGTGCTCCCGCCCTCGCCCGCCGCGTCATCGGAAGGCCCTGCTCCGGCCGGGGAGAACGCCGGCACGATGCCCTCGCGCCGGTCCGCGGCGACCGCACTCCCGGCCTCCGCGGCCTCCGGTCCAGCCACCGCCCCGTCGAAGGCCGGGCCGATCACCGCCTACGCCGCCTGTTCGACCAGCACCGCGGTGAGATTCACGGCGACCTTCAGCGTCACCTACGCATACCGGCACGTCTTCATCGACACCGACGCGAACGGTGCCACCGGCTACCGGGTTCCGGACATCATCGGCAGCCTCGGCGCCGAGTACATGATCGAGAACGATCTGCTCTACCGCTCCACCGGTGCGACCTGGTCGTGGGCGGAGGTGGCCGGGGTCAAGCCGCTGCTCTCGCACTCCGGCGGGACGTATCGCTGGCGGGTCAAGCCGTCGTATGGGGGCGTGCGGGTGCTGTTCAACGGGACTGATGGCAACGAGGAGGTCTCGACGCCGATCCTGCCCGTCACCATCTGTTGACAAGCAGGTCGGGCGGCAACGACCACCGGCCTTCAGCAAAAAGGACCTGCCCACCGCCAGGAGGCGAGTGGGCAGGTCCTCTCATCGTACGATCTAGCGCTTTTTCTTCTTGCGGTCCCGATCCGAAGCGATGTCCTCGGAATAGCTCGCCCCTCCGTCGGACTCCCTGGTCAGCGGCCGCGCGCCGCCCTCCGGCGGCCCGGCCAGCGACTGCTCGCCAGCGGCGAGATGCGGGAACTTCAGGTCGAAAGCGGGCCGCTCGGACCGGATCCGCGGCATCGTGTCGAAGTTCCGCAGCGGCGGCGGGCTGCTGGTCGCCCATTCCAGCGAGTTGCCATAACCCCACGGGTCATCAGCGGTGGTGACCTTGCCGAACTTGTACGTGCGCCACACGTTGTAGAGGAACGGCAGCGTGGCCAGGCCCAGGATGAACGAGCCGATGGTGGAGATCGTGTTCAGCGTGGTGAAGCCGTCGCTGGGCAGGTAGTCGGCGTAGCGCCGCGGCATGCCCTGGGTGCCGACCCAGTGCTGGACCAGGAACGTGGTGTGGAAACCGATGAACGTCAGCCAGAAGTGGATCTTGCCGAGGCGTTCGTCGAGCATCCGGCCGAACATCTTCGGGAACCAGAAGTAGATGCCCGCGAAGACCGCGAACACGATCGTCCCGAACAGCACGTAGTGGAAGTGCGCCACCACGAAGTACGAGTCGGAGACGTGGAAGTCCATCGGCGGCGAGGCGAGCACGATGCCGGACAGGCCACCGAACAGGAACGTGACCAGGAAGCCGACCGCCCACACCATCGGCGTCTCGAAGCTGATCTGGCCGCGCCACATGGTGCCGATCCAGGTGAAGAACTTCATGCCGGTCGGCACGCCGATCATGAAGGTGAGGAAGCTGAAGAACGGCAGCAGCACCTGACCGGTCGCGTACATGTGGTGTGCCCACACGCTCATCGACAGCGCCGCGATGCCGAGCGTCGCGGCGACCAGACCCTTGTACCCGAAGAGCGGTTTGCGGCTGAACACCGGGATGACCTCGGTGATGATGCCGAAGAACGGCAACGCGATGATGTAGACCTCGGGATGGCCGAAGAACCAGAACAGGTGCTGCCACAGCATCGGCCCGCCGGTGTTCACGTCGAAGACGTGCGCGCCGAGCACCCGGTCGGCAGCCAGAGCGAAGAGCGCGGCCGCCAGGAACGGGAAGACCATGATCGCCAGCAGCGCGGTGACCAGCATGTTCCAGCACATGATCGGCATTCGGAACATGGTCATGCCGGGAGCGCGCAGGGTCAGGATCGTGGTGATCAGGTTGACCGAGCCGAGGATCGTGCCGAGACCACCGATGGCCAGCCCGACCACCCAGCAGTTCCCGCCGATGCCCGGCGAGTGCAGCGAGTCGCTCAGCGGCGTGTAGGCGAACCAGCCGAAGTCGGCCGCGCCGCCCGGGGTGAGGAAGCCGCTCATCGCGATGATCGTGCCGAACAGGTAGAGCCAGTAGGCGAACGCGTTCAGCCGGGGGAACGCCACGTCCGGCGCGCCGATCTGGATCGGGACGACGAAGTTGCCGAACGCGAACACGATCGGCGTTGCGAAGAACAGCAGCATGGCCGTGCCGTGCATGGTGAACAGCTGGTTGAACTGCTCCGGCGACAGCATCTGCATGCCGGGTCGGGCCAACTCGGCGCGCATCAGCAGCGCCATGATCCCGCCGACCATGTAGAAGACGATCGAAGTGATCAGGTACATGATCCCGATCTGCTTCGCATCGGTGGTTCGCAGGGTCCGGGCGAATGCGGAACCCCTCACCTGTCGGCGTACCGGATGTGGCCGAACGGGTGTCGGCCTCGGGGCGACGGTGGTCATCCAAGCTCCTCGGCTGCGCATACGGAGAACTACTGCTCACCCTCTGTTATAGGCTTCTAACGCTTCAATTCGTGCCAGATCGGCTATTCCTCTTTTGTCGGTCAGGGGGATGCATGCTGGAAGAGCAGGACAGCCGCGTGCTCGCGGACATCGAGCGTCGCCTGTGCTCCACCGACCCGGCCTTCGCGCGTCGTATGCGCTCCGGCACTGGTGGCCGCGCGTTTCCGGCCGTCTCGGTGGTCTGTGTGCTGGCATTCCTCGCCCTGCCGTTCGTCGGTCTGTTCCTGGGGCCGCGCGGCGCGCTGCTCGTGCTGGACGCCGCCGCGATCCTGGTGATGGTGATCCTCGCGGTCCGGTTCACCCGAAGGTGACGGTCACGTGCTCCCGTCGGTCTGGCGCAAGATCGCTGCGGTCCGGCGCCGCTTGAAGATCAAATTCATGATGTCGTGCGTCCGCTGGTGTACAGATCGTCGCTCCCGCCGGGACCCCTCCGGGCTTCGCTGGCCGCTGGCGCGTCCATGACGCGAAGCCCTCCGGGGCGACGTCCGTGGGCGGTCGCGGTAGAAACCCCCGATCCTCTCGCTGGCTGGTTCTTCCCCGCCGGGCTCCCCTGATCACCCGGGTCCGGGTCGGGGCCGCGGGTCGCTCGGCTCGGGCCCGGGGTCCGCGTTGGGTCCGGGGTGCGAGGTGTCCGGATTAGATCGTGCCTCGTGCCTCCTCGCTGTCGGGCTGGCTGGGGCCGGGCTGGGTGGCGCGGGAGCCGGTGCCGAACAGGCTCTCCCGGAAGGCCAGAGCGAGACACGCCAGGGTGATAGTGCCGGTGATCGTCTGCCACCACACGCCGTCGATGGCGGCCGAGACCGTGTAGACGGCGAGCCACAAGAGGACAGCGAACCGCGCCGCCCGCGCCGCAGCCGGACGTCGCCACCACGCGGCCCGGCGCTCAGGCTCCTGCTCGGCGAGGTCCCGGGCATATTCGGCAAGGGACGGGAACTCCTCCCGTGGCGTGGTGCCGGCCGCCGTGACGTGGGCTCACGCCTGCTCGACAAGGTCGGTAGCACGGTCAGCGGGCACATCGAACCGGCCGGCGAGCAGGCCGTGCAACCGCGCGAACCAGGCTTCCGGTTCCGCCGGCCCGGCCGTGTCCGCCGAACTGCCCGACCGTGCGGGGTCTGCCGGCCCGGCCCCGGACACCGCCTGGTGGCCGGTGGCCTGTTTCGGGGCTCGGGCCGGCCGGGTCAGCAACCAGCACAAAGCGAGCGATACGACCAGCGGCACCAGAGTGGGGATCGCCCCGAAACGCTCGCGGGGGAGCCAGGCGAAGGCGGCGACTGTGGCGACGAACAGCATGGCAGCGGCCGCGAAGCTCCCATTCGCCAGCCGCGGCCGACCGGCGGCCCGGAGTGCGCCGGGAGCTGCGACGAGGACCAGCATGGTGGCCACGAGCAGGACAGTGCCGAGCGTGCCGGACACGGTGAGCGGCAGCATCAGGCCGCTCACCCCGATCGCCACCAGAGACGCCGGCACCCCGTTGACCGCCAGCAGGAACAGGCCGTTGCTGAGGTGGTCCGCGGAAGTCCGCCCCTGGGTGTCCCGCCGGGCCTGGGCGGCCGGGCGGGCAGCGGCGACCTCCTCGGCGAATTCCTCTGGCGAGCCCAGGGCCTGCCACGGGTCCGTGCCGCTCTCCTCGACGTGCGCCCGGGCGTCGTCGATCAGCGGGCTGGCCTCGTGGTACTCGATGCCGCGGTCGCCCAGGGCGATGCGGGCGCGGAACTCCCAGCGGTCGAAGGTCTTCATCATTGCCCCGTTGTCTGCTGCAGGAACTGGTCGAACGTGGAGGTGAAGCGGTGCCAGGACGCCCGCTGCCCGGCGAGCCGGAGCCGGCCGTCCTCGGTGATCGCGTAGACCTTCTTGCCCGGACCGGCCTGGCCGGCGTGCCAGCTGGAGCTGACCACCGCCTCGATCTCCATCCGGTTGAGCACCGGGTAGAGCACGCCGCCCTTCACCGGGCCGAGCCCCTGCTCGCCGAGGCGCTGGGCGACGGCATACCCGTGCCGGTCGCTCTCGGCCAGCACGGCGAGCACCGCCAGCTCCAGCGTGGCCCGCACCCATCCTGGTTCCAGATCTGGCTGCTCTGCTGCCTTCGTCATGCGCCCTCCCGTGTCGCGTCCCATCAGAGTAGTACGAACTTGCGAATAGTCAAGTCTCAGACTAGTGTGGGCCGGGACGAAGCGACGGTGAGAGGAGGACTTCCGCTCCTGCCCGGCGGGCCCTGCCACTCCTAGCGTGAGAGGCGAGCCCAGGGAGGCGTCATGACGGCGTTGAGCGTTTTTGATCAGTTGGCGTTGCACCCGTTCGCCGAGGACCTGCCATCCGACTGGCTGCACCGGTGGTCCGTCCACGGACGTCCGGTGTTCCGCCCCAGCCGGCACCGGCTGTTCTCGGCGGGCGACCCGGCGAACAAGTTCTGGCTGCTCAATGCCGGTGTCGTGGTGTTGGACATGGCGGTCCCGGGCCGCGGCGACATCGTCGTCGAGCGGCTGCGCCCCGGTGCGGTCATCGGCTGGTCGTGGCTGATGGCGCCCTACCGGTGGCGCTTCGGTGCCCTGGTCGCCGAGGACATCCATGCCATCGAGTTCGACGCCGTCCGGATCCGCGACATGATCGCGGGCGAGCCCGAACTCGGCCGCGACCTCAACGCCCGCTTCCTGGCGGTCCTCGCCGACCGCCTCGAAGCATCCCGTCGCCGCCTGGCCGAGCTGTACGCCTATCCCGAGACCTTCTGAAGGTCAGCTGCCGGCGTGCTGGCGGTACGAGACCTGCCACAGAGCCAGCGCGAGGAGGCCCGCCACCAGTACCCACCCCGCGAGAGGAGCGCCGAATGCCCCCAGCAGCACCGCCCCGGTCACCGACGGCAGCGCCCACCCGAGGCTCCACCGCCGAGCCGCGCCGGAGACCCCGAGCGGCCCTCCGACCAGGAAGTACACCGCTGCCCCGCCGCACAGGATCCACCGGCCGACCGGTCCGGTGTGCTCGCTCTCGCCGGCCGCCAGCCCACCCACTCCGGCTGCGATGGCCACGATCGCCGCAGTGGTCAGGTAGTGCGCCGGCATGGTCAACCGCAGCGCCCGGGTCCAGGCGCCGGAGACCGGTGCCGCCGTCGACCCGTTCTGCAGGGTCAGCCACCACAGCGAGACCAGCAGGCCGAAACCGGTCACCACCAGCAGCCAGCTCCGGTAGGACCACACCTCGACTCCGGCGGCCTCGTTCACCAGCTGCGCGACCGCCTCGCCGAGCACGATGATGACGAACAGCCCGAGCCGTTCACCCAGGTGCGGCCGGTCGGCAGTGACCGCTCTTGGCTCCGGATCGGCTACCACTTTCGCGCCGAACCGTCGGCTCAGCCGGGCCACCCACCCCTGCTGCTCCCGTTCGTACTCACGGCGTTCCTCGGCGAGCAGCCGTTCCGGTGAGCGGGACGCGAGCACGGTGTACCCGAGGTCGAAGACGATGCCGGCCAGCCACAGCCAGTACCGGATCGGCGCGTCGAAACCGAGCGAGGCGATCCACGGGATCAGGCCGACTGCCTGGTGCACGCCGGGCCATTCGGTCATCACTTCGGCGGACCGTTTCCAGGACGCGATCGCGAGCATCCGGCAGGCGACGTAGGCGACGATGAACGGCTGCGGCCGGTCGTGCTCGGTGAGCTGCGGAATCGACGCGGCCATCACCGCGATGCCGAACATTGCGGCCAGCATGGTGAGCAGCCGTGTCCGGGTGGCCGCCACGTTCGCGTACAGGGTGAAGCCGGTCCAGACGCTCCACATCGCGTAGTAGAGCACCGCGAAGATCAGCAGCAGCTGCCCGTCCGGTTCGCCGTGCAGCAGGTGGGCCAGCTGGGCGACGGCGGCCACGACCACCAGATCGAAGAAGAGCTCGAGCCAGGTGGCATGCCGCTCCTCAGCGACCGTTTCCGACATGCTCGGAACCTAGCGTGTGTCGATCCTTCTCCGCCGCCCGGGCCCGTCACTCCGCCGCTCCATCACTCCACCACTCCCGCAGCGCCCCGCGCTCCCGCAGGCGTCACCCTCGCGGCCGACGCCACTCCCGGTCACCCCGCCCGCACGCGCGACGCCGCCTCGGTCCTCATAGGGGCGCCCGTCCGCAGCTACAGAACCGAGCGCCGTGCTGGCCCCACGCGACCCCGTCCCGTTACCAGGCCGTGCCGCGCCCCCACCCCCCCCCGGCTGGTCACCAGAGGTGCCTCAACCCCTCGACCACACCCCTGAGAGCCAGCCGACACCGCGAGCCACCCCACGGTCCGAGGTGGTAGCGATCCTGGGTGGCTGCGGTCCGAGGTGTGTGCGGCCCGAGGTGGCTGCGGTCCGGAGTAGCCGGGTTCCGTGAGGGACGGCCGACCCGTACTGCCACCCGGACTTGTCCTGCACCTCCCGTCCCGGCTGGTGCTGAGGGCTCCCTGGAGCCATCGAAAGCAGCCCTCACCACCAGCCGCGACAGGTCGGCTGGTGATGAGGGTTGTGTCAGCGGTCTGGAGGCAGCCCTGAGCGCCAGCCGCGGCAGGTTGGCTGGTGGTTAGGGTTGTGTCAGCGGTCTGGAGGCAGCCCTGAGCGCCAGCCGCGGCAGGTTGGCTGGTGGTGAGGGCGGTCTCGGGTGGGTGGAGGCAGCCCTCACCACCAGCCGGAGTCGGGGCCAGCGGTGGTCAGTGGGGATCGGTGGCGACCAGGGCGCGGTTGGGCGTGTGACCGTTGCTTGGTGCTGGCGCGAGGGGGAGCCGGACGGTGAAGGTGGCGCCGGTGCCGGGATGACCGTCGGCGGTGATGGTTCCGCCGTGGCTGGTGACCACCTCGCGGAGCAGAGCCAGGCCGAGACCGAAGCGGCGTTGCCCGTAACTAAAACCGTAACCAGGACCAGGACCAGCCGCGGGACCAGGACTAGGACCGGGAGCGGCCGCGGGACCAGGACCAGTGACAGGGCTGGAGCTGGGGGTGGCTGCGGTATCGGGGCTGGTTGCTGGGCCGCGGTGGAAGCGGTCGAAGATCCGTTCGGCGTCGGCCGGGTCGAAGCCGTCGCCGGTGTCTGACACGACCATCTCCGCGATCCCGCCACGGAAGGCGCGGTTCGGTGGGGCGGTTCGGACGGTGACCGTGAGATGGCCGCCGGTGGTGTGGGTGAGGGCGTTCGCCAGCAGTTCGGCGGCTACCCTTCGCAGCGCGGATTCCACCCCGACGACCGGCACCGGGTTCGTCGGCACGTCCACTGTGACCGAAACCGATCGTTCAGCGGCCCGTTCCGCGGCGGCCGAGACCGCGTCGCCGGCGAGCCAGGCCAGGTCGACCGGCTGGTTCATCGGACGGCCCGTCGGATCCGGATGCCGGCCGCTGATCCGGCGGCCGAGGCGCTGCCCGAGTCGTTGGGCCGGGGCGGGCAGGGCGATCGGGTCGGCGGCCAGGCGCGCCGAGAGCAGCAGGTCGTCGACGATCTCGCCGAGTCGCCGGGTGGCGCCGACCAGGCGGTCGAGTTCGCGGCGGTCGGTTTCGGCGGAGGCGCGGCGGGCCAGCAGCTGGGCCCGGGTGTGCACCTGGGCAATCGGCGTGCGCAGCTCGTGGCTGGCGTCGGCGACGAACCGGCGTTGCCGGCCGAGCGCCTCGACGAGCGGAGCGACCGCCCGCCGTCCGACCGTCACCGCGGTGAGCGCCGCCGCGAACAGCCCGGCCAGGGCGGCGCTGAGGAACGCGGTCAGCAGGTGACGCCGGTCGGCGAGCTGGAAGCGCGCGTCGAAGACCGCCTGGACGATCTGGTCGCCGCGGCGTTCGGTGCGGATCCAGTACGTGGTGCCGTCCCGGTCCACCTGCACGGTCTGCCCCGCGCCGGTGGCGGCCACCTCGGCGACCGCGTCCCGCATCGGGAAGCCCGGCGGAGCGGCCCGGTCGCCGCTGGCCACGGTCCCGTCGTCGGCGAACGCGAAGATCCAGCTGCAGGCCGGCGGCCCGGCGATCACACCGGTGCGCACGCCATAGGCGAGTTCGCGCCCGATCTGCTCCTCCTGGCTGTGCCGCAGCACCTCATACGAGATCGCCCCGAGCATCGCCAGCAGCGTCCCGATCGCCAGCCCGACGAGGAGCCCGATCCGCCAGCGAGCCCGCCGCACCGCCCCCAACTCCGGAGAACGGTTCACCGCACGCCCATCCAAGATCCATGCCCGACCACGCCGCACACGCCATGAGGCCGCGAAAGCAGGGGCGGCCGCGAAAGGAGGGGCCGCGAAGGGAAGGGCCGTGCGAGGAGGGGCCGTGCGAGGAGGGGCCGCGCAAGGAGGGGCCGCGCAAGGAGGGGCCGCGCAAGGAAGGGCCGCGCGAGGAAGGACGGCCGCGCAAGGAGGAGCCGCGCGAGGAAGGGCACCCGCGCAAGGAAGGGCAGCGCGAGGAAGCGCCACGCACGGAAGGAGCGCGGGAGGACGAACCCCGCCCAAAACCCAGCAAAGGGCTTCACAGCGCCCCCATCCGATACCCCAGCCCATGCACCGTCCGCACCACCTTGCGGCCCAGCTTCCGCCGCAGGTAATACACATACGTATCCACGATCGACGCCGCCGCGGCCTCGTCGAAGACCAGGCTTCGCAACATCGCGCGGGAATGCACCGCCGTCGGCCGCGCCGCGAGCACCCGCAACAGCTCGAACTCGCGGGCCGACAGCGGCACCCGGCTCCCGTCCGGCAGGACCGCGTCGCGCAGACCCAGGTCGAGCACCCCGCCCCCGATCCGCAGCGCCTCCGTGGCGTCGGCCGTGCGCCGGCACAGCGCGCGGATCCGGGCGCTCAGCTCGTCCAGATCGAATGGTTTGACCAGGTAGTCGTCGGCGCCCGCGTCCAGTCCGGCGACACGGTCGTCGATGGTGCCGAGGGCGGTCAGGATCAACGCCCGGGCGGCCACCGCCCGCGCCCGCAGCCGGGTGATCAGGTCCAGGCCGTCGAGTGCGGGCAGCCGGCGGTCGATGACGAGCACGTCGTATGGCCTGGTCAGGCCCAGGTGCAGCCCGCGCTGGCCATCCGGTGCCTGGTCGACGTGATAACCCTCGTCGACAAGGGTCTCGGCGACCATCTCGCGCAGATCGGAATCGTCCTCAACCACAAGCAACCGGCGCATGACATCGAAGATCTCATATGGATGGACGCACCGGGAGGAAAGTTTGCTTTTTCAATCAAATTCTTAAGGTACGGCCAAAGCGGGCTCCCTGACCGGAGCGGCCCGGCGCTCGCGACGCTCCAGCAGTGTCAGCAACGGCGTCGTCATCAACGTCGTCACCAACGCGACGAGCACCAGCACGGTGAACAGCGACGAGTTCACGATCCCGGCCTCCAGCCCCACGTTCAGCGCGATCAACTGCATCAGCCCGCGCGCGTTCATCAGCGCGCCGACCTTGAGCGCCACCCCGTTCGGCTCCCCGCGCAGCCGCGCCGCCGCCCAGCAGGCCCCGAACTTGCCGGCCACCGCGAGCACGATGCACGCCCCCGCGAAGATCAGCACCCGCGGATCGCCGAGCAGCCCGAACTCGGTCCGCAGCCCGGAGAACGTGAAGAACAGCGGCAGGAACACCGCCGACGCGACCGGGGTGAGCGTCTCCACCACCTGCTCGGTGCGCTCGTGCTGCGGCATCACCACGCCGACCGCGAACGCGCCGAACACCGCGTAGAGCCCGATCTCGTCGGTGTACCAGGCGATCAGGAAGAGCAGGGCGACGGTGCCGAGCATCCGGGCCCGGCCGTCGAGCCGGTCGCTGCGGATCAGCACACCGGTCACCCGTGGCCCGGCCAGCCACATCACCAGGCCGAAGATGACCGCTCCGCCCGCGGTGACGATCGCCGGGCCGGCCTCGCCGGACGCGAACGCCAGCACCACGGCCAGCATGATCCAGGCGACCATGTCGTCGATCGCGCCGCTGGCCAGGGCGAGCGAGCCGTGCCGGGTGCCGGCCTGCCCGCGCTCGGTGATGATCCGGGCGAGCATCGGGAACGCGGTGATCGACAGCGCCACGCCGACGAACGCCGCGGACACCCCGAGCGAGACACCGTCCGGGCGGATCGGCGCGGCGTCGCCGGTCATCACCACCAGCAGCACGCCGAGCAGCAGCGGCGCGGTGATCCCGGCGAGCGACACCGCGCCCGCGGTGCCGGCCAGGTTGGTGACCCGGTGGGAGCGGAACGCGTACCCGGCCTGGAACATGAACAGCACCAGGCCGACCTGGCCGACCACGTAGAGCACCGGCAGCAGCGGGGCCGGGAAGAGCGCGGCCTGCACCTGCGGGAAGAGCAGGCCGAGCAGTGACGGGCCGAGTAGCACGCCGGCCAGCATCTCGCTGACCACCGGTGGCTGACCGGCCTTGCCCAGCAGCCAGGAGACCAGCTTGCAGAACAGCAGGATGACCGCGACCGCGATGAAGAACCGCGGGGCGAGCTCGGTGGGTGTCATGAGCGGGCCTCCTCCGTGGTGAACGGGGCGAAGTAGGTGGTGCAGAGCTTCTGGCGGCGGGCGTCCAGGACCATCCAGGTGCCGAGGACGAGCTGCTTCACCGACCGCCCGGCGTCCGCGATCCGATCCGCGTGGCGCAGGGCGGCCAGGCGGGCGCTGCTCGGCCCGGCCTGACCGATCGGGGTCAGGTAGGCGGGGCCCCGGTTGGGCAGCGAGCGGGTGTGCGCGGCCGGCGCGGCCAGGGTGAACCGGCGCAGCACCGCACGGGTGACGGCGCGCAGCATCACGGGTGCGGCACCGCGCGCCGGGCACGCCCGGTTGGCGGTTATCCCGTACGGGATGAAGTGCGCCTCCTTGCGCGACAGCGACCGCCAGCGTTCCGGGTCGAAGGTGTCGTCGGGTGCCGGTCCGGTGCGCTGAAAGGCCAGGTAGTTGAAGAGCAGCACGGACCCGGCGGGCAGCACGGTGTCCGCGTCGACGGCGATCGGCGCTGACGTGATCCGGTGCGCGACGCCGAACAGCGGATGCACCCGCAGCGTCTCGTCGATGATCCGGTCGAGCGACTCGTCGGAGAGATCGCTGAGATCAGAAACGGTCGAAGCGCCAAGCAGGATGTGCGCCATCGCCTCGGACATCTGCACCACCGCGGTGTTGAAGAACGCGCCCTGCAGATACCAGGCGGTCTCCTGCGCGGTGAACGGCTCGGGCAGCACGACCGGGCAGGTCCCGGCGTTGATCCGGCCGAGCAGGTACCGGGTCAGCCGGTCCCGCCGGCGCATGTGCCGCAGGCTCAGCCCCTTCAGCGCGGTCACCACGTCGTCCGCGTTGGCCACGATCAGGTCCCGGACCGGTCGCGGACAGGGCTCGCCGAACACCTGCTCGTAGAAGATCTCGGCCCAGACCGGCATCATCAGGTCGCGCAGCCGCACCAGCACGGAACGTCCGCGGGGCAGCTCGTCCAGGATCCGCCCGGCCGCCGCGGTCGCCAGCGCGTCCGAGCGGGCGTGCGGCACCGCCAGAACCTTCCGCGTCGTGCGCGCCACTGTCTGATAGCGATCACCGGGTTCGAGGTGCTCCTGGTGCATCTGCGGTCCGGGGGCCAGCCAGTACCAGAACAGGTCGGACAACCCGGCGCCGCGACTGCGCCCGTCGGCGGCCGGATCGCTGTAGACCCGCTCGAAATGTTCCGCGCCGACCAGCGGGCCGGGCACCGGGATGCCCTCGGTCCCGTTCACCCGCTGGAAGATCCACTCCCGGAGCCGGACCACCGCGTTCACCGCGCCACCGCCACCAGGTCGGGGGTCAGGTCGGCCGGTCGCCGCGCTCCGGCCAGGGCCATCACGTGGTCCAGGTCCGCCGTCAACGTCCGCAAATGATCGCGTACGCCAGCAGCGCCCCCGCCCCCCAGCGCCGTGATCACCGGCCGCCCGACCAGCACCGCCGTCGCACCCAGCGCCAGCGCGACCAGTACGTCGGTGCCCCGCCGGATCCCGCCGTCGACGAGCACCGGGATCCGCCCGCCGACCGCCTCGGCCACGGCGGGCAACGCGTCCACCGAGGCGATCGCCCCGTCCAGCTGCCGCCCGCCGTGGTTCGAGACGATCAGCCCGTCCATCCCGTGCTCGACGGCCAGCCGTGCGTCCGCCGGGTGCAGGATCCCCTTGACCAGGATCGGCAGCCCGGTCACCGTGCGCAACCAGCCGAGCCGGTCCCAGCCCAGCCCCGGATCCATCACTATGTCCCGCGCCCGGCCGGTCGCGTCGCGCATGTTCTCGCAGGCCAGACCGGCCGGCAGGTCGGTGAACCCGTTGCGGGTGTCGCGCTCGCGCCGCCCGAACACCGGGGAGTCCACGGTGACCACCAGCGCCCGGCACCCGGCCTTCTCGGCGCGGCGCACCACGTGCTCGGTGAAGGCCAGGTCCGGCTGCGGATACAGCTGGAACCACAGCGGGCCGCCGGCCTCGGCGATCCGTTCGACCGGCTGGGTCGCGGCCATGCTGACCACCATCACGGTGCCGGCCGCGGCCGCCCCCTCAGCGGTCGCGGCCTCCCCGCTGGGGTGCGCGAGCAGGTGGAACGCGGTCGGCGCGACCAGCACCGGGGTGGCCAGCCCGGTGCCGAACAGCGTGATCCGCAGGTCCCGGTCACCGGTCGCGCGCAGCACCCGGGGCACGATCCGCAGCCGGTCGTACGCGGTGACGTTCGCCCGCAGCGTCCGCTCCTCGCCGGCCCCGCCCGCGAAGAAGTCGGCGTGCACCGGGTCCACGTCAGCTCTCGGAACCGGGCTGGTTCTCCGGGGTGTCTCGACCGTGCTGAGACACCGCGGGGAGCCAGCCGGGGCCGTGACCGGTGAGCGGCAGCGACAGGCAGCGGGCCACGAACGCGGCCAGCGGCTTGACGTGCACGTCCGGCCGGTCCCACTCGTTCTCCAGGTTCTCGGCCAGGTGGTGCACGGCGGTCACCGCGCCGTCCCGGTGGTGCCGGACCACCGGGTGCAGGTAGGCGGCGTCGTGGGCCTGACCGGGCACGTCCTGCGCCACCCGGCCGACGGTGATGTCGAACGGGTCGACCTGGTCGTGCTCGGGGCCGTACTCCAGGGTGACCACGAACGCGTCCGAGTACTCGTGACCGAGAGTGGCCAGCCCGTGCCGGGTGAACCAGTCGACCGGCACCTCGTCGTGGTACCGGGCGTCCGCCCCGGCCACGGTCACCACGTCGGCCAGGAAACCGAACTGCTGCCACAGTGCCGAGGACCGGTTCACCCGCGCGATGATCGCCTCGGTGACCGTTTCCGGCGAGGCGTCCAGCTTCTCGGCCGGCCAGGTGCTCCCGTCGTACGAAAGCTCCAGGGTTGTGGAAAGAGCGCGCACCGCATAGCGGAAGCCATGGATGAAACCGCTGGTGGATTTCTTGAAGTCCCGGACCTGGGAGATCGTGCCGGCGAAGAACAGGCCTGGCACGTTGACCGATTCCCATCCCTCGGTCTGTGCCGGGAAGCGGTCCTTGATGGTCAGCTCCGGCCGGCAGGACTCATCGAAGATCGTCGCGTCGAACTGGAAGCCGGTGCAGGCCAGCACCCGGTCGTAACGCAGCTTCTTGATCACTTCCTGGACCCGGGAGAACGCGAAGGTGACCGTGAAGCCGTCGCCGTCGCGTTCGATGCTGCGGACCTCGCCGTCCAGGACCGCGTTCGCGGACTTCAGCTGGTACGTGTCGAGGAAGTTGTTGTTGACCGCGCGCAGGTGCCCGACGTAGTGGGTGCGCCAGGCCAGCCGGATCGAGCTGGGCCCGGCCAGGTGGATCAGCGTGGTCGTCTCCATCAGGGCATCCGCGGTCTCGAACGCCGAGTTGCCCTTCCCGATGATCAGCACCCGCTGGTCGAGGTAGTCGCGCGGATCGACGGACATCTCCGCGTAGCCCTCGGCGAGTTCGAAACCGGGGATGTCCGGCCGGTAGGCGCGGGAGACGCCGGTCGCCACGATCACCCGCCTGGCCTGCCACGTCCGGTCGCCGGCCGCGACGGTGAACAGGTCGCCGTCCCGGCTGATTCTGGTCACTCGCGCGTGATATTCGATCTTCAGGCCTTTACTGAAGTCGTCGAGGTAGCGCAGCATCACGTCGGCGTCCGGGAAATACCGCTCGGTGTACCTGGTGAACCGCAGCGCCGGGTCGTCGCTGAGCAGCGAGTTCCAGTCCAGCCGCAGGTTCAGCTCGGGGTCGTCGGAACCGGTGTGCGGTTTGTTGATCGAGATCAGCGTGCGGTGCCGGGGGAAACGCTCGAAGAACGCGCCCGGCCGGTCCGCGCCCTCCAGCACCAGGTAGTCGCGCCTGCCGTCGGCCTCCAGCAGTGCGGCGAGCTGAAGCCCGGCCGGTCCGGCCCCGATGATCACGTAATCAAGCGGCATGCCGCGACCGTACGAATCAGATTTCAGAGAAATATCAGGGCGTTCCGGCGCCGGCTGGTCCTGAGGGGTGCCCGGAAGGCGGTGAGGCACCGCTGGGGGCCAGCCGGGGTCTGGTGTCGGCTGGTTGTGGGGGGTGTCTGGAGGGCGGTGAGGCACCGCTGGGGGCCAGCCGGGGTCCGCGCCGGCGACCGTTGCGGGCCGCCGGTGCGGGAACCTCAGTCACGGACGTAGTAGTGGCCGTTGGTGTCGTCGTAGCGACCCTTGCTGCGGCAGCACCGGCGGAAACCGCCGTCCGGAGCCGCACGGGCACGGGTCCTTGCCGCCGAGCTTCTCGATCAGCTCCTTGCCGCCGACGACGCCGGCGGCGACGCCACCGACGACGCGGTCTCCGCGCTTGACCTGAGTTTCGCTACGGATACCCCCTACGACGTTTACTGGTCAGTTCAAAAGGACAGCTCTTCGCGGCGCATGGTGGCCTCCCTGGTGTGTCGGTAGGTGCACGTTAGGCGGCCGGGTCCGGGGGCGCGACCGATTTTGACGCGGTCAGGCGCGCGCTGGCCGCGACCGTCTGTTCGGTTTCGGTCCGGCGCAGATTTTCGTACGCGGTGAAGGCGGCCGCCGGGTCACCGTGCTCACCCAACGCCCCCGCGAGGGCCACCGCGTCCTGCAGAGCCATCGACGCACCCTGCGCCGCGGCCGGGGTGGTGGCGTGTGCGGCGTCCCCGGCCAGCACCATCCGCTCGTTGTGCCAGTGCGGCGTGGTCGGGATGTCGTAGGACTCCCCGCCGATCACGTCCGTGCCGGAGGCCGTGATGATCGCGGTCAGCGGGGTGGCGTCGTCCCGGCACACGTCGAGCGCGCGATCGCGCCACGACGCGGGGGAGTCGCCCGGCTGCCCGCCGCCGACCCGGGCGAACCACCAGGTCCGGCCGTCCCCGCCGGGCGCCGTGAAGCCGAAGAACGCCCGGCTGCCGTGCACCATGTGGAACCCGTCCGGGTCGACGCCGGCCGGGTTGCCGGGCGCGTAGCCGTAGATCACGTGGCCGCCGCTGAACCGGGGCTCGGGCGCGGCCGGGTCGATCAGCCGGCGGGTCCGGGAGCGGATGCCGTCGGCCCCGACGAGCACGTCCCCGGCGACCGTGGTCCCGTCGGCGAACGCCACCTCGACACCATCGGCCCGGTTCACCGCGGACGTCATCCGCCGGCCGTGACGCACCGGGATGCCCCGCTCGGTGGCGAGCTGTTGCAGCGCGCGGTACAGGGCGGCGCGGGTGATCGACCGCGCCCCGCCCGCTATCGGCCGGTGCCCGACCTGCTGCCCGGCGGCGTCCCAGAGCGTCACCGTCGGCGCCGGATAGGAGACCGCCTCGACCGCGGCGGTCGCGCCGATCTCGGCGAGGGCCGCCATCCCGTTGCCCATCAGGGTCAGGAACGCGCCCGCGTCCGCCCCGCCGGCCTCGTGCGCCTCGTGGACCTCGGCCGGGATGCCGGCCCGGTGCAGGGCCAGTGCGGTTGCGGTCCCGGCGACCCCACCGCCCACGATGATCACTCTGCCTACCGTCATGCCACCCATCCTCCACGTAGGACCAAACCGCGGAACGGACCCGCTGGGCGAGATCGCTGGGCGGACCCGCCGGGCGAGACCGCGGAACGGACCCGCCGGGCGAGACCGCGGAACGGACCCGCCGGGCGGGACCGCAGGGCGGGACCGCGGGACGACAAGCGGGTCAGGTGACTTTCAGTTTCAGGGCGGCACTCGTCGCACTCGCGTTCAGGGCGCCGCCCGTGGCCACCACACGCAGCGTCCAGGTGCCACGTTTGAAGGCCCGGGAGAACGTGTACGCCCCGCTCGCCGTCGTCCTCGTTCTGGTCACGGTCACCCACTTGGTGCCGGACCTGCGCTGCAGCGTGATCGTGACTCCGGATCGAGCCGGCTTCGCCGTACCGTAAATCTTGGTTTTGGTGGTGTTCGCCTTGACCGTGACGGTGTAGCGGACGGTGACCGTCGTGGTCGCCGAGGTGGCCGGCCAGACGCCGGTGGCACCCGGATAGGTGACGCGGTAGGCGGTGCGGGTCGCCGGTTTCAGGGTGGCCCGCCAGGCGCCCTTCGCGTCGGTCCTCACCGTGGTGACCCGGCTCCACGTGGTGCGCCCGGCCGGTCGCTGTTCCACGGTCAGCACCGCACCGGCGATCGTGCCGCCGCCCCGCACCACCCGGCCACTGAGCACCGTCGCCTGACCGAAACCGATCGTGGCGGGAGAGAGGGCCAGCGGCAGACCGGCCGGGGTCAGGGTGACCGTCTTCTCCGCGCCGGGGCCGATCGCGCTGGTCGCCCGGATCCCGACGGTGTACGACTTCCGCGGGTCCAGCCCGGTCAGCGGCATCGACCGGGCGGTCCCGGCCAGCGTCGTCGTGCTGCCCGGCGTCACCCGGACGACATACCCGGTGACCTGCACATCGCCGGTGGTGTACCGGGGCTTGTCCCACTCCAGCAGCGGCGCGCCGGGGCTGCCGGTGAGGCGGACGCCGAGCGGGGCGGCCGGCGCGTGGGCCGGCAGCACCCGCCACGGCGCCGACGCGGTCACCCGTTCACCGTCGGCGTCGACGGCGGTCAGCACGGTGGTGCCCGCACCGGCGGTGGTGGGAATCCCGGCGATCCCGACGGTGTAGACGCCCGAGACCGGCCGGCTCACCGACAGGTCGAGACCGTCCGGCAGACCGGTCGCGGTCACCGCGAGCAGGACCGTGTCGACCATGTGGTCCGGCGCGTCGGCGAAGGTCATCCGGTAGTTGCCGAACGCGCCGATGCCCAGCTGCATGTTCATCGCCACCGGGGCCGACCGGACCTCCGGCGGGCCCTTGACGATCCACCACATCAGCTCCCGGGCGGCGTTGCCGTCCGGGTCGGTGGCGATGATGTCGCTCGGGTACTCACCCCGGGTGCCGGGCGCTCCGGTGATCAGGCCGGCCGCGTCGATCGACACGCCGGGCGGCAGGCCGGTGGCGCTGAAGGTGACCGGCTGGCCCTGCGGGTCGCGGGCGCCGACCTGGATGCGCACCGGCTCGCCGACCCGCGGCGACGGCGTGTGGTCGGCGAACGGCAACAGCTCCGGGGTGCCGTACGCGGCGTCCGAGCCGTCCACCCCGGCGGCCAGCCAGGCGGCGTCGACGGTGTGCCGTTCGGTGCTGTCCGGGCCGTAGAGGTCGGCGGCGGCGAGCAGGGTGGCCTGCCGCGCGCCGGCGTAGTTGGTGTTCGAGACCATGTAGACGGTCAGCGCGCGGTACCAGATCTGCGCGGCGCGGTCGTTGCCCAGGCCGGTGACCGGTGCCGCGTCGCCGCACGGCGGGCTGTCGCCCCACTGCGTGACGCCGCTGCCGGCCGCCAGGGTGTAGAAGAACTTCCCGCCGATGCCGGACGAGCGGTGCACGTCCAGGTCCTTGACCGCCGGCGTCCAGCAGGAGGCCGACTTGCCGTTGCGGCTCGGCTCGTCCATCCGGCGCAGCGGCGCGGCGCCGGTCTGCTCGCCGATCAGGTAGTCGGGGGCGTCGGCCGGGTTGTTCGCCGCGAACTCGACGAGTGTGCCGAAGATGTCGCTGCTGGCCTCGTTCAGGGCGCCGGACTCGCCGGAGTAGACCAGTCGGGCGGTGTGGGAGGTGAGACCGTGCGCCATCTCGTGCGCGACGACGTCGAGCGAGGTGAACGGGCGGCCCGCCGGGGAGCCGTCGCCGAACATCACGCACTCGCAGTAGTTGCTCCACGAGGCGTTGGCCTGGTCGACCGAGTGGTGGACATAACCGGTCAGCCCGGTGCCGTCGTTGCGGATGCCGGCCCGGCCGAACGTGTCCCGCAGGTAGTCGAAGGTGCGGGCCAGGCCGTACTGCACGTCCACGGCGGCGGTGGCGCGGTCGGTGCGGGTGCCGTCGCCCCACACGTCGTCGGCGTCGGTGAACTCGGCGAACTTCACCGGCTTCAGCGTGTAGTACTCGTTCAGCGCGTCCCGGACACTGATGCCGCCCCGGTCCGGGTCGACGAGCGCGTACGAGCCGTCGTCGCGCCGGGTGGTGCCCAGCGGCACGTCACCGACCTGCAGGCCGTGGCCGGTGCCGGACTCGGCGGTGTGCACCTCGTCGTAGTCGCGGCGGACCGTCCCGGTGGTCGCGTCGACGATCACCACGTGGCCGCCGGCGGTCACCTCCCAGGCCAGCGCCGGCTTCCCGGCGAACGCGTCGACGACCTGCCGCGCCCGGCTCGCCGCGCCCTGCCCGGCCACCGTGATCGCCCGGCTCCGGCTGATCTTCGCGGTCGCCGGCACGTCGACGGCGTGGTCCTGTGCGACGGTGGCGCCGGCGAACCGGCCGTTCGCTCCGGTGTGCACGACGAAGTCGCCGCCGAGCACGTCGAGTCCGCGGTGCGTCCGTGCGAACCGGACGTGCCGTTCGCCGCCGGCGTCGACCACCGCGTCCACCGGCTGGTACTTCTCGCCCGGCGCGGAGCGGACCACGGCTCCGTTGCGGCGGATCGCGGCCTGCGCGTCACCGACCGCCCGGGCCCGGGTCGCCGACGGCTTCGGTGCGGGGGCGGTCGCGGTGGCGGTCACTGCCGCGGCTTCCGGAACGATCGCGGTTCCGGCCGGGGCGGTTGGCGGCGTCCCGGCCGCTTCCGGTCGCGGTTCGCCTGCGGCGCTCTGGTGTACGACCACAGCCGCGCCCCCGGCCAGCACCAGCACCACGGAGAGCGCCATCAGGCCACGTCGATGCCGCACTGCCATGCCGATAGTCCCCCGTCGATCGCCGATGAGGGTGGAACGATACCGGACCGGCGCGGGGCACCCGACCCCGTCATCGAAGGTCTTCGACGATCCGGGCGGCGCGGCGGACGTCCTCGTCGAGCGGGCGGTCCGGGTCGATCGGCGCGATGGCCTCGCTCAGCGCGTCGACGATCGCCGCACACCCGGGTGCGGTCGGCCGCCTGCCGCCCACGTGCACCGCCTGCCGCAGCCCCAGCGCCAGCGAGCCGGTGATCAGGCTGAGCAGCCGGGACTGGTCCAGGGCGCGCAGCGCCGCCTGGGTGCCGAACGGGACCACGTCCTGGTTGTGCAGGTTGGTGGGCAGGCTCTGCATGGCGGCCGGCACCACGTCCCGGCGGATCTCGGCGATCAGCGCGGTCGACGCCAGCTGCACACCCTGCAGGCCGTGCTGCTGTCCCGGGCCGGCCGCCAGCATCGGCGGCAGCCCGCCGTTGCGGACCGGGTCGACGAGCAGGTCCAGCTGACGTTCGGCCAGGTTGCCGAGCTGGGCGAGCACGTTGGTGAGCAGGTCGGCGGCGAACGCGGCCGGCTGGCCGAAGAAGTTGCCGCCGTGCACCACCCGGTCGCCGTCCGGGAAGAACATCGGGTTGTCACTCACGCCGGCCAGGTCGGCGGCGACCACACCGTCCACGTAGCGCAGCGCGTCCTCGGCCGCACCGAGCAGCTGCGGGGTGCACCGGATGCTGTACGGCTCCTGCAAGGGGCGGGTGCCGGACGGCGTGGTGCCGGCCAGGACCGTGCGCATGGTGGTGGCCACCTCGATCGCTCCGCAGTGGCCGTACCGGTCGAGCAGGCCGGCGTCGAGGAACTGCGGGTCGCAGCCGAGCAGGTCGGCCAGCACGCAGGTGAGCTGCTGGATCACCCGGTGCGAGGTGCGGACCCGGTCGAGGGCCAGGGCGAGCGCGGCGGTGGTCAGCGAGGTGCCGTTGACCAGGGCGAGCGCGTCCCGGCCGTCGAGGGGGAGCGGGGTCAGCCCGGCGCGGTCGAGGGCTTCGGCGGCCGGCATGCGTACGTCGTACAGATAAGCGTTTCCCCGGCCGCGCAACGCCTGCGCCGCGGCACCCAGCGGGATGAGATCGCCGCTCGCGCCGACCGAACCGAGGCGCGGCATGGCCGGGCTGAACGTGGTGCCCAGCGCGGCCGCGAGCGCGTCCACCACGTGCGGCGACACGCCCGAGGCGCCCTGGGCGAGCGAGTGCGCGCGGACCAGCAGGGTGGCCCGGGCCAGCGCCGGGTCGAGGTCCGGACCCTGGCCGGCGCCCAGGTGCGCGAGGGTGTTGTCGGCCTGATCGCGCTGGTCGGCGCGGCCCGCGTAGCCGACCAGCGCGCCGAAACCGGTGGTGTTGCCGTAGACCGCCCGGTCGTCGCCGAGCACCTTGGCCAGAAAGACACGCCCGGCGGTCAGCCGGTCCCGGACCTCCGGACCGGCCAGCACCGTGATCGGCTCGCGTGCGGCGCGCAGGTCCGCGATGCGCAGCGGAGCGGCCAGATCCACCTCGATCGTCATGGTTCGGACGCTAGCCACGAGTTCTCAGAGCGTTCTGAAATCGGATCGGTAGCTTGCGGCGCATGACGCACGACTACCTCATCATCGGCGCCGGGCCGGCCGGCCTGCAGCTCGCCGCCCTGTTGGAGCGCGATGGTCATGACTACGTCGTCCTGGAGGCCGGCGCGGCGCCGGGGACGTTCTTCACCCGGTATCCGCGGCACCGGCAGCTGATCTCGATCAACAAGGTGTGGACCGGGTCGGAGGACGCCGAGTTCAACCTGCGGTCGGACTGGAACTCGCTGCTGACCGACGACCCGGCGCTGCAGTTCAAGAACTACAGCTCGCGGTACTTCCCGTCGGCGGACGATCTCGTACGGTATCTGGCCGATTTTGCCCAGGGGTTGAACGTCTCCTACGGGGTGCGGGCCGACGGCGTGTCCTTTGGAGACGGACATTTCACCGTCACCGCCGGCTCGTCCTCGTGGCAGGCTCGCCGGGTCGTCGTCGCCACCGGCGTCTCCCAGCTCCACGTCCCGCCGATCGAGGGCGCCGAGCTCTGCGAACGCTACGACACGGTCAGCGTCGACCCGCAGGACTTCGTCAATCAGCGGGTGCTGATCATCGGCAAGGGGAACTCGGCGTTCGAGACCGCGGACGCGCTGGTCGAGACGGCCGCGGTGATCCACGTGGCCGGTCCGCACGCGATCCGGCTGGCCTGGCAGACCCACTACGTCGGGCACCTGCGCGCGGTCAACAACAACTTCCTCGACACCTACCAGCTCAAGTCGCAGAACGCCGTGCTGGACGGAACCGTCGAGCGCATCGTCGGCCGTGACGGCGGCGGGTTCACCATCACGTTCCGGTACGCCCGGACCAGCGAACGCCTGCGCGAGATCGACTACGACCGGATCATCCTGGCCACCGGCTTCCAGTTCGACGCGTCGATCTTCGGCGACTCCGCGCGGCCCCGGCTGGTGATCAACGACCGGTTCCCGGAACAGTCACCGGCGTTCGAGTCGGTGAACGTGCCCGGCCTCTACTTCGCCGGCACCCTCACCCAGCAGCGCGACTTCAAGAAGTCCACAAACGGTTTCATCCACGGCTTCCGGTATGGCGTCCGCGCCCTGCACCGGATCCTGAACAGCCGCTACCACGACACCCCGTGGCCGTCGGTCACCGTCGACGCGAGTCCGGAAGCGATCACCGACGCGATCATCGAGCGGATCAACGTGTCGTCGGCGCTGTGGCAGCAGTTCGGTGTGCTCGCCGACGTGGTCACGGTCGCCGGCGGCGTGGCCCGCTACCAGCAGGAGGTGCCGGTCGCCCACCTCGGCCCGGAACCGCTCGCCCTCGTGATCACCCTGGAGTACGGCCCGGAGCACGACCAGGTCGACCCGTTCGACATCACCGTGCCGCGGATCGCCGAGAACGACGCCGGCGCCGCGCACGACGCCAGCTATCTGCACCCGGTCGTCCGGGTCCGCCGCGACGGCGCCGTGGTCGCCGAGCACCACCTGGCCGAGAACCTGGAGAACCACTGGAACATCCCGGCCGTGCACCAGCAGCCCCTGGCGCACTTCCTCAAGGGCGTCCTCTGAGCACGTGGCCGGTGCCCGCCCTGGCCGATCCGCTGACCGTGTGGCCGGCGCCGGTGCTCGAGCTGCTCGCCGGCGGCGGGGACCGGCCGGTCTTCGAGGACGGCGCCACCGTGGTGACGGCGGCCGGGATGTCCGAGCTGATCCGGCGGATCGCGGCCGGGCTGCGCGCGTCCGGGATCGGGCCGGGGCGCGGGGTGGCGCTGCGGCTCGGGGTGAACGCGGCGGCGTTCGCCGCGACGATCGCCGCGTTCGCGGTCGGCGCGCGGGTGTCCGGGCTGCCCGGCGGGCTCGCCGAGGGGCAGCTGGCCCACCTGCTGGAACGGGACGACGCGGTGCTGATCGACGACGCGTTCGTGGCCCAGCTGGCCGGGTTCCCCGCTGATCCGCTGGTCCCGGCGGGGCGCGCCGAGGACATCGCACGGATCATCTACACCAGCGGGAGCACCGGGAACCCGAAGGGCTGCGCGCAGACGTATTCCGCGATGTCGGCCGCGTGGGCGCCCTACCCGGACCGCTGGCCACCGGCGATCGCCGAGCTCGCCCGGCGGCTGGACCGCTACCTGGTCTTCGGGTCGCTGAGCAGCCAGGTCATGCTGGAATACGGCATCCTCACGCTCGCCGCCGGCGGCACCCTGGTCGCCGCGCAACGACCGGTCTTCCCGGACGCGCTCGTCGAGCACCGGGCCACCGCCAGCGTGATCACCGTCGGCAAGCTGCACCAGCTGGTCCGCGCGCAACAGGCGAACCCGGCCGACCTGAGCGGCCTGCGGGCGCTGATGGTCTCCGGATCACCACTGTCCCCGGCGCGGCTGCGCTCGGCGATCGACGTGCTCGGCCCGGTGATCTTCCACGGCTACGGGCAGACCGAGACCGGCATGATCGCGATGGTGACGCCGGGGGAGATGGCCGCTTTCGCCGGCACGGTGGGGCGTCCGCCGCCGGTCACCGCGATCTCACTCCGCGACGGTGAGCTCTATGTGCGAACTCCGGCACAGGCCTCGTCCTACTGGCAGGACCCCTCGGAGTCGGCCGAGGTCTTCGTCGACGGCTGGGTCCGCACCCGCGACCTCGCGACCCTCGACGCCGACGGCTACCTCCACCTGCACGGACGCACCCGCGACGTGATCATCGTCCAGGCGACGCTGGTCTACGCCGGCCCGATCGAACAGCTCCTCACCACCGACCCCGCGGTGGCCGAGGCCTACGTGGTCGCCCACCCCGACGACCACACCGGCGAGTCCGTCCACGCCTACATCGTCCCCACCCCGAACGCCACCCCTGACCTGCCGGCCCTCCGCGCCCTGGTCACCACCCACCTGGGCCCGGCCTCCACCCCGCAGTCGTTGACGATCATCGATCAGGCCCCGTTGACCCCCAACGGGAAACCCGACAAATCCGCCCTCTCCCGCTCAACCCATATTTAGTACGAATAAGGAGCGCCCGCCCGCAGGCGACGAGCCGAGTCCCGTGACGGTCTCGCGCGACACCGCCCCACTCCCGACCGCAGTGCGCGTCCAGATCCCGGCTGGTTCTGGGGGGGGTGTGTCCGAGCCCGCGAGGCACCCCTGAGGACCAGCCGGGGCCCGGGAGTCGCGCAGCTCCCGGCGCGTGCCTGCCCACCGCGCGACGCCCGCCCCACTCCCGACCGCAACGCGCTGCGAGGCCCCGGCTGGTGCTGGCGGCTGCCTCGGGATCGCTGAGGGGACCGCGAGCGCCAGCCGGGATCTGGACGCGCGCTGCGGCCGGGAGTGGGGGCGGCGTCGCGCGAGACCATCACGGGACGTGGCTCGTAGCCTGCGGGCGGCCGCTCCGTATTCGTACTAAATGGGGGTTGGAATTGGCAGTTGGCGGACCGTGGTGAGCAGGAGGTTCCAGAAGGCGGGGACGTCGAGGGCTACCGCCACGTCGGCGTTCGGTGGGAGGCCGGTGCGGGCGTGGAGGTCGACGACGGTCGCGCCGCGGGTGTGTGTGCCGGTCAGTTCGACGGTGACCGGGGCGGGGACGGTGTGGACGATCGACGGGTCGAGGACGGCGGCGACCGCGATCGGATCGTGGACCGGTGGGTGTTCGAAGCCGAAGACCCGCAGGTAGGTGGCGGCGAAGAACGTCATCAGCTCCGCGCAGATCGTGCCCGGGCGGGTGTTCATGGCGCGGAACTCGGCGATGACCGACGTGGTGGCCAGGGCCTGGTGGGTGACGTTCAGGCCGATCATGGTGATCGGCAGGCCGGAGCGGAGCACGACGTCGGCGGCTTCCGGGTCGGTGACGATGTTGAACTCGCCGTACGGCGTGGTGTTGCCGCGGTCGGTGGAACCGCCCATGAAGACGATCCGGCGCACCTGCGGGAGGACCTCGGGGTGCCGGGTCAGCAGGGTTGCGACGTTGGTCAGCGGCCCGGTGGCGATCAGGGTGACCGGTTCCGCCGAGTCCACCAGCAGGCGGTGCATCAGGTCGACCGCGTGCCGGCCGGACAATTCACCGACGGGGCCGTCGAGATCCGGGCCGTCCAGGCCGGACTCGCCGTGGATGTCCTCGGCGACGGTGAGCTCGCCGGTCAGCGGGCGGTCGCAGCCGGCCGCGACCGGTACGCCGGTGACGCCGGCCAGGGCGAGGATCCGCAGCGCGTTCCGGGTGGTCTTGTCGAGGGTCTGGTTGCCGGCGACGGTGGTGACGCCGAGCAGGCGGAGCCGGGGATCACCCGCGGCGAGCAGCAGTGCGAGGGCGTCGTCGTGTCCCGGGTCGCAGTCGAGGATCACCTGAGTGGGGGTCACCCCGTGACGATAGGCCTCAGCCGCGGGCGACGAGGTCCTCGACCCGGCCGGGCGCGAAGATGCCGTCGGCCAGCAGCAGGGCCAGCCCGATCAGCCCGGAGCGGTTGTCCAGCCGGGTCGCCACGATCTGCAGGCTGCGGGTCGCGAGGGGCAGCGAGCGGCGGTAGACCATCTCGCGGATCCCGGCGAACAGCTGTTCCTCGATCCGGGCGAGTTGCCCGCCGATCACCACGACGCGCGGGTTGATCAGGCTGACCGAGTCGGCGACGGCGTGCCCGATGATCCGGCCGGCCCGGCGGGCCAGGCGCACGGCGAGCAGGTCGCCGGTGCGGACCAGGGCGACCGCGTCGTCCACCGTGGTCACGTCCTTGCCGGCCTCGCGCAGGTCGCGGACCATGGCCCAGCCGCCGGCGTACGCCTCGACGCACCCGGTGTTGCCGCACCGGCAGACCGGCTCGGTGCCGGCGTCCTCGACGGTCACCTGGATGTGCCCGATGTCGCCGGCCGCCCCGTCGGCGCCCCGGTAGATCTCGCCGCCGAGGATCATCCCGGCGCCGATGCCGGTGCCCGCTTTGATCATCAGCAGCTGGCGGACGTCGGGGTAGACGCTGCGCTGCTCGCCGAAGGCCATCGCGTTGACGTCCTTGTCGACGAGCACCGGGCAGGCGTAGCGGCCGGCGAACCAGCCGGGGATGTCGTACCGGTCCCAGCCGCTCATGATCGGCGGGCTGACCACCTGGCCGCTGTCGAAGTCGACCGGGCCGGGCACGTCCAGTCCGATGCCGAACACCTCGGCGGTCCCGCGCCCGGCACCGGCCAGCAGCTCACCGAACATCGCGTCGGCAGTGGTGAGCACCGGATCGGGTCCGGCGGCCACGTCGATGGCCCGCTCGCGCTCGGCGAGCACGGTGCCCCGCAGGTCGCACAGCGCGGTCCGCATGCCGGTGGCGCCGATGTCGGCGACCAGCAGCACGCCGCGGTCGTGGTGGAACGTGAACCGGCTGGCCGGTCGGCCGCCGGTCGGTGAGCCCTCGCCGCTCGGCACCACCAGGGCCGCGCTGAGCAGCGCGTCGAGACGCTGGTTGACGGTGGACCGGGACAGCCCGGTCAGGTGCATGACATCGGCCCGGGTCAGGCTCGGCCGGCCCCGGAACAGCTGGAGCACCTCACCGAGTCCGGCCACGGTCGGGACTGCTGACGCGCTCATGGACACCGGCAGATCCTATTACGAGTAGACGTCATACGTAAGTGCCTGATGTTTTGGTTGACAGAAGTCATAAGTGCCTCTGTAATCAGACGAAACATCGACGACACACCTCGGGAGGTCTCCCCGTGTCACGTATCCCGATCCATTTCGGCCTGGCGCTCACCGTGCTGGTCACGGCCGCGGCTTGCGGGTCGAACGACACCACCACGGCCGGCACCGCCAAGGTCGCGGCCGTCATCAAGGGCCTGGACAACCCGTTCTTCCAGTCCATGGAGCAGGGCATCAAGGAGCAGGCGCAGACCTCCGGCACCGCGGTGACCGTGCAGGCGGCCAACTCGATCACCGACACCACCGGGCAGGCGGACAAGCTCACCGGCCTGGCCGGGCAGGACTTCTCCTGCTACATCGTCAACCCGATCTCCGGCACCAACCTGATCCAGGGCATCGCCCAGCTGGCCGCGAAGAAGAAGACCATCGTCAACATCGACAGCCCGGTGGAGGCCGCCGCCGCGAAGGCCGCGAACGCCGCGCCGGCCACCTACATCGGCACCGACAACACCTCGGCCGGGCAGCAGGCCGGCGAGCAGATGCTCAAGCTGCTGCCGGGCGGTGGCAAGGTCGCCGCGATCGGCGGCATCGCCGGTGACGTCACCAGCGGCCAGCGCATCGACGGGTTCAGCCAGGCGATCACCGGCAAGCTCGAGCTGGTGCAGACGGTCGCCGCCAACTGGGAGCGCCAGGAGGCGCTGACCCAGGCCACCAACCTGATGCGGGCCCAGCCCGACCTCAAGGGCTTCTTCGTCGCCAACGACGACATGGGGCTGGGCGTGGCGCGCGCCGTCGCGACGTCCGGGAAGACCGGGCAGATCAAAATCATCAGCGTCGACGGGATCAAGGACGCGCTGAGCGCGGTCAAGGCCGGTCAGGTGGACGCGGTGGTGGCGCAGTACCCGTACGCGATCGGGCTGATGGGCATGGAGGCGTGCCAGGCCGCGGCGAAGGGCGCGACCCTGCCGGCCACCGTCGAGGCACCGGTCGAGGTGGTCACGAAGGAGAACGCCGACCAGGCGCTCGCCGCCACGCTGAAGCCGTTCGGCACGTACGCCGACCCGTTCAAGACCCTGCTGGGCAGCTGATCATGACGACTGTCGCTGCACCGCCGCGGTTCAACACCGGACGGCTCAAGGACGTCAGCTTCTGGGCCGAGTGGGCCGCCGCGATCGGGCTGGTCCTGCTGGTCATCGTCTTCCAGATCCTCAACCCGACGTTCCTGAGCACCGGCAACATCGCCTCGATGCTGGTCGCCGCCGCGATCCTGGTGATCCTGGCGGTGGGGCAGACGTTTGTGGTCGCCACCGGCGGCATCGACCTGTCGGTCGCGTCGATGATGACCCTCGGCGCGGTCGGTTTCGGTCAGGCGTACTCGCACGGCTGGGGCCTGACCTGGTCCTGCCTGGTGGCGGTCGCGGTCGGCGCGGCGACCGGGCTGATCAACGGCCTGGTCATCGCGAAGGGCCGGATCACCGACTTCATCGTCACGCTCGGCATGCTCTCCGCGGCCTCCGGCGCCGCACTGATCCTCGCCGACGGCAAGCCGGTCACCGTCATCGACACCACCCTGCTCCAGCTCTCCACCGGCGGGATCGGCGTGTTCGGCTGGACCGTGCTGATCGCCGCGGTGGTCGCGATCATCGCCCACGTGCTGGTCTTCTGGACCCGGTTCGGCACCCACGTGCTCGCCACCGGCGGCTCCCGCGAGGCGGCCAACGCGACCGGCATCAACACCGACAGGATCAAGATCGCGGTGTACGCCGTGTCCGGCCTGCTCGCCGGTCTCGCCGCGATCCTGCTCGTCGCCCGGGTCGGCGCCGCCGAACCCGCCTCGAACACGTCCTTCCTGCTCAACTCGGTGGCCGCGGTCGTCCTCGGCGGGGTCAGCCTGCTCGGCGGGTGGGCCACCATCGCCGGACCGGTGATCGGCGCGCTGCTGCTGACCGCGCTCACCAACGGCCTCACCCTGCTCGGCGTCTCGCAGTTCTACCAGCCCCTGGCCGTCGGCTTCGTCGTCGTCCTCGCGGCCCTACTCACGAGGTTCCAGAAATGAGTGCTCTGCTGAGTGCCGACGGCGTCTTCCTGGCCTTCGGCAGCGTCCAAGCCCTGAAAGACGTCTCCCTGACCGTCGCCGAGGGGAGATCACCGCCCTGGTCGGCGACAACGGCGCCGGCAAGTCGACACTGGTCCGCTGCATCGCCGGCGTGCACCGCCCGGACCACGGCACCATCGCGATGCGCGGCGAGTCACTGCACCTGAAGTCCCCCGAGGACGCCCGGGAGCAGGGCATCGAGACGGTGCACCAGAACCTGGCGCTGGTCGAGGACCTGACCGTGTGGCAGAACCTGTTCTTGAACCGCGAGCTCGTACACAAGATGGGTCCTTTCGGTCTGTTGGACCGCCGCCGCATGCAGCGGCAGGCCCGGGAGATGGTCGCGACGCTGGCGGTGAACGTGCCCGCGGTCGGCAGCCGGGTCCGGCGGCTCTCCGGCGGGCAGCGGCAGGCGGTGGCGATCTGCCGCGCGGCCGGCTTCAGCTCCCAGCTCGTGATCATGGATGAGCCGACCGCGGCCCTCGGCGTCCAGGAGACCGCCCGGGTCGAAGAGCTGATCACCAAGCTCCGCGACGACGGCCGCGCCGTGCTGCTGATCAGCCACAACTTCGACCAGGTCATGCGGCTGTCCGACCAGGTCTGGGTGATGCGCGCGGGCCGCTGCGTCGGCGGCCGCCGCACCGCCGACACCACCGGCCAGGAGATCGTCGGTCTGATCACCGGCGCCATTCAGTGAAGGAGACCCCCATGGACATCCGCAATCCGCTCGGTGTGCACGCCCTCGTCTGGGTCGGCGACACCGCCCCGGCCTCGGTCACGACCGCGATCCAGAAGACAAAATCTTCGGGGTACGACCTGATCGAGTTCTCGTTGCACGACTCCCTGAACCTGGACGTCGCCCGGACCCGGGCCGAGCTGGACGCGGCCGGCCTCAAGGTCGCCTGCTCCCGTGGCCTGGCGATGGACGCCGACATCTCCAGCGACGACCCCGCCGTGGTGGCCCGCGGCGAGCGCCTGCTGCAGGACTCCCTGACGATCGCGGCCGGGATCGGCGCCAGCCACCTGACCGGGGCGCTCTACAGCGCGTTCGGCAGCTACGCCCGCCCGCTGAGCACGGCCGGCCGGGCCAACGTGGTCACCGTGCTGCGCGAGCTGGCCAAGCAGGCCAGCGGCACCGGCGTCACGCTCGGCCTGGAGATCTGCAACCGGTACGAGACGAACGTGGTGAACACCGCGCGCGACGCGTTGCGCCTGGCCGACGACATCGGCGAGGACAACGTGGTCATCCACCTGGACACGTACCACATGAACATCGAGGAGAACGACATGGTACGGCCGGTGCTGGACGCCGCCGACCGCCTCGGTTACGTGCACATCGGTGAGAACCACCGGGGCTACCTGGGCTCCGGGCACCTGGACTTCACGTCGTTCTTCCACGCGCTCGGCGCGATCGGCTACACCGGCCCGATCACCTTCGAGTCGTTCTCGTCCGCGGTGGTCGCGCCCGGCCTCTCCGCCGACCTGTCCATCTGGCGCAACCTCTGGGACGACGGCGAGGACCTGGCCCGGCACGCGCGGCAGTTCATCGCCGGCCATCTCAGCGCCCGACCGGCATGAGCATCACGTTCGCCGGCCTGGTGGACCGGGCCGGCGCGCTCGCCTCGGGCGGGCGACGGGCCGTCCTCGGGATCACCGGCGCGCCGGCGGCCGGCAAGACCACCCTCGCGGAGGCGCTGGTCCGGACGCTGGCGCGGGCCGGGGTGCCGGTGGCGCACGTACCGATGGACGGTTATCACTTCGCCGACGGGGAACTCGACCGGCTCGGCCGGCGCGACCGCAAGGGCGCGCCGGACACCTTCGACGCCGCCGGGTACGCGGCGCTGCTGCGCCGGCTGCGGGAGGACGAGGACGACCTGGTGTACGCCCCCGGCTTCGAGCGCCTGCTCGAACAACCGCTGGCCGGCGCGATCCCGGTGCCCCGCGCCGCCCGGCTGATCATCTCGGAGGGCAACTACCTGCTGGTCGACGAGCCGTGCTGGCGCGACGCCCGCCGCCGGTTCGACGAGATCTGGTACGTCGACCTGGCACAGGAGGAACGGATGCGCCGTCTGGTCGAGCGGCACGTGCGCTTCGGCAAACCGCAGGCGGAGGCGATCGCCTGGGCCACCGGCACCGACGAGCACAACGCCGGGCTGATCCTGGCCACCCGGGACCGGGCCGACCTGATCGTTCCGAACACCGTGCTGGACGAAGCGTTGGATCAGGTTCGCCCGGTCACAGACGGGCGGCGGTGACGAACGTCCGGGCATGGTGGATCAGCGGGCGGTCGTCGTCCGGGCCGTGGAACACCTCGAGCACCGACGCGACCACCAGCGTCGAGTCACCCACCGGCACCAGGTGCAGCGGCGCGGCCCGCAGCGCGGCGACCGCGTCGAACAGGACCGGCTCGCCGGACGGGAGGGTGCTCCACCCCTGCTCCGGGGTGAACCGGTCACCGGCGGAGTGCGCGAACTCCCGGGCCAGCGCGACGTGCCGGGTGCCGAGCAGGTGGACGACGAAGCTCGGCGCGTCCAGCAGGATCCGCGCCGACCGCGTGCCCATGACCGAGAACGACAGGGCCGGCGGCGACACCGACACCGACGCCACACTCGAGGCGGTCAGCCCGACCGGCCCGTCCGGCCCGACCGCGCTGATCACCGCGACCCCGGTCGGGTACCGGCGGAAGGCCCCCTTGAGCCGCTCGCCGACACCCGATTCCCGCACTGTTCCCAGATCCACCACGCGACGGTAAAACCTCAACCCCGCTTCATGTCAAAGCGTCGTCTGTCACTCCGCGCCCCCGGCTGGCGTCCAGGGGTGCCTCGAGGCGGTGGAGACACCCCTGAGCGCCAGCCGGGGGCACCGCCGGTCACTCCGGGGTGGTGCGGGCGATGTGGACCGGGCAGGCGGCGTGGTGCAGCAGCTGCAGGCTGGTCGAGCCGACGAGCGATCCGGAGACCCGGCCGTGCCCGTGACTGCCCACGACGATCAGGCGGGCCCGGTGGGAGGCCGCGATCAGGGCAGCTGGTGGGGTGTCGTGGGTCAGCGCCACCTGGACCGGCACGTCCGGGAACTTGGCGCGCCACGGGGCCAGCTGCTCCTCCAGGCGGTCGAGCTCGCCGTCGTCCCGGGCGGGCGGGTCGGTGGTGAGCCAGGCCGGGAGGGCCGGCGGGCAGGCGCGGATCACCGTGATCGGGCAGTTCTGGTCGGCGGCGGTGCCGAAGACGGTCTCCAGGACCAGGTCGGCGCTGGGGGAGTCGTCGACCCCGGCGGCGATCGGCGCGTCCGGGGCCGGTTGCTCGCCGATCACGATGACCGGGCACGGCGCGTGGGTGGCGACCCGCTGGGCGGTGGAGCCGAGCAGCATCCCGGTGAAGCCGCCGCGGCCGCGCCGGCCCAGGACCAGCAGCTGGGCGCCGCGGGCCGACTCGAGCAGCCGGGGGACGGCCGGTCCGATCAGGGTGAACGTCTGCGGGGTGAGCCCGGGGGCGACCCGCCGGACCCGGTCCACCGCGGCCGCGACGACGTCCTCGGCCTGCCGGCGGGCCGCGTCCAGGTGGTGCTCGCCGACCGGGAAGCGGGACTCGCGCCAGTCCCAGTCGAAGGCGTGCACGACCCGCAGGGTCAGGCCGCGCCGGTGTGCCTCCCGGGCCGCCCATTCGACGGCCGCGTCGCTCGTTGTGGTGCCGTCGGTGCCGACGACGATCCCAGTGGTCCGCATGGCAGGTTCCCTTCGTCTCTGCCGTCCATCCTCGGTGCCGTCGATCTCCCGGGGCAGGGCGACAGCACCCGGCCCGGCGGGCCGAAGGTCACGGACCTGCCAGGGGGCAGTATGAGAGGCATGAACACTGCACCGGACGTGCCAGGATCCGCCCGGGACCGGGACGCGGCCGGGCGGGCCCGCAACTCGCGTCCCCGCGACGGGCTGGGCCGCCCGCTCCCGCACGGGCTGCCCGGTGTGCCGACCACCCCGGAAGACCTGGTGCTCCCGCCGGACGAGGCGCTGCGCGAGGCCGAGCGCCTGCTCGCCGCCGGCCGGCCGTTCCACGCCCACGAGGTCCTCGAGGGCGCGTGGAAGGCCTGCGACGACGACACCCGGGAGCTGTGGAAGGGTCTGGCCCAGCTCGCGGTCGGGATCACCCACCTGCGGCGGGGCAACGAGGTCGGCGCGGTGCGCCTGCTGACACGCGCGGCGGACCGGATCGAACCGTACGCCGAAAGCAGCCCGCACCGGATCCCGGTGGCCGCGCTGACCGCCTGGGCCCGCGCCCTGATCGCGAGGATCGGCAGCGGCCCGGTGCCGGAGGAGCTGCTGGCCCCGCGCCTGATCAGCTAGATCTTCGGGAGCAGGGCCTCGGCCACGTCCTTCTCGTCGGACAGGTTCTGCTTCTCGGTGCCGCCGTGCGCGTAGACGTCGATCTGCACCGTCCCGAAGAGCACGTACAGGTGACCGGAGTGCGCGTACGCCTGATCGCCGAGGTCCTCGACCGGCTCCGCCTCGGCGACGGTGACCTGGAACTCCGCCGCGGTGGTGCGGCTCAGGAAGACCGCGAGCCGGCCGCCGTCCTGCTGCCACTGGCAGTACCGGGTGGCGTCACCGGCGTTCGCGCCGTCCTCGTCGATCTGGCTGACCTTGCGGTCGGTCAGGGTGCTGATGTCGTCCTCGGAGAGCAGCGTGCACGGGTCCGGGATGTCCCCGTCGTCCTTCACCGACGCGGCGTTGCCGACCTGCTGGGCCGCGGCCGGTTCCCGCGTGGTCGTGCGGGCGGCGGCCCGGGGGCTGGCGTCGGCGTTGTTGACCAACCCGCAGCCGGTCAGGGCGAGCGAGAGGGCCGCCAGGGCGGCGAGGCGGTGCTTCACGGGTTCTCCTCCGGGCGATGCGGTGGTGCGGCCGGTGGGATCGCATCACGGCGAAGGGTGCACATCCCAGGGGTACGGGCGCGGAGTCACCCGGTCGCGTCAACCCCGGCCAGCTGCCCGGACCACCACCTCCTCCAGCATGCCGGTCGACGTCATCAGTGCGGGCTGACCCGCAGCTCCGGGACCGGCACGCCCTCGAACCAGGCGGCCTCGCGCAGCGTGTCGAGCAGCCGCTGCCGGTCGTCGGCGTCCTGCCGGTCGAGGAACAGGATCCCGTCGAGGTGGTCGGTCTCGTGCTGCATGCACCGGGCCAGCAGGCCCTGGCCGACGACCTGGACCGGGTCGCCGTGCTTGGTGTAACCCTTGGCGACGGCATTGAGCCGGCGCTTGGTGTCCAGATAGACGCCGGGGATCGACAGGCACCCCTCCGGACCTCGCTGATCCTCCTCGTCGGGGAACTCCAGCACCGGGTTGACCAGGTGGTCCAGCCGCAGATCGTTGCCCGGCAGGTCCGGGTTGATCGCGAAGACCCGCAGGCTGACCCCGATCTGCGGCGCGGCCAGCCCGGCGCCGCGCGACTCCGCCAGGGTCTGTGTCAGGTCGTCGACCAACCGGCTGAGCTCGGCGTCGAAATCGGACACCGGCGCGGCGGCCAGGCGCAGCACCGGGTCACCGATCTTCCGGATGGGTAGCACGGACACGACGACCTCCATGATGCGGGACACTGCGGGCGCTCCCGGAGACGCTACCCGGGTGTGCGCGCGGGTCAAGCCGGGTACCGCGAGCTTGTGGACAACGCCGCTGTGGACGAAAAACGCCTCGATCAGCCCTCTTCCGGTTCCGAGAATTCCTCGGAGGGCGGTGACAGCAAGTGGACCGTGATCGTCGCGGTGGTCGCGAACGGCGCCATCGCGATCGCGAAGATCATTGCCGGGTTGCTGACCGGTTCGGCGTCGATGTGGGCCGAGGCCGCCCACTCCATCGCGGACACCGGCAACGAGATCCTGCTGCTGATCGGCCTCAAGCGCTCCCTGCGGGAGCCGGACAGCAAACACCCCTTCGGGTACGGACAGGAGCGCTATTTCTGGACGTTCCTGGCAGCGCTGGGGATCTTCCTGGTCGGCGGGGTGCTGTCGATCGGCGAGGGCGTGCGCAGCATCCTGATGCCGGAGGCGGTCGAATCGCTGTGGATCGGCGTCGGCGTGCTCGTGGTGGCCGCGGTGTTCGAGAGCTACTCCTGGTACACCGCGCACAAGCAGTTGCGCCGCGACGCCAAGCAGCAGAACCGGACCCTGCGGCACCACCTGCGGCACGCCTCCGACCCGAGCGCCACCACGGTCTTCCTCGAGGACACCGCCGCGCTGATCGGTCTCGCGATCGCCTTGGCCGCGCTGGTCCTGCACGCCGGGACCGGCTGGGCGGGCTGGGACGCGATCGGCAGCATGACGATCGGCCTGCTGCTGATCGTGGTGGCGTACCTGCTGGCCCGCCGCTCCAAGGGCCTGCTGCTGGAGGAGTCGGCGCCGGACGACGTGCTCGACCCGATCCGCGCCAAGGTGGCCGCGGAGTCCTGGGTCGAGAAGATCGACGACATGCACGCGGTGTGGGTCGGCCCGTCGCAGCTGCTGGTCAACCTGTGGGTGACACCCACCCGCGCGGTCCGGGACAGCCCGGCCGGCAACCTGGTCGAGCACGCCGCCCACCTGCGCCGCGACCTGATGTCCGACGACGCGGTAGCCCAGGTAACCCTGACCCTCGAGACCCCCTGACCCCCTGAACCCCCTCCGCCGTGGTCCGGGCCGCTCGTCGCTGCCGGGCCTCGGCTGGTGCTGAGGGTTGTCTCGGGGGTGCGGAGGCAGCCGCCACCACCAGCCGCTCGCGGTTCGCCGGCTGGTTGTCAGGGGTGCCTCCCGATGGGCGAGGCACCCCTGGGGGCCAGCCGGGGTCAGGAGGCGTAGGTCTCGAACTCCGCGACCTTGGGAGTGCCGGAGGCGCTGGTGATCTTGAAGGTGATCTTGGTGAGGGCGGTGGCCGGGAAGCTGATCACGCCGGCGCCGGTGCCGGAGGTCAGGACCGCGCCGGTCGTGCCGTTGAGGACCTGGTAGGCGCCGATCAGGCCGGTGGCGCCGGACGCCTCGCGCAGGTTGATCCGGGCGACGGTGGTGGCCGAGCCCCACTTGATCGAGATGTCGCCGGTGGTGCCGCTCGGGGACCAGTAGGTGGTCAGGCTGCCGTCGCGGACGTTGCCGTAGCTGGTGCCGCTGGCCTTGCTCGACCCGTCGGCGCCGGCGCCCGAGGCGAGGCTGAGGTTGGTGCCGCTGGGCTGCGACGGGCTGGCCGTCGGCGAGACGGTCGGCGACACGGTGGGCGAGACCGTCGGTGAGCTGGTCGGCGACGCGGTCGGGGTGGTGGTGGCGCACTTGCCGTCCGAGGTCTTCAGACCGGTGCCCGAGCCGGCGGTCGCGCGGGCGATCGCGGGGACGCACGACGCGCTGTCCAGCACGTACGCGTAAGGGATGCTCACGGTCGTGTTGGAGACCGGATTCGGACCGGCGGGGTTGTTGTCGGAGGCCACGGCCGACCAGGTCACGTTGTCGAACGTGTTGCCGGCGACCTGCCAGTACCCGGGCAGGTCGGTGTAGAACGTGCCGAGCACGTCCTTGGAGTTCTGGAAGTAGTTGTTGTCCACCTTCGCCTTGCCGCCGGCACGGGCGTTGATCCCGGACTCGTTCAGGCTGAGGTAGTAGTTGTTGTAGATGTGCGCGGTCGCGCCCCGCAGCAGCGGGGTGCGCGAGTCGATGTTCTCGTAGAAGTTGTGGTGGAACGTGACCGGGCCGTTGGCGAGGTCGCTGTCACCGGAGCCGATCAGGCCGCCACGGCCGGAGTTGCGCAGGATGCTGTAGGAGAGCGTGACGTACTGGGTGTTGTCCTTCATATCGAACAGGCCGTCGTAGCCCGCCGACTCGCCGCCCGAGGCCAACAGCGTGGCGTGGTCCACCCAGACGTTGTGGACGTTGGTCTCCATGCCGATCGCGTCGCCGCCGTTGGAGGTCGGCGAGCCGGACTTCTTGACGTTCTGGACCGTCACGTTCTGGATGATGATGTTGCTGGCGTCCCGGATGTGGATGCCGAGTTGGTCGAAGACGGCGCCGCCGCCCACCCCGACGATCGTGATGTTGCTGACCTCTTTGAGCTCGATCTTGTCGGCGGCGGTGTTGCAGCTGGCGCCGGAGACCTTCGTGGTGTTGCCGTGGTTGATCGTGCCCTCGACCTCGATGGTGATCGGGGTGCTGCTGCTGGCCCGGTTGCAGAGCGCGGTGTGGATCTGGGTGCCGGTGGTGGCCCGGACCGTGGTCCCGCCGGCGCCACCGGTGGTGCCGCCGTTGACGCTGGCGTATCCGGTCGCGGTGCCGGTCACCGCCGCCGATGCCTGGGGAAGTGGCAGGGCGATGGCGACGGCGGCAGCGGTGATCGCGGTGCCACCGGCGAGTGCGAGTGCTCTTCTCATGGCTTTGCTCTCCTGGGGATGTAGTGCGGGAAAGCGCTTTCCTCAGGAGCATAGAAGTACATCGATTCACGTACAAGAAACTTCGCTGTTTGCATTTTGTTGCATTCGCCGGCCGCGTCGTCTCGACCTCTGGCGAGGCCGGGCACCCCTCCGGGCCGGGCGATCCGGTCGCCGGCGGGAGGCTGGTTCTCCGGGCCGGGTCCGATTTCGTACGTACGAAAAAGGCCGCCGGAACCAACCGGCGGCCTGAATCGTGCGGGATCAGCGCTTGCCGCGTTTGGCAGCGGTCTTCTCGTCGCTGACGCCGGCGGTGAGCAGCGTGCCGTCCGCGGACTCCAAGTGGGCGCGGACGAACCAGTGGTACTGCTCGAGCTTGCCGGACTGGCCGATCAGCAGGTCCTGGGTGACCGGGTCGGACTCCTCGGTCTTCGCGATCGCCTCACGGTGCGACTCGATCACGCCGGTGTAGACGATGTCGAGCGCGGCCAGGTGCGACGTGGTGTCGGCGCGGCCGATCGCGTAGTCGTCCCAGGAGCGCTGGGCGACCAGGGCGCCGGGCGTGCCGACCGGGGAACCGCCCAGCGTGGCGATCCGCTCGGCGATGTCGTCGACCATGACGCGCACCGCGTCGACCTGCGGGTCGAGCATCTGGTGCACCGCGATGAAGTGCGGGCCGACGACGTTCCAGTGCACGTGCTTGAGGGTCAGCGCCAGGTCGTTCAGGGCGTTGAGCCGGTCCTGCAGCACAGCGATGACGTCACCGGCGGTGTCCGGTTTGAGGCCGGGAACGGTGTAGCTCGGGCTGGTGGTCGGTTGAGTCTTACGTGCAGCCATCGCTTCTCTCACTCCTCTACCAGGGTTTACCTCTGCCTGAGTGCCCGTCCCGGAGGGTGATAAACCGTGCGGGCGGTCACCGCATTCGTGGGGAAGGATGCCGGTATGACCTTGGCGCGGTATCTGGTGGCGGCGGTCGGCGCCCGGCTCGCCGACGAGGGCGCCCGGGTGGCGATCGTGCTGCTGGCCCTGGAACGCACCGGCGACGCCCGCCTGGGCGGGCTGCTCGTCGCGGCCCTGATGGTTCCCCATGTGCTGGCGGCGCCGCTGGTGGGCGCGGCCGCCGATCGGGTACGCCGGCGCAAGCCCCTCTACGCGGCCGCCTTCCTCGCTACGCGCTCGCGCTGATCGCCGCGGCGACGCTGATCGGCACGTGGGAGTGGGTGGCCGCGGGCGTCCTGGTCGTCGCCGGCTGCCTGTCGCCGCTGCTGCTCGGCGGGCTGAGCAGCCTGCTCGGTGAACTCGTCCCGGACGACCGGGCCCGGGCGTTCAGCTTCGACGCCGGCACGTACGGCGCGGCCGGGATCGTCGGCCCGGCGCTGGCCGCGATCGTCGCCGGCTGGGCCGGTGCGGGCTGGTCGATGCTGGCGCTCGGCGGCTTCGTCGCGCTGGGCGCCGGCCTGTTCCTCACGTTGCCGGTGCCCCGGCGACCGGCGCCGGTGCAACGGCTGCGGGTCCGCCCCCTCGCCGGGTTCGCGGTGATGGTGCGCCGGCGGCCACTCGGCGCGGTCACCCTGGCGTCATCGGTGCACATGCTGGGCTTCGGCGCGCTGCCCCTGGCCGCCGCGGCGATCGCGACGACGGCCGGCCGTCCGGCGCTGACCGGGCTGGTGCTGTCCGCCCTGGCCTGCGGCGGGCTGCTCGGGTCGGTGCTCTGCACCCGGCTGCCGGTGGTGCACCGCCGTCCGGAACCGGCCGTACTGGTCTGCTGCGCGGCGATGGCCGTGCCGTTCCTGCTCACCGCGCTGGGGCCGCCGGTCTGGGCGCTGCTGGTGCTCTTTGCGCTCGCGGGGCTGTTCACCGGTCCGGTCAGCGTGGCGGTGTTCACCACCCGGGACCGGGAGGCGCCGCCGGAGCTGCGGACCCAGGTGTTCACTCTGGGCGCCGGGTTCAAGGTGACCGCGGCCTCGGCCGGCGCGGCGGTCGGCGGCCTGCTCGCGTCCCACCCGCCCGCGGTGCTGCTGTCCGCGATCGCCGGGTGTCAGCTGCTCGGGGCGGTGCTCGGCGCGCTGGTGCTGCGGACACGGAACCGCCCTCCGCGTGGGGCGGAGGGCGGCGCGACGCCGGGGATCAGACCTTCTGGGTCTCGGTCGTCGACGGGTGCAGCTCGGTGGTCGTCTTCTTGACGAACCGGCCGGTGCTGGTGCTGCGGTTCACCTCACGGTCGGCGTGGTCCTTGCCGACGTGCTCGGTGGTCGTGGTCTTGGGGGAGCGCTTGGTGGTCGACTCCTTGACGAAGCGGCCGCTCTTGGCGCTGCGGTTGACGTCCTGCTCGGTGCTAGCCATCTCGGGGGCCTCCTCTGTCAGCGGGGGATGTCGCTGTTCCTTGATGTGCCCACAGCCGACATCCGGAAACACGAACACGAATCGGTGGCACGTCCGGCGCGCTCACCGTCGTACCGGAAGGGCTTTGCTCACGCCGGGATGATCGCGACGCCGGCGGTGCGCAGCGGTCGCAACGCCGGGTGGTCCGGCAGGTCGGTGATGATGCCGCTGACCTCGGCGGGCGGCAGGACCGTGAACGCCGCGGCCGCGCCGATCTTCTCGGCGCTCGCCAGGACGTAGGTCTCCGCGGCGCGCCCGGCGAGGGTCCGCTTCATCGCGGCCTCGTCAGGATCACCCGTAGTGAGGCCCGCTTCGTGGTGCACGCCGGCGACGCCGAGCAGGAACAGGTCGGCGGAGATGCCCTGCGCGGCCTCCGCGGCTGCGGCGCCGCAGGTCACCGCGGAGTGTTTGAAGAGGCGGCCACCGAGCACGTAGACCTCGACCGATGGGTGGCCGACCAGCGCGGCGGCCACGGTGGGACTGTGCGTGACGATCGTGGCGGTCAGGCCGGGTGGCAGGGCGGCGGTGACCGCGAGGGCGGTGGTGCCGCCGTCGAGCAGGACGGTGCTGCCCGGCCGGATCAGCGCGACGGCCGCGGCGGCGACCCGTTCCTTGCTGGAGGTGGCGACGGTGGTGCGCGTCGCGTAGTCGGCGGCGGCCGGGGAGAGCGGCAGCGCGCCGCCGTAGACCCGCTGGCAGAGGCCCGCGGCGGCGAGTTCGCGCAGGTCACGGCGGATCATGTCCTCGGTGACGGCGAGCTCGGCGGCGATCTGCTTGGCGACCACCTTGCCGTCGGCGTGCAGGCGGGACAGCAGGACGTCGCGTCGCTCCGCGGCCAGCATCCGTGTTTCTCCTCATTATTGTCGACTCTTGCGCGTTTTCGGTTGTAGGTTACGCCCATGACTGTGCGACCTGGCATCGACCTTCCCGACGCCCGCGGCCGGACCGGGTTGGATCAGGTGGGCCGCGACCTGACCGGCAATCCGGACGTGATCGTGCGCGACGTGGAACTGCTCGCCACGGCCTGGCACGTGCTGCGCCGCACCACCTACGACTACCGCCGCGGCGACGGGCAGTGGACCAGTGAGCAGCGCGAGACGTACGACCGGGGTGACGGCGCGACGGTCCTGCTCTACGACCCGGAGCGGGAGACCGTGCTGTTCACCCGGCAGTTCCGCTATCCGGTGTACGTGAACGGACATCCGGACGGCATGTTCGTCGAGACCGCGGCCGGGCTGCTCGACGGCGACGACCCGGCCGCCGCGATCCGGCGGGAGGCGAGCGAGGAGTTGGGCGTGGCGATCGGCGAGCTGGAGCCGGTCTTCGTGGTGTGGACCAGTCCGGGATCGGTCACCGAGCGGATCCACTGCTTCGCGGCGCCGTATTCCGCGGCGTCCCGGGTCGGCGCCGGCGGCGGGCTTGCCGACGAGGGCGAGGACATCGCCGCGGTGGAGCTGCCGTTCGCGCAGGCCCTCGCACAGATCGAGACCGGTGAGATCGCCGACGCCAAGACGATCATGCTGCTGCAGTGGGCGGCGCTGCGCGGACCGTTCTCCGCGGCCGTTTCCGGTCACCACGCGGTTCGTCACGGCACGCGCGCCTAGCTGCTGTTGCGCACGCGCGAGGCCGGTGTTCACTTGCGGTCACCCCGGCGGTCCGCGTCAGGTCCGCCGCCCCTCGCGACCGTCATTTTCCGGTACGAATACCGAGCCCCCGCCGGAGGCCTCTCGGCCCAAGCCCTCGGGGCGAGCGGCCCCGCGACTCCCACCCACGGCACGCCCCACCCGGCGCGCACGCACCCGAACTCCCCACGCCGCGCTCGCCGGCGGTGTGTGTGTTGAGTTTGGGTGCGGTGCGCACCGAAAGTCCCCACGCCGGGCTCGCCGGCAGCGTGTGTGTTGAGTTTGGGCGCTGAGCGCACCGAAAGTCCCCACGTCGCGCTCGCCGGCGGCGTGTGTGTTGAGTTTGGGTGCGGAGCGCGCCGAAAGTCCCCACGCGCGCTCGGGCCGCGGCGCGGCTCACCGTGCTGGGCTGGTCCTCAGGGGTGCCTCGTCAACCTCGAGGCACCCCTGAGGACCAGCCGGGGTGGTGGGGCGCGCCGCGGTCTTGGGTGGCAGCGGTGTGGCGTGCCACCACCGCGGGACGTGGCCCGATACCCCGGCCCGGCGGCCCCGATACCCCGGCCCCGCGGCCAGGCCCGGCGCGGTGATCCGGGCCGGGGCGATCTGGATCGGGGTGACGTGGGCGGGCAGCGGGCTCAGCTGTCTGCGGTGGCGGAGGCGCTCAGCAGGTCGGCGAGCGCCTGCGGTTCGGAGAACATCGGCCAGTGGCCGGTGGGCAGCTCGTGATAGGTCCAATCACCGTCGACCATCAGCGCGAACGCGGGCACCGACCCGGCCATCCCGCGCAGCTGGGCCTCGGTGAACGAGCACAGCACCGCCGTCCGCGGGATCTTCTGCCACGCCGAGCCGTGCCGGACCGGGTCGGTCGCGGTGGCCACCGGCTGGGGCCGGCCCCGCTCGCGGACCACCGCCCAGTCGAAGCCCGCGGCGGCCGGCGGCGCCTCGGCCGGCACCGGGATGAAGCCGTCGACCGCGTGCGGCGGCGAGCCGTCGAAATCGGCCTGGGACATCCCGTCCGGCATCGGGCCGGAATCGACGTAGACCAGGCGGGCCACCCGCTCCGGCACCCGGTCGGCGGCCGTCGTGATCACCATCCCGCCGTAGCTGTGTCCGACCAGGATCACGTCGTCGAGGCCACGCAGCACGTCGGTGAGCTGGGTGACGTGGTCCTCGACGCCGATGCCCGCTCCGAGATCCGGCGAGAACGTGTACACCTCGCCGGGCAGCGCCGCGGCCACCTCGTCCCACGCCCAGCCGCCCAGCCAGAACCCCGGTACCAGCACGTATGTCGTCATGAGAAGAACGCTAGGCGCTATACCGGGCAGCTTCCGCCCGGTATATTGTGTGGTCCATGCCACAGTCACTCGGGAGGGTGCTCGGACTGCTCGAGCTGCTCCAGGCCAGTCCGGCCGGTGCCACCGTCGGGCAGCTCGCCGAGCGGCTCGGTGTCGACGAGCGCACCGTCCGGCGGTATGCGGGACACCTCGCCGACCTGGGCATCCCGGTCGAGGGGCGGCGCGGGCGGTATGGCGGGTACACGCTGGCACCCGGCTATCGGCTGCCGCCGCTGATGCTCACCGACGACGAGGCCCTGGCCGTGCTGCTCGGCCTGGTCGCCGGGCGCCGGGCGGGCCTGGTCACCACCGCGGCCGCCGGGGAGACCGCCCTCGCGAAGATCCAGCGGGTGCTGCCGGCGGCCCTGCGCGCCCGGATCGACGCGCTGCTGGCCACCCTCGACTTCGCCGCCGGGCGACCCGCGCCGACACGTGCCAATCCGGACACCGACACGCTGCTCACCCTGGCCGGTGCGGCCCGGGAGCACCGGCCGGTCACGTTCATCTATGCCAAGCCCGGCGCGGATCCGGCGGTGCGCGGCCTCGACCCCTACGGCCTGGTCTTCCACGGCGGCAAGTGGTTCGTGACCGGGCGCGATCACGACCGGGCTGAGGTGCGGACGTTCCGTCTCGACCGGATCAGTGGGGCCGTCGCGGGGGAGGGGGTCTTCGAGGTGCCGGCCGGGTTCGACCCCGGCGCGCAGGTGGCCGCCGGGCTCGCGGCCGCTGCCTGGCGGCACGAGGTGTCGGTGCTGCTGCACACCGGCCTCGACGAGGCCCGCCGGCGGATCCCGGCGACGGTCGCGACCCTGGTCCAAGCTGATGATTATCGGGTACGAATGACCGCCCGCGCGGAGCGCCTGGACGGGATGGCGCAGATGCTCGCCGGTCTCGGCTGGGAGTTCACCGTGGAGAAGCCGGCCGAGCTGCGCACCGAGGTCGCCGCCCTGGCCGCCCGCTTGCAGGCAGCCGCGGAGCGCTGACGCTCGATGGGGCGGAGCCACGGCCGCGAACCGCCGAACGCGCAGCCGTCCGGGAGCGACGGGCCGTGCCACGATCGCTGCGCCATGATGGGGTGATGTCACCACGTCGGCGGTCCCTGCTCCTCGGCGTCGCCGGCGTTGTCGTCGCGCTGCTCATCGTGCTGGGTGTCCGGCTCGCCGGCGCCGGTGGCGGTGACGACGGCACCCGCCCCGACCAGGCCCGGCCGGGCACCGTGCTGCTGGTCCCGGGGTACGGCGGCAGCCGGACCGCGCTCACCAGCCTCGCCGCCCGGCTGCAGGCCGAGGGCCGCACCGCCGACGTGCTGACCCTGCCCGGCGACGGCACCGGCGACCTGCTGGCACAGGCCGACACGCTGGACACCGCGGTCCGTGACGCGCTGCGCGCCGGCGCGCCCTCGGTCGACGTGATCGGCTACTCCGCCGGGGGAGTGGTCACCCGCCTCTGGGTCGACCGGCACGCCGGCGCCGAGGTGGCCCGCCGGATCGTCACGCTCGGCTCCCCGCTGCACGGCGCCCGGATCGCCGGCGTCGGCGCCGCCCTGGCCCCGGACGCCTGCCCGCAGGCGTGCCGCCAGCTCGCCCCGGGCAGCGACCTGCTGCGCGGGATCACCGGCTCCCTGCCGTCCGGCCTCCCGTGGCTGTCGATCTGGACCGAGAACGACGAGACCGTCCAGCCCCCCGATTCGGCCCGCCTGTCCGGCGCGGTCAACCTCTCGCTCCAGGGCCTCTGCCCGGCGGCTCGGGTAGCCCACAGCGAACTCCCCACCGACCCGGACGTGGTGGCCCTGGTCCTGACCGCCCTGAGCCCCACCCCCCTGTCCGAACCCACGACCTGCCCCACCAGCGCCAGCTGACCCCACGCCGCCGGGCTATCGGCTGGCTCTCAGGTGTGTCTCGATGCCATCGAGACACCCCTGAGAACCAGCCAGAGTCTGGGGGCGCGCCTCGGTCGTGACCCGCAGCGGCGTCGCGGGGCCGCACGGGCGGGACGTGGCTCGTAGCCTGCGGGCGAGCGCTCCGCATTCGTACCGAATAGGGCACGTCAGCCGCAGCGGACCTGGCGCCCAGAAGCGGTGCGTTCAGTTGGCGACGTCCTTCGTCAGGAAGTTGGCCCAGGCGGCGCCCAGCAGGACGGCCAGATAGACGAGCTGGATGCCGGCGCCGCGTTCGATGTCGCGCCAGAGGACCGGGTCGCGGAAGAAGTCGACCCAGGCCAGCCAGTAGCGGGTCGGGAGGTACGGGCGGATCGCGGCGGCCGCGTCCAGCGTGACCAGGACCTGACTGGTCACCAGGACCGCCAGCGCGCCCATCGCGGCGCCCAGCGAGGAGTCGGTGACCGTGGAGAGGAACAGGGCGATCGCGGCCACCCCGAGCATCGAGATCACGATGTACGCGACCGTGCCCAGCAGCCGCAGCGCCAGGCCGGCCGGGCTGATCGTGACGCCGGACAGCGAGGTCACGTCGGGTGGCAGCGCGACACCGGCCGAGCTGGTCGACACCCCGAACAGCAGAATCCCGGTCAGGTACGACGTGACCAGCACCGACACGATCGCGAACAGCACGAACGCGACCAGCGAGATCAGCTTGGCGACCAGCAGCCGGGTGCGGCTGACCGGCCGGATCAGCAGGTAGCGCAGCGTGCCCGCGGACGCCTCGCCGGCCACCGCGTCACCGGCCAGGACCGCGACCGACACCGGCAGGAAGACCGGCAGCACCAGGGCCATCGCGGCGGCCGGGTAGAGCGCGCCGTTGCTCAGCACCGCGGACAGGAACGCGCCTCCCTGACCGGGCGGCGGCGGGATCCGGGTGGTGGCCAGGAAGATCGCCACGGTCAGCGGCAGGGCGCAGAGCAGCGCCGCGATCACGTACGTCCGTGGCCGCCGGAACAGTTTGGCCAGCTCGACCCCGATCATCCGGCTGCCTCCACGCGGTCCGAGCTGGTCGTGGTCGCGTCGAGGACGACCTGTTCGAGGGTGCGGCGTTCGGTGGCGATCGCGGTGACCGTCACCCCGGCCGCGACAAGTTCCGCGTTGAGCGCGCCCGGGTCGTCGTGCCGGACGGTCAGCACCTCGCCGTCGCGGTGCTCGACCCGGCCGTCGAGCAGCGCCACCACCCGTTCCGGGGTCGGGCTGCCGACCGTGACCCGGCCGGTCGGGGCGCGCAGCGAGCTCAGGTCCTCCTGCAGCACCAGCCGGCCGCGGTCCATCACACCGACCCGGGTGCAGAACGCGTCGATCTCGGCGAGCAGGTGGCTGGAGAGGAACACCGTGGTGCCCTCCCGGTTGAGCTCGTCGAGCAGGTCCCGGATCTCCCGGATGCCCCGCGGGTCGAGGCCGTTGGTGGGCTCGTCCAGGATCAGCAGCTTGGGCTGGCGCAGCAGCGCGCCGGCCAGGCCGAGCCGCTGCCGCATGCCGAGCGAGTAGTTGCGGACCGGGCGCCGATCGATACCGGCCAGGCCGACCCGTTCCAGGGCGTCGCCGACCCGCTGCCGCCTGTCCTTGCGCCGCCCGCCGGCGCCGGCCGCGTCGAAGAGCGTGAGGTTCACCCGGCCGGACAGGTGCGGATATGCGCCCGGCCCCTCGACCAGCGCGCCGATCGACGGCAGCACGTCCTGGATCCGCTTGGGGACCGGCTGGCCGAGCACCTCGATCTCGCCGCGGGTCGCGAAGACCAGGCCGAGCAGCATCCGGACCAGGGTGGTCTTGCCGGAGCCGTTCGGGCCGAGCAGGCCGTAGCGGTCACCCTCGCGCACCTCGAGTTCGACGCTGTCGACCGCGACGGTCCGGCCATAACGCTTGGTCAGATCGTGCGTGATGATCATCCAGCGACCCCGGTCATCCGTTGACTCCGGCCAGGCCGGTGGCCACCCGGCGCAGCAGGTCCGGGCCGACCAGCCCGGCGACCAGGAACGTGCGGTTCCGGTTGCGGACCGCGAGCACGTTCAACAGCCCTGTCTCGATCACCGCGGCCTCGTTTCCGTCCGGCACCGGCACCTCCAGTCCATACGTGGTGATCTGCCGGAATGCCCGCCCGCCGGAGCGTCCCGGCAGGGCGAGCACGACGAACGACGCGAGTCCGGCGCCGTACACACCGGCCGCGGACACGCCGGCGACCGCGTCCCGGCGGGGGAGCCCGGCCAGCGTGGCCGGCAGTGGTGCGGGCTGCCCGCGGTTGAGGGCGCTGAGCGCGTCCGGCGCCTCGGCGACCGAGTAGCCGATGCCCGGCCGGGGCGCGGGCGGGGTCAGCACCCCGGCGTCCGGCGCGCCGAACCGGATCTCCAGGAACCGGGTGACGAACACCGGCCGCGCCCCGCCCCGCGCGGTCACCTCGACCTGCAGCGGCAGCCCGTGCTCCGGGTCGGCCCAGATGTCCACATGCGCGACGGTGGTGCCGGTGCCGGCCGGGGTCAAGCGCATCCCGGCCGCCTCCACGCCGGCGACCCGCTTGGCGTCCAGCGGGGTGAGGCTGTCGCCGGCGGCGGCCGACAGGACCTGCCGGGCCAGCGCCGGCGGGGTGAGGTCGGCCGCCCGGGGGAGCCGTACCGGCTGGGCGCCCTCGATCCGGGTCAGCTGGTTGTCGCCGAAGTCCCAGGTGAACTGGGCCTCCGGGGTCTGGTAGAGACCGTGCTCGGTGCCCTCGCCCAGCACGTCGACCCGCCAGCGGTCCGGTGCCGCGTACCAGGTGCGCATCTCGGTGGTGCCGCTGACCAGCGCGGTGACCTGGGTGAGATTGGGCAGGGCGGGGAGTCCGAGCAGGCCGGCGCTCTGTGCGTACCCCTGATGGGCCTGAATGCCGGAGGCCGCGATCCGGGAGCGCAGGTCGGCCGGGTCGACGCCGGCGGCCCGGACCGGCCAGACGTTGACCACCACCGGGACCGCCGCCAGCACCAGGACGAGTCCGAGCACGACGGCCCATCGGCGCATCCCCTGCGCGGTCACCACGGTGCGGCCGATGTCCATAGTCCAGCAACCGTACCCACGATCACCGCCGACCCGCGCAAGATCGCTCCGGCTCTTGGTCACCCCGCCGGCGCATGACCGCTCCGGCTCCCGGTCATCCCGCCGGCGCCAGACCGCTGCCGGTCCCGGCCGCAGCGCGCGTGCTGACGCGAGACCGTGGCCGCTCACGACCGCAGCGCGACTCGGGGCCCCGGCTGGTCCTCAGGGGTGTCTCACCGGCCTTGAGGCACCCCTGAGGACCAGCCGGCAACCGGAGCCGCGCCACGGTCCCGCGCGGCTCCGGCCCCGGCCGGTGCTCAGGGTCACTTGCCCGTGGCGGCGGCCATCCGGGCGATCGCTTCCGGGCTGACCCGCAGGCCGGCGCCGAGCTCGAGCAGTTGGTCGCGGCTGAGCGGCACGTCGGCCTGTACCGTCGCGTAGACCTGCGGCGACACCGAGATGATCAGCTGCCAGGTGGGGCCGATCGGGTGCAGCACCGCCTCGTGCCCGGCCACGGTGACCTTCTCGCCGTCGACCGGGTCGCGGTAGGAGCGCTGCTCCAGGTAGATGCCGATCTTGCCGCCGAGGTCGCGGGGGTCGTACATCGGCGCCTTCGACGGGTCGACGCCCGGCGACGGGTCGCGGACCGCGTCCGGGGCGATGGTGAGGCCACCCTCGTCGTCGTTCTGGACGAAGAACCCGGCCGGCACCTTGGCGATGGTGAAGTACCGGGGCTGCTCCCCGCGGTAGTCGACGAGCCGCAGACCGGCGACGGTGCTCTCGGCGACGGCCGGCGCGGGCGGTGAGCCGGGCCGGTTGCCGACGACGGCTCCGGTGAACGAGACCGCGGCGACGATCGCGGCGACCCCGAAGGCCGAGCCGGCCACCGTACGGGCGGTCCGCCGCCGCCGCACGGCCCGGTGCGCGCGGGCGAGGTCCGCCGTGACGGTGTCGCTGGTGGCGGTCTCGATCGGCCCGCCGAAACGGTCGAGCCTGGTGTGCAGATCCATCATCGGTGCGCTCCCTGCGGCAGTGTGATCAGGGCGGCCCGCGGTTGTCCCAGCGCGGCTCGCAGTTTGTCCAGCGCCCGGGCGGTCTGGCTCTTGACCGTCCCGGGTGAGCAGCCGAGCGCCTCGGCGGTGTCGGTCACGTCCATGTCGTGCACGAAGCGGAAGACGATCGCGGCGCGCATCCGCGGCGGCAGCTCGCCCAGGGCCCGGGCCAGGTCCGGGTCACCGTCGTCGGCCGCGGCGCTCACCCGCTCCGGCACCTCGGCGAACGACCGCTCGAAGCGCCGCCAGATCCGGCGCCGCTCGTCCATCAGCGCGTTGAACAGCGCGCGGCGCACGTAGGCGTCCGGGTTGGCGGCCCGCCGGTAGGCCGCCCACGAGATGTAGAGCTTGGTCAGCGCGGTCTGCACCAGGTCTTCGGCGAGGAACGGATCGCCGGCGGTCAGCAGCCGGGCGGTGTGCAGCATCCGCCCCCGGTGCCCGGCCACGAACGCGGCGAACTGGCTGTCGTGCTCGGCTGTCCCCGAGCTTTCTGGTTTCACGTCCCTCAAGACCGTAGTGCGCACGGTCCAGGTTGCACGCCCCTAGGAAAACCCGATTTGGTACGAATACGGAGCGGCCGTCCGCAGGCTACGAGCCGAGTCCCGCCCGTGGGGCCGACGCGAGACCGCTGCACGTCGAGGCCGAGGCGCGACTCCGGGTTCCGGCTGGTGCTGAGGGCTGTCTCAAGGCCGCTGAGGCAACCCTGAGCACCAGCCGACCACCTCAGGCAGCGACCGCGGCGGTCTGGAACGTGGCCTCGAACGCCTCGGCGCTCATCGGCCGGCCGAACAGATAGCCCTGCGCCAGCCGGTAGCCCGCCGCGTGCAGCCGCTCCGCCTGGTCCCGCGTCTCCACGCCCTCGGCCACCGCGTCGATGCCGAAGTCCGTGGTGAAGCCGATGATGTTCTTGACGATGATGGCGCCCGCGTCCTCCGCGCGGTCGCCGCTGACGAACGACTTGTCCACCTTGAGGACGTCGACCGGGCAGGTCATCAGCAGGCTCAGCGACGAGTGGCCGGTGCCGAAGTCGTCGAGGGCGATCCGCAGGCCGAGCGCCTTGAGCCGGTTCAGCTGATCGATAGCGGTCTCGGCGTTGAGGACCGCGGTCTCGGTGACCTCGAGCAGCAGGTGGTCGGTGCCGGCGCCGGTGGCCCGCAGCGTGGCGGCGACCGCGTCGACGAAGTCCGGGTCGGCGAGCTGGCGGGCCGAGACGTTGACGCTGATCCGGCCGGGCGCGCCGGCGCCGAACCGGGCGGACCAGTCGGCGCTCTGCCGGCAGGCCTGCTCGAAGACCCAGGCGCCCAGCTCGTGGATCACACCGGTGCGCTCGGCGACCGGGATGAACACGTCCGGCGGGACCAGCCCGCGCTCCGGGTGCTGCCAGCGCAGCAGCACCTCGGCGCCGGTCGTCACCCCGTCGGGCAGGCTCACGATCGGCTGGTAGAGGACGAAGAACTGGTCGCCGGCCAGCGCGCCGCGCAGGTCGGCGGCGAGCCGCGCGGTGTCGTCGGCGGCCCGGTCCATCCGCGGGTCGAACCACTGCCAGCGCTGACCCCCGGCGGCCTTGGCGGCGTACATCGCGACGTCGGCGCGGCGCAGCAGCTCGGCCGGGTCGTCGCCGGGCTGGACACTGGTGACGCCGATGCTGGCACCGGGGGTGAGGATGTTGCCGTCCAGATCGGCGGGCCGTCCCACCGCGGCGACCAGGGCGGCGAAGTCCTGGTGATCGGGAAGACCGGGCAGGACCAGCGCGAACTCGTCGCCGCCGAGCCGGGTGACCAGGGCGCCGGGGCCGAGCGTCGCGGTCAGCCGCCGGCTGGTCTCCTGGATCAGCCGGTCGCCGATCCGGTGGCCGAGCCGGTCGTTGACCGCCTTGAAGTCGTCCAGGTCGAGCAGCGCCACGTGGAACGTCCCGCCCGCAGTGAGCAGCCGTGAGGTGTGCTCCTCGAACAGGGTGCGGTTGCCGGCGTCGGTGAGGCTGTCGTGGGTGGCCTGGTGGGTCAGCCGGTCCTGGTAGTCGCGCAGCTGGTTCAGGTGCCCGTCGACGGTGGTCAGCAGCCCGTGGTTCTCCCGCAGCGCGATGATCTGCCGGATCACGACCAGCGCGGTGAGCGCGACCGCCGCGGTCTCCATGGTGCGGGTGGTGGCCGGGTCGCCGCTGCCGGTGGTCAGCAGCATCGTGTCGGTGATCGCGACGGCGAAGTACGGCACGACGCTGATCCGCGGCCGCCCGGAGCGCGGCCGCGGTTCCCGGTTGCCGGCCCGCTGCTGGCTGATCGCGGAGAGATGGATGGCCAGCGCGGCCACCGGCACGGCGATCAGGGCGCTGGACAGGTAGGGGCGGCCGGCCAGCAGCAGCGACACGGCGCCGAGCACGCCACCCAGGGCGGCGCCGGTGGCCAGGATGTGGATGGCGCGGCGGTCCAGCCGGCCGGCGCCGGCGAACGCGACCTTGATGAAGGTGGCCATCGACAGCCCGGCCACCGCCATGATCACCAGCATCGCCCCGGCGCCACCGGTCTGGCTGACCCACTGCTCGTGGTTGCGCAGCGTGAGGTTCCAGACGACGGCGCCCACGGTCAGCATCACGATGCCGGAGTCCAGGCCGAACCGGATCCAGTCGCCGCGGCCGCGCTGCCAGGACGGCAGCCGCAGCAGGGCCCACATGGCCGTGCCGAGGGTGCCCAGGTACCCGGCCAGGGTGATCATGCCGATCTCCTGGGACGGCGCCGGGCCTCCGGTGGCGTCGTTGATGTTGGAGACGATGCCGGCCACGAAGAAGCAGCAGGCCACGGCGAGGTGCCGCCAGAACCGCCGGGTCTCGGCGTCCAGATCGGCCTGCCGGCTCGCCGTCCAGCAGGCGTGCCCGGCCAGCACGGCGGACACCGGGATGGGCAGCCAGCCGATCACCGGATGCGGGTAGACGTGGGTGAAACCGCCGATCAGCCAGGCGCCGCAGAACAGCGCCACGACCGCGGTGACGAGCAGCGGCCCGTTCCGTCGGTCGAAGATCGGCAGGCGCGGCACGTGTTTCTCCCAGGGTCCTCGGCGTCGTCGTTCACCATCGTCGGCCGCCGCGCCGGGGAGCTGAGATCTTCACCGCGGCGCCGGGGTGATATGCACGACCGGTGCGATCTCCCTGGCGGTACCCGGCCCGCATCGTGCCGCTCGCGTTCCTCGGCGCGATCCTGCTCGGCACCGGCCTGATGATGCTGCCCGCCGCACGGGCCGAGCCGGGCCACGCCCCGCTGGTCACCGCGCTGTTCACCGCGGCGTCCGCGGTCTGCGTGACCGGTCTGTCGGTGGTCGACACCCCGACGTACTGGTCGACGTTCGGCCACGTGCTGCTGACCGTGCTGTCGCAGATCGGCGGCTTCGGCATCATGACCCTGGCCACCCTGCTCAGCCTGCTGGTGTCGCGCCGGCTCGGGCTGCGGGGCCGGCTGCTGGCGCAGGCCGAGAGCGCCGGTCTGACCGGTGGCAACCTCGGCGGGGTGCTGCTGCGGGTGGCGGGGGTCATGGTCGTTTCGGAGGCCGCCATCGCCGCCGTGCTCACGGTCCGCTTCTGGCTTGCGTACGACTACAGCCTCGGCCGCGCCCTCTGGGAGGCGATCTTCCACGCCGTCCAGGCGTTCAACAACGCCGGGTTCGCGCTCTACCCGGACAGCCTGGTCCGGTTCGTCGCGGATCCGTGGATCTGCCTGCCGCTGACGTTCGGCGTGCTGGCCGGCTCGATCGGCTTCCCGGTGGTGTTCGAGCTGGTCCGCGAGTGGCGCAAGCCGGACGCCTGGTCCACGCACACCCGGCTGACCGTGTGGGGCACCGTGCTGCTCTCCGGGTTCGGCTTCCTGACCTTCCTGGTCTTCGAGTGGGGCAACCCGGGCACGCTGGGCCCGCTCGGCACCCCGGCGAAGATGCTCGCCGCGTTCACCCAGGACGTGATGACCCGCTCCGGCGGCTTCAACACCGTCGACCTGGGTCACACGTACAGCGAGACCACGGCGGTCACCACCGCGCTGATGTTCATCGGCGGTGGCAGCGCGAGCACCGCCGGCGGCATCAAGATCACGACGTTCCTGCTGCTGGCGTACGTCATCTGGGCCGAGCTGCGCGGCGAGCCGGACGTGGTGATCCACCGCCGCCGGATCGCCGAGGAGACCCAGCGGCAGGCGCTCACGGTGGCCCTGATGGGTGTCGCCCTGGTCGCGTCCGGCACGCTGGCACTGGACGCGCTGACCGACGGCGTGCCGTTCGACCGGGCCCTGTTCGAGGTCACCTCGGCGTTCGCCACCGTCGGGCTCAGCACCGGCATCACCGCGAGCCTGCCGCCGTCCGCGCAGGTCCTGCTCGTCGTCCTGATGTACGTCGGCCGGGTCGGCACGATCACGGTGGGCACCGCGATCGCGTTGAACACCCGCCGCCGGCACTACCGCTACCCGGAAGAGAGGCCCCTCGTTGGCTGAGAGAAGCGCGTCGAGCGACAACGTGGTGGTGATCGGTCTCGGCCGGTTCGGCGGCCAGGTCGCCGCGTCCCTGCTGGACCTCGGGTACGAGGTGCTCGGCATCGACACCGACCCGCGGATCGTGCAGGACTGGTCGGACCGGCTCACCCAGGTCGTCGAGGTGGACGCCACCGACGAGGACGCGCTGCGCCAGCTCGGCGTGCACGAGTTCCCGCGTGCGGTGGTCGGCATCGGCACCAACCTGGAGACCAGCGTGCTGACCGTGCTCACGCTCACCGAGCTGGGCGTCGGGGAGATCTGGGCCAAGGCGACAAGCGTCAAACACGGCAAGATCCTCAAGTCGGTCGGCGCCCAGCACGTGATCTTCCCGGAGACCGAGATGGGCGAGCGGGTCGCGCACCTGATCACCGGCCGGATGCTCGACTACATCGAGTTCGACGACGACTTCGCGATCGCCAAGGTCCGCGCGCCGCGGGGTGCGGCCGGCCGCACGCTGCAGGACCTCGGGCTGCGCAACACGTGGGGGATCACCGTCGTCGGCACCAAGCGTCCCGGCGAGGACTTCACGTACGCGACGCCGGAGACGGTCGTCCCGCAGGGCTGCGTGCTGATCGTGGCCGGGGACACCGCCAAGGTGGAGGCGTTCGCGGCGGCGACCTGATCCGGACATGGCGAAGGCCCTCACCCGAGTGTCGCGGGCAGGGCCTTCGTCAGATACCTCGACCGGGAACGGGGATCTCAGCCGTCGAACCCGGTCGGTTGTGTTGTGGCTAACACTGCCCGGTAGTGGCCGGATTCAACCATGGTTTCCGACTTGATTGCTCAGGCGGCGGTGACGCAGGCGGCGGCCATCGCCAGCTCGGCCCAGACGACCTTGCCGGCCTGGCTGGTGCGGGTGCCCCAGGCGCTGGTCACCGCGGCGACGATCAGCAGCCCGCGGCCGCCGATCCGGCGCGGGTCGGGGGCGCGGACGCTGGGTGCGGCGGAACTCTCGTCGAACACCTCGACGAGCACGCCCTCGCGGCGCCGGGTCAGCACCAGCTCGCCGCGGCCGCCGGCGTGCTGGACCGCGTTCTGCACCAGCTCGCTGATCACCACGAGAGCGTCCCCGGCCAGGTCGGTGAGCTGCCAGGTGGCGAGCACGTGGCGCACGGTCCGGCGGATGGCCGCGCTGCCGTAGCCGTACGCGAAGGGCATCCGCAGCGTCTCCATGCCCCAGTTTTACCCGATTGTGGCCAGTCGATGCGAATTGATCACAGTTCCGGCGAGTCGGCGTGACCGATCGGTTTCATCGGGCTGAACGGCGGGCATCAACCGGGACAGGAGTTCGGAGGCGAGCCTGGTGTGACACGGCTCCCGCCGCTCGCAGTCCCATCCATCACCACCTGGAGAAACGACAATGAAGATGATGAAGCTGGCCGTCGGATTCGCCGCTGGATATGTGCTGGGCACCCGGGCCGGCCGCGAGAAGTTCGAGCAGATCGCCGCGACCGCGCGCAAGGTCGGCAGTCACCCCAAGGTGGTGCAGGCGCAGGAGAAGGCGACCGCACTGATCAACACCGGCGTCGAGAAGACCAACGCGAAGCTGGCGTCGATCGCCCCGGAGTCGTCCTCCACGACCCCCGCGCCGTCGCACGTCACCCCGTCGCCGTCGCTGGTCACGGCCGGCGCCACGTCGGTGACGCCCACGCCGTCGCCCGTCACGCCCACGCCGTCCACCACCACTCCGGTCGTGACGCCCGCGCAGGCGAAGCCGCGGACGTCCTCGGCCACCACGCGTGGCACGAACAACAGTGACCTGCTGAACTGACGCACGACTCGCAAGCCCGGTGGAGACGACGGTCTCCACCGGGCTTTTTCCGTGGCGGAGCCGGAACCACCGGGCGTTCGGATTCCCGGGCCCGGCCGTATCGTCGCTGGTGGTCGCTGTGAAGCCCGCCTCCGGATGGGGACATCGGCGGGCCGGGCTGGCATGCTGTGCCGATGCTGTCGACCCTGCGTTCCGGGACCCGGCGCTGGAACGCCGAGTTACCGCCCGTGGTACGGCGATGGTGGCGTCCCGCGCTCGGTCTCACGGTTACCGTGGCCATCCTGGTCACTCTGCGTGACCAGCTGCCCGATCTGAGTTCCCTGCTGACCGTCTGGCAGGACGTGGATCTGCGCTGGGCCGCGGCCGCCGTGACCGCCGGGCTGCTCTCCCAGGCCGCGTTCGCCGAGCAGCAGCGCCTGCTGTTGTCCGGTCTCGGGGTGCGGCTGCCGCGGGACAGCGCGGTCGCGTTGACCATCAGCGGGGCCGCGGTGAGCATGGCCGTCCCGGCGGGCGCGGCGGTCGCGACCGCTTTCACCTTCCGGACCTTCCGGCGGTACGGGGCGAGCACCGCCGTGGCGACCGCCGTGACAGTGGTCTCCGGCGTCATCTCGATCCTGAGCCTGGCACTGCTCTATACGCTCGGCTGGCTGGTCCGGTCGGACGTCGCCGCCACCGTCCAGGTGCCCGAGGTGCTCGGCGTGGCCGCCGTCCTGGTCGCGGCCGTCGTCGCCGGGCGGATGCTGTGGCGTCGCCGCCCCGCCGTGCCGGTGGGGCCGGACTCCCGGCTCGGCCGGCTGCTCGCCGCCGCCGGGCGGACCACCCGGGAGATGGCCGCGCTGCCGCCCCGGCGCTGGGCCTCGGTCGTGGCGGCCGGGATGACCAAGTGGGTGCTCGACCTGTTCTGCCTGGCCGCGGCGGCCACCGCCTGCCACGCCACGCTCGGCTGGTGGCGGATCGCGGTGATCTACCTGGGCATCCAGATCGTCCGGCAGATCCCGCTGACACCGGGCGGCACCGGCCTGATCGAGGTCGGCATGCTCGCGGCGCTGGTGGCCGCCGGCTGCAGCCACCCGGTCGCCGCCGCCGTGGTGGTGCTGTACCGCCTGATCAGCATGTGGCTGGTCCTGCTGATGGGCATGCCGGCCTACCTCTGGCTGCGCCGGGACTGGGCTCAGCCCGCCACGTCGTCCTGAAGGTGCGCGCGCAGCGCGGCGGCGATCTCGGCCGCCGCGGTCAGCTGGGCCGGGGTCAGGGCGTCGACGAACAGCTCCCGGATGGCCCGCAGGTGCGGTGCGGTCGCCGCGGCGAAGGCGTCCGCGCCGGCCGTCGCGAGCACCACCTGCGCGCCGCGACTGTCGCCCGGGTGCTCCTCACGGCCGATCAGCCCGCGGCGTTCCATCCGGCCCAGGTGATGCGACAGCCGGCTGCGTTCCCAGCCGATGTGCGCGGCCAGCTCGGACGAGCGCATCCGGCGATCGGTGGCCTCGCTCAGCGCCAGCAGCACGGTGTAGTCGCCGGTGGACAGGCCGGTGTCGTGCTGCAGCCGCCCGGCGAGGCGCCCGCGCAGCACCTCGGTGCTCTCCAGGAACTCCCGCCAGGTCCGCAGTTCGTCTCGGGAAGGCAGCTTGCGCTGGCCGGGCATAAACCTTCACCTCCGGTGGTTGACGTGTCAATCATAGGCGGTTGACATGTCAATCATCAGGGAGCGCGGCACCATGACGGACCTCATCTTCGGGCTGGACACCTTCGGCGACGTGCCGGAGGACGACAACGGCACGCTCGTCTCGGACGCCACCGCGATCCGGCAGGTCGTCGAGGAGGCCGTGCTCGCCGACGAACTGGGCGTGGACGTGATCGCGCTGGGCGAGCACCACCGCCCGGAATACTCGATCTCCACGCCGGAGACGGTGCTGGCCGCGATCGCCGCCCGCACCTCCCGGATCAAGCTGGCCTCCGGCGTCACCGTGCTCAGCTCGGACGACCCGGTCCGGGTCTTCCAGCGGTTCGCCACCGTCGACGCGCTGTCTAACGGCCGGGCCGAGCCGATCCTCGGCCGTGGCTCGTTCACCGAGTCGTTCCCGCTGTTCGGCTACGACCTGAGCGACTACGACGTGCTCTTCGAGGAGAAGCTCGAGCTGTTCGTGAAGCTGCTCGACGAGAAGCCGGTGACCTGGAGCGGCACCACCCGCCCCGCGCTGACCGACGCCGACGTGTTCCCGAAGACCGAGTCGGGCCGGCTGAACGCCTGGGTCGGCGTCGGCGGCTCGCCGCAGTCGGTGGTGCGCACCGCCCGGCACGGGCTGCCGCTGATGCTCGCCATCATCGGCGGTCAGCCGGAGCGCTTCGCGCCGTACGTCGACCTGTACCGGCGGGCCACCGAGCAGCTGGGCACCGTGGCGCACCCGATCGGGATGCACTCGCCGGGGTTCGTGGCGGACACCGACGAGCAGGCCAAGGAGCTGTTCTACCCGTACTACAAGGTGCAGCGGGACCGGATCGGCGCGCTGCGCGGCTGGCCGCCGTTGCGCCGGGCCGAGTTCGACGCCGAGGTCGACAACGGCTCGCTCTACGTCGGCTCGCCGGACACCGTGGCCCGCAAGATCGCCCGCGCGGTGACGGCGCTCGGCGTGGGCCGCTTCGACATGATCTACACGGTCGGCGCGCAGCCGATCAGTGCGCGCCTCAAGGCCGTCGAGCTCTTCGGTACGACGGTGCTGCCCCAGGTCCGCGACATGCTGACGGAGAAGTGACCCATGACCACTCTCGGCATCCTCGGCGCCGGCAAACTCGGCACCGTGCTCGCGCGGCTGGCCGTCGCGGCCGGTTACGACGTACTCGTGGCGGGTTCCGGTGACCCGAAGAAGATCGCCCTGATCGTGGAGGTGCTCACCCCGGGCGCGGTCGCGGTGACCGCGGCCGAGGCGGCCGCGCGTGCCGACGTGGTGGTGCTGGCGCTGCCGCTCGGCAAGCACCGCACCCTCCCGGCCGGCGCGCTGGACGGCAAGCTGGTGATCGACGCGATGAACTACTGGTGGGAGGTGGACGGCATCCGCGCCGACCTCACCGACCCGCGCGCCTCGTCCAGCGAGATCGTGCAGGCGTTCCTGGCCGGGGCCCGGGTGGTCAAGGGCTTCAACCACATGGGGTACCACGACGTGGAGCAGGAGGCCCGGCCGGCCGGGGCGCCCGGGCGCAAGGCGATCGCCATCGCCGGTGACGACGCCGCGAGCGTCACCGCGACGGCGGCGCTGGTCGACGCGCTCGGCTTCGACCCGGTTCTCGCCGGAGGGCTGGCCGAGGGCGTACGGATGGAACCGGGCGCCGAGCTCTTCGGCGCGAACACCGACGCCGAGCAGGTCCGTGCCCTGCTGGCCGCGTTCCCGGAGTCGGACCGGGGCCGCGCGGTCCACGCGGCCCGCTCCGCGGCCTAGGGGTTCCAGTCGACCAGGATCCGGGCCTGGTCGAAGTGCCGGGCGGCCAGGTCCTTGCGCCGGATCAGCCAGAAGATCGTCGCGCCGCCCGGCCGGACGCCGTGGAACTCGGCGACCAGCACCCAGTCCTCGACGTTCGCCTCGGTCTCGTCGAAGTCCCAGTCCTCGTCCTCGGGCCGGCCGGCCGCCCGGACCGGGTCGACGCCGTTGTCGTCGGTGCCGTACCCGCCGAGCAGCAGCGGCTGCCACAGTCCCCGGTCGGCGAACACCTCGCGCCACACCGCGGTCAGCTCCTCGGACCGGTCGTGGCCGGGGACCGCGCCGACGTAGGGCAGTGAGACGTCGACGCTCAGGTGCAGGTCACCGGGCGCCAGCAGGGCATAGACCTCGGCGTACTCCGGCTCCTCGGGGGTGAGGCCCTCCGGGAACTCCGGTCGTTCCCGGAGATCGGCGCCGGCCGGCACGTAGACCATCCGGCCCCAGCCGTCCTCCTCCGGCCAGCCGAACAGCAGCAGCGAGCCGTCGGCCGGCAGCGGCAGATCCGTCGCGCCGGCCGGCAGCGCGGCCAGGTCGATGCCGGCGATGAGCGGGAACATCGGGTCCTCGGCGTCGGCGGGCAGCAGCACCGGCCCGCGGATCGCGCCGGCCACCGGCCCGTCACCGTCCCTGGTCAGCACCGCACACGGGCGGGCGAGCCCGAGCCAGCGCTCCACGTCGGGGGCGGGGATGCCGCGCCGCAGCGCCTCGGCCCGGAACTGATCGATGATCTGCGATTCTCGATTCGTCACCCGCAGGACCGTAGAGCACGGCTACGACAGTCACGCCGCCCGACATCTCAGGATGGCCCCGGCCCGGCCGATGACCCTGAACGTGGAGACACCCGACGTCGCGCTCGACATCGAGCTCACCTTTCTGGAGGACCGTCCCCGGTACGGCATGGACCTGGACGAATGGTTCACGCGGGCGGCGGAGGCGGAGGCGGCCGCGCGGGAACTCGGGCGCACCGACATGTCGATGCGGGCGCAACTGGTCGAGGCCGACATCATCGGCCGCCGTGGCGACGTGATCACCAGCGGGCAGATCTACCGCCAGGTCAACGCGTGGGCGATCGAGAACGGCCATCCGCGTCTGCTGGTGCTCAGCCACCTGCGGCTGTCGCCGTACTTCGGTCAGCTCGGTGACTACCCCACGGCGCTGGAGCACGCGCTCGACGCCATGAAGGCGGTCGCCGAGATGGGCGACGGCGCCTCGGCGTTCCTGCGCTGGCGCAGCGTGATGGCCCTGGCCGACGCCCTCGCGGACGTCGACGACATCACCGGCGCGCGGCTGCGCTACGCCGAGGCCGAGCGGCTGTCGATCCCGCTGCGCGACGTCCGGGTCCGGCTCCGGGTCTTCAACAACCTGGCGTTCACCGAGCACCAGGCCGGCGAGAGCGAGCTGGCCGAGCGGGCCGTGGCCCGGATCCTGCAGCTCGCCGCCGAGCACGACGTCACGCTCGACTACAACACGCTCGACACGGTGGCGAACGTCCAGCTCGGCGCGGGGCGCTTCCTGGAGTCGGTGCAGACCCTGCTGCCGGCCCTGGACGACGAGTACGCCATCGCGTACGAGGAGGTCGGCTCCCGGGCACAGTGCCTGGTCACCCTCTCCGGGGTGCACCGCCGGGCCGGCGAGCTGGACAAGGCGCAGGACGCCATCGACCGCTGCCGGCTGCTCTGCGAGCACCGCCGGCTCTCCGGCGTCGCCGTCGACGTGCGGCGCGAGCAGGCCGAGATCTGGGCCGCCGCGGGCCGGTACGCCGAAGCGCTGGAGGAGTACAAGGCCTTCCACGCCGCCGCGATGGCGCTGATCTCCAGCGAGCGCGACGCCCGGGCCAAGACCCTGCACGCGATGTACGAGGCCGACGAGGCCCGCCGGGCCGGCGCCCGCGCGCAGGAGCTCTCCCTGCGGGACCCGCTGACCAGCCTGTTCAACCGCCGGTTCGTCGACGTGGAGCTGCCGGTGCTGCTCGGCCAGGCCGAGGAGGACCGGGTGCCGCTGTCGGTGGCCGTCGTCGACCTCGACCACTTCAAGCGGATCAACGACACCTGCTCGCACGAGGTCGGCGACCGGGTCCTGCGGGTGGTCGCCGAGCTGCTGACCACCGCGGCCGCCGGCGCGCCGGGCGCGTTCGCGGCCCGGCTCGGCGGTGAGGAGTTCCTGCTGGTCCTGCCGGGGATGGACGCCGCGCAGGCGTACCTCTGGGCGGAGCGGCTGCGGGTGGCGATCCAGGGCTACGGGTGGCGGCCGACGACCGGGGACGTGCCGGTGACCGCCAGCATCGGCGTCGCGACCTCGGCCGAGGGGTTCCGGACCCAGGAGGCGCTGCTGCGCCAGGTGGACGTCCACCTCTACGCGGCCAAGGAGGGCGGCCGGAACCGGACCTCCGACGGCCCCCTCGAAATGCTCATGCAAAAAGCATCATGAGCCACTTATGCATCAACCTAACGGTTTGATATAGCTGACCGTTCGGGTGGTTTCAGACGTTCGGATCTTCGGGAAATACGTGCGCCACCGACACCCTCCCGTAGTGGTCGAACCGAGGAGCAACCCGCATGACTGTCATCGCTGAAGCCGCAGTCGAGACCGACGCGTCGGCGAGCACGGACCAGGCCGGCGACCTGATCAACGCGATGGCAGCCGTGCCGGCCGGCCATCCCTCCCGGCCCGCCATGCGGGACCGCGCGATCGAGGCGTGGCTGCCGCTCGCCCGGCACCTGTCCAGCCGCTACGCCAACCGCGGCGAGCCCCGCGACGACCTCTACCAGGTCGCCGTGGTCGGCCTGATCAAGGCGGTCGACCGGTTCGAGCCGGACCGCGGTGTCGACTTCGCCGGCTTTGCGATCCCGACCATCGTCGGCGAGCTCAAGCGGCATTTCCGCGACAAGACCTGGTCGGTACGCGTGCCGCGCCGCCTGCAGGAGCTGCGCCTGGCGATCACCGCGGCCAACAACACGCTCACCAACGACCTGGGCCGCTCGCCCACGGTCGCCGACATCGCCCGGCACCTGGAGATCAGCGAGGACGAGGTGATCGAGGGCCTCGAGGGCGCCCGCGCCTACAACTCGACGAGCCTGTCCACCCCGGTCACCGAGGGTGGCTCCGAGCTGGGCGAGACCCTGGGCGGTGAGGACTCCGCGTTCGAGGAGGCCGAGCTGCGCGTCGCGCTCGGCCCGGCGATGTCCGCCCTGGACGAGCGCGAGCAGAAGATCATCACGCTGCGGTTCTACGGCAACCTGACCCAGTCGCAGATCGCCGACCAGATCGGCATCTCACAGATGCACGTGTCCCGGCTCCTGACCAAGGCCCTCGCCAAGCTGCGCCGTGGCCTGGACGGCGCGCTGGTCTGATCGTCCGTCGCCGGGTCCGGTCTCCTCGGGGTAGGAGATCGGTCTCGGCGCCATCACGACCGCAACGAGTGGTTCGGCCGTGTCGATCCTGGGGAACGCTGCGGGCACGAATCGGGACATGACCTCACAGTCGGCACTGACGTGCCGTACTTCAGGTTTCCGAGCTGAATCTTCTGCAGAGGTACACGGGGGCGATGGAAAATCCGGATCGCGGCATAGTCGGAGCCGATCGGGGGCACAGGCGTGCGATGGAGCCGATCCGCACCTCACCGCCACCGCCGCACGCCGCGCAGCTCCGTGTGTGGACCCTGACCAGCACCGCCGAGCTCCAGCAGCTGCGGGCCGCCCTGCAGCAGGAACTGAGCGGCCACCCGATGCTCCCGGACGACGACCACGGTGACGTGCTGGACGGGATCGTGCTGGTCGCCACCGAGCTGGCCACCAACGCGATCCGGCACGGCCTGCCGCCCACCGAGATCCGCCTGCTGCGCAGCGACGATCACCTGATCCTGGACGTCGCCGACCACGACCTGACCACGATCCCGGAGCTGGCCGACACCCGCCCGCTGCACGCCGGCGGTCACGGCCTGCACCTCGCCCAGGCCTTCTCGCTCGACGTCGGCTGGTACGCCACCGAGGACTCCAAGCACATCTGGGCGATCTTCCCGACCCAGGGCGAGTCCCGGGTGGGCAGCGCGGCCGGCCCCTGGTAGGCGATCACGTGACCGACGACTACTACTCCATTACCACCGGCCCGGCCGCAGCCGACGTCGGCGGGGTGGTGACCGTGCGCGTGACGCTGGCCGGGTCCTTCGACATCGGCGCCCGCGACGAGTTGCGGGACGCGCTGCTCGCCGCGGCCGACGCGGGCGCCCCCGGTGACCGGATCCTGGTCGACCTCGGCCAGGTCCGGTTCGTCGACTCGGAGGCGATCAGCGCGCTGATCCAGGGCTACCTGGCCGCTGAGACGGCCGGCCTGAGCCTGCGCCTGACCGGGGCGACCGGCGTCGTCGCCAAGGTGCTCACCGTGATCGGCCTGGATCACCTGCGGGAGGACCCGGCGCCCGGTTCGTGAGGCCGGCGTCGCCGCCGTAGTGCGCCAGCAGTCGCGGGTCCATGATCCGGCGCCAGAGCGGCGGGATCAGCGCGACCAGCAGCATGGTGGCGTACCCGGCGGGCAGCTGCGGTGACGCGTCGAACGTGCGCAGGGTCTGGTAGCGGCGCAGCGGGTTGGCGTGGTGGTCGCTGTGCCGTTGCAGCTGGAACAGGAACACGTTGGTGGTCAGCCGGTCGCTGTTCCAGCTGTGCCGCGGATCGACGCCCTCGTACCGGCCGGTGGCGGTGCGCTGCCGCAGCAGCCCGTAGTGTTCCAGGTAGTTGACCGCCTCCAGCGTCGTGAAGCCGACCACCGCCTGTAACAGCAGGAACGGCAGCGCGCGGACCCCGAACACCCCGATCAGCAGACCGAGAACGGCCACGGTCATCACCCAGGCGTTCAGGATGTCGTTGCGCGGGTGCCAGGGGCTGCGCCCGCGGAGCCGGTGCCGGCTGGTCTCCAGACGCCAGGCCGACCGCAGGCTGCCGAGCACCGTGCGCGGCCAGAACCGCCAGAACGACTCGCCGAGCCGGGAACTGGCCGGGTCCTCCGGGGTGGCGACCCGGACGTGGTGGCCACGGTTGTGCTCGACGAAGAAGTGCCCGTACCCGGTCGGGGCCAGGGCGATCTTGGAGAGCCAGCGCTCTGCCGTCTCGCGCTTGTGGCCCAGCTCGTGCGCGGTGTTGATGGCGATGCCGTTGACCAGCCCGGCGGTCAGCACCAGCCCGACGCCGCCGATCACTCCCGGACCGCGCACCCAGGCGGCGCAGGTGACGGCCAGCGCGGCGTACTGCGCGGGCAGGAACAGATAGGTGATCCACCGGTAGTAGGGCGACGCCTGCAGCGCGGGCACCGCCTCGTCCGGCGGATTCGCCCGGTCGTCGCCGACGAGCAGGTCGACGAGCGGGATGACACCGAGGATGACCACCGGGGTCAGCCACCAGAACCACGGCGAGGAGGTGGCGGTGGCGAACAGCAGCGCGGCGAACGGGAGACCGGGCACCACCAGGGCCAGCGGCCAGAGGGGGCGTTTGCGGTCACGCCAGGGGAGTGCGGCGACAGCCATGCCATCGATGCTTTACATTCGAGCCGCTAGTGTCAAGTGTATGGACACGGCTAGCGCAGAAGTCGAACAAACACCTCGGCCAGGGCGCTCGCCGCCGTCGCCGTGTCCGCACTCGGCCGCACCACGTGGCTCACGGTGAGCCGCACGATCGACTCGCCGGCCAGCGCCACCACCGCGGGGTCGGCGTCCGGCAGGCTGGCCGCGGCCCACTCGTCGATCACCGCGCCGGCCGCCGACAGCAGCAGGTCCGACCGGGTGGTGAGGAACGGCAGCAGCTCGTCGGGTGCGCCGGCCAGGATCGACCGCACCAGCGGGTTCTGATCGGCTTCGGTCAGCGTGTGCAGGATGGCGGCGTGTGCGGCGGCCCGGACGTCGGCGCCGTGCTCCCGCAGCCGCTCACGCACCGCGACGGTGAACCGCTCGATCTCCCGGGCGGCGAGCGCCTGGGCGAGCCCGTCCCGCCCGTCGAACTCGTTGTAGACCGTCTGCCGGCTGACCCCGGCGGCCTTGGCCACGTCCGCCATCCGCACCCGGCCCCAGCCGTGTCTCACGGTCAGCTCCCGGGCCGCGTCGACCAGGCTGTCGCGGAGCCGGGCGCGGTTGGCGTCCCGGTAGGAGGGTGCGGATTCCATGACCCGAAACCTTATTCGGTACGGATACCGAGCGCCCCGCCGCAGGCCACCAGCCACGCCCCGGGCTGGTCTCGCGCCACACCGCCCGCACTCCGGACCGTGCCGCGCCGCCAGGTCTCGTCGGCTGGTCCTCAGGGGTGCCTCACGGCACGTGAGGCACCCCTGAGGACCAGCCAGGGTCCGGTGCCTGACCGATTTGTCTCACCGGCCGATCGGGGGCGGGAAAGTTCTGGGAGAAAGCTGGGAACCAGCGGGGCGTCGGTGGCGACTACCGGGGCGACGCCCGAGCGGAACGGCGTCGACTGCAACCCCCTGGATGCCGGCGCCCCCGCGCCGCCGACCTCGACGAGGACAGCCGATGGCCGTGACACCCGAGCTCAGCGCACCCGAACAGGTCGAGACCCCGGCCCGAGCCCCGCGACAACCGTCCGCGCTCGGCGCCCTGCTGCTGCGCCTGCACTTCTACGCCGGTGTGCTGATCGCGCCGTTCCTGCTGGTCGCGGCGCTGACCGGGCTGGCGTACACGATCACCCCGCAGCTGGACTCGATCGTCTACGGCGACGAGCTCACGGTGGCCGCGACCGGCGGCCAGACCCGGCCGCTGGCCGAGCAGATCATCGCGGCCCGGGCCGTGCACCCCGGCGGGACGCTCACCGGCGTACGACCGGGGGAGGGCGACGCCACCACCCAGATCGACTTCAGCTCGCCGGAGCTCGACGAGGAGCACCTGCACACGGTGTACGTCGACCCGTACACCGGCGCCACGACCGGGCAGCTGACCACCTGGTTCGGGTCCACCCCGCTGAAGACCTGGCTCGACGACCTGCACCGCAACCTGCACCTGGGTGTCACCGGCCGGCACTACTCCGAGCTCGCCGCCAGCTGGCTCTGGGTGATCACCCTGGGCGGCGTGGTGCTGTGGTGGCGGCGCCTGCGGGGCAACCGCACCGCCAAGCGCCTGCTCGCTCCGGAGCTGGGCGCGAAGAAGGGTGTCCGGCGTACCCGGAGCTGGCACGCGGCCACCGGGCTCTGGCTCACCGCCGGCCTGCTGATCCTGTCCGCGACCGGGCTCACCTGGTCGCGCTACGCCGGCGGCAACTTCCACGAGGCGCTGGACGCGATGCGGGGTGGTACGCCGTACGTCAGCACGACAGTGACCGGCGAGGCTGCCGCGACCGGCGGTCATCACGGCGGGATGGTCATGCCCGGTGGGGAGGCCCCGGTCGACCCGGCCGCGGTCGACACCGTCCTGGCCGCCGCCCGGAAGGAGGGCCTGACCGGGCCGGTGACGATCGCCGTCCCCGGTGACGCCGCCACCGCCTGGACCGTCTCGCAGAACCGCGCGCTCTGGCCGGTCGCCGCGGACAGCGTCGCCATGGACTCCACCGGCCGGGTCGTGGACCGGGTCGACTTCGCCGACTGGCCGCTGACCGCCAAGCTCACCAAGTGGGGCGTCGCCGCGCACATGGGCGAGCTGTTCGGCCCGGTCAACCAGATCCTGCTGGCCGCGCTCGCGATCGGCCTGATCACCGTGATCATCTGGGGCTACCGGATGTGGTGGCAGCGCCGCCCGACCCGCGTCGGGCGCCAGGCCCTGGTCGGCGCGCCGCCGGCCCGGGGCAACTGGGTCAACCTGCCGCTGCCGGTGATCGCCGTCGGGCTGCCGATCGTGTTCGCGCTCGGCTGGTACCTGCCGCTGCTCGGCGTCCCGCTGCTGGCCTTCCTGGCCTTCGACACCGCCGTCCAGGTGCTCCGGCCCCGCCGCCGCCCGCCCGTCCCGACCAGCCCCGCCCCGGCCGGCAGCTAGCACCCGGGTCACTCAGACCACCGAGGCGCGCTCGGTCTTCCATCATCAGGTCAAAGGGGTGGTGTCGGGGTTGGGGCTCAACGGGGAGCGGTAGGAAGCTCGGGCTTCTTGCTCCCATCTCTGGATGGTGGTGTGCGGTGCGACGGCGAGCCGGCAGTACCTCGTCCCGGGGTGGCTGGGCGTCGTTCGGGAAGAGGATCAGGCCCAGGACGGTGCTGTCGGCTCGGTCCGCCCAGGCCGGCGCCGGGTGGGTCAGCGGGCCGGGGATCACGATCATCGGGTCGCCGTGCGGTGTGCGGAGCCAGCCCCGGGGATGCTCGGGTGCAGGACTCCGGCGCTGACCGGGACGCCGGTGGCGCGGATGCGGTCGGCGCGCTGCTGGAGGGTGATCAGGTCCAGGGCGGCGGCGGTGATCAGCACAAGCCCGAGGAGCAGCGTCAGGATGCGGAGCGGGCGCGGCATGGCCCACCTTATCGAGGTGTGGATCACGCCGGGAACTACCGCGGGCGCGGGGACGACTGACGGACTGTGCGAGGTGTGTGGAGAACGACGGTGACGGCGGCCGGGGTCACCGTGATCGTGCTGGTGGTGGCGCTGCGGTTCGGGGGTGGGATCGACGGGGCGGTGCTGCCGGGGATCCCGAGTCCGGGGGTGGTCACCGAGTGGACGCTGCCGGTGCTGACCCTGGTGGCGAACCTGCTGGGTGTGCTGACCGTGGGTTTCACCGTGACGGCGGCGTTCCTGCTGCCCGGGGACGGTGCGAGCGTGGCGGCGCGCGGGTGGGTGCTGCTGCGGCGTACCACCTGGCTGGCGCTGCTCTGGGCGGTGACCTCGGGTGCGCTGATCGTCTACACCGTCTCCGATGTGCTCGCCGTGCCGGCCGGGCAGCTCAGCCGGCACGCGATCGTCAGTTTCGCGTTCTCCATCTCGCAGGGGCAGGCGCTGCTGCTGCAGACCGGGCTGGCCCTGGCGGTGGCGGTGCTCAGCCGCGGCGGGGTGTCGCGCGGGCTGGCCGCGGTCACCGCCGTACTGGCCATGGTGACCGTGTTGCCGCCGGCGTTCACCGGGCACGCGGCCGGGGCCGGCAACCACCAGATCGCGGTGACCAGCCTGGCGTTGCACGTGCTCGCGGCGTCGCTGTGGGTCGGCGGGCTGGCCGGGTTGCTGCTGGTGCGCCGGCATCGCCGGTTCGCTGACACGGCGGCGCGGTACAGCCGGCTCGCGCTCGGGTGCTTCGTGGCGACCGCGATCAGTGGCGGGGCCAACGCGGTGGTGCGGCTCGGCGGGTGGGGGGAGGTGTGGGGGTCCCGGTACGGCGTACTCGTACTGCTGAAGGTTTTTGGTCTTGCGGTCGTGGGGGTCATCGGTCTCGCGCATCGCCGGCGGACGCTGCCGGCCCTGCGGTCCGGCGCGCCGCGTGGCTTCCTGAGGCTGGCCGCAGGGGAGTTGGTCGTGCTCGGCGCGGCTGTCGGCCTGGCAGTTGCCCTTTCCCGTACGCCGACGCCGGTCCCGGAGGGGTCCGTCGAACCTGATCCGCTCGTCGAACTGCTCGGGTTCGCGCCGCCCGGGCCGCCGACCGCCGTCCGGATGCTCGGCGACCCGCTGCCCGACCTGTTCTTCCTCACCGTCGTCGTGCTCGGCATCGCCGCCTACCTGGCCGGGGTCCGCCGGATGCGCCGGGCCGGCCACGACTGGCCGATCAGCCGCACGGCGTCCTGGATCGCCGGGATGCTGACCCTGGCCGCGATCACCGGCCTCGGCGTCGCCCGGTACGCCTACGTCCTGTTCAGCGCGCACATGGTCCAGCACATGGTGCTCTCCATGGTGGTGCCGATCCTGCTCGTCGGCGGCGCACCGGTCACCCTGGCACTGCGGACCCTGCGCCGCCCCGCCGACCCACAGGTGCGCGGCGCGCGCGAGTGGCTGCTCGTGGTCCTGCACAGTCGCCTGTTCCGGCTGCTCAGCCACCCGCTGGTCGCGCTCGGCGTCTACGTGGTCAGCCTCTACGGCCTCTACCTGGGTGACCTGCTCGGCACGCTGATGCGGTACCACCTCGGCCACCTGGCCATGCTCGTGCACTTCGTGCTCGCCGGGTACCTGCTGTTCTGGGTGCTGATCGGCGTCGACCCGGGCCGCCGCCGGGTGCATCCGGCGCTGCTCACCGTGGTGCACTTCCTGGCCATGGTGGCGCACGCGTTCTTCGGGTTCGTGCTGCTGCAGTCGACGAGCGTGATCGCGCCGGACTGGTATCTGGCCGTGCACCCGGCGTGGGCGTCGTCGCTGCTCGCCGATCAGCATCTGGGTGCCGGGCTGGCCTGGGCGTTCGGTGAGCTGCCGGCCGTGGTGATCATGCTGATCCTGGTGCGGCAGTGGATCCGGTCGGACGAGCGGGAGCAGGCCCGGGTGGACCGGGCAGCGGACCGGGCGGAGGCGGGCGGGGGCGAGGACGATCTCGCGCGGTACAACGCGTTCCTGGCCGTCGCGGCCGCTTCATCGGCCGGCGGCGTGCCGGTGCCGGAAAGCGCGTCCGCCGTCGCCGAGAACCCGGCGCCGGGCGTCCGCCGGGAAAGTCACGAAAAATAATGTTTGAGCGGGAACTTTTGCCGCCCGGATGCTGACCAACCTGTATGCGAAAGTCCCGGCAGTTCCTCACCGCGGCGGTCCTCACCGCCGCCCTGTCCACCCTCGCCCTGGCCGCCTGCGGCTCCGACGACTCGGCGAGCAGCACCGGAACGCCCACTCCCGCACCGTCGGTGACCGCGGTCGCCGCGACCCTGACGATCAAGGACCCGTGGGTCAAGGCGGCCGGGGCCGGCGCCATGACCGCGGCGTTCGGCGTGCTGGTCAACGACACCGACGCGGACATCACGGTGGCCGCCGCCGAGTCGCCGGCCTCGCCGATGGAACTCCACGAGATGACCATGAAGGACGGCAAGATGGTCATGCAGCCCAAGGAGGGTGGCTTCGTGATCAAGGCGAAGGGCACCCACGAGCTGTCCCCGGGCGGCGATCACCTGATGCTGATGAAGCCGGCCAAGGCGATCGAGGCCGGTGACGAGGTGTCGTTCACGCTCAAGCTCGGTGACGGCTCCACCGTGCCGTTCACCGCGATCGCCAAGCCGTTCGCGGGCGCGGGCGAGAGCTACGACCCCGGCATGACGATGGGCAGCGCCGCGCCGTGACGTCTCCGTTGAGCCGGCGGGGTCTGCTCGCCGGCCTCGGTGCCGCGGCGGTCACCGCCGGCGCGACCCCCGCGGCCGCCGCGCCGGCCGCCGCCGGGGTGGCTCCGGTCGCGCTGGCCACCGCCGGCGCGGCCGTGGCGCCCGCCGAGACCGGTATCGGTGCGGCCACCGTTCCGTTTCACGGGCCTCGGCAGGCCGGCATCGCCGAGGACCCGCCCGCACACGCCGCTTTCGTGGCGTTCACCCTGGCCGCCGGCACCGACAAACGGGCCCTGGGCCGGATGCTGCCCCTGCTCACCGACGACGCGGCACGCCTGACCCAGGGCATCCCCGCGCTGGGCGACACCGACGCGACCCTGGCCGCGCTGCCCGCCCGGTTGACCGTCACGTTCGGGTTCGGCCCCGGGCTGTACCGCGCGGCCGGCCTGACCAGCCCGGTCGCCGAGCTGCCGGCGTTCCGGATCGACCGGCTGCTGCCGCGCTGGTCCGGCGGCGACCTGCTGCTGCAGATCTGCGCCGACGACCCGCTGACCGTCGCGCACACCCAGCGGATGATGATCAAGGATGCTCGCCCGTTCGGGTCGGTCCGCTGGGTCCAGCAGGGCTTCCGGCGCAGCCCCGGCGTGCAGGCCCCGGAGCACACCCAGCGCAACGTGCTCGGTCAGCTGGACGGCACCGCGAACCCGCGCGGCCCGGAGATCGATCCGGCGGTGTGGAACCCGGACGGCTCCAGCACGCTCGTGGTGCGCCGGGTCCGCGCCGAGATCGAGAAGTGGGACATGCTGTCGGTTTCGGACAAGGAGAACGCCGTGGGGCGTCGCCTGGCGTCCGGCGCCCCGCTGAGCGGACAGTCCGAACGGGACGAACCGAACTTCACCGCACTCGACGACACCGGCCTGCCCGCCATGCCGGACTTCTCGCACGTCACCCGCGCGCACGTCACCGACCCGGCGCTGAAGATCCTGCGCCGCCCCTACAACTACGACGGCGCTCCGGACGCCTCCGGACGCCCGGACGCCGGTCTGATCTTCGCGGCCTACCAGCGCGACATCGCCCGCCAATACGTCCCGATCCAGCGCCGCCTGGCCGAAAAAGACCTGCTCAACGAATGGATCACCCCCATCGGCTCAGCAGTCTTCGCGATACCCCCAGGCTGCGCCGAGAACGGCTGGATCGGCGAGCAGGTGCTGTCATGAGACAAGACCCCGCTGCGCGGCGGCGGGCGGGTGGTGTCGTGCTGCGGGAGTCTGCTGCGCGGCGGCGGGCGGGTGGTGTCGTGCTGCGGGAGTCTGCTGCGCCGGGGCAGGCGGGTGGTGTCGTGCTGCGGGAGGCTGATGTGCCGCGGCGGGCGGGCGCGGTCGTGACGCGGCTGCTGGCCGCGCTCGCTGTGCTGGCCGCGGTGCTGGTGCCCGGCTCGCCGGCCTGGGCGCACGCCCAGCTTGTCGCGGCCGACCCGGCCAAGGAGGCGACGCTGACCGCCGCACCGACCACCGTGACGCTGCGGTTCAGTGAGCGCCTCAACCCGGACTACACGACGATCGTGGTCAGCGACGCCGCGCGGCAGCCGGTCCCGGCCGCCGCGCCGACCATCGACGGCGCGTCGGCGACGATCACTATCAGTCAGACGCTCGGCAATGGTGCTTACCTGGTCGCCTACCGGGTGGTCTCCGCGGACGGCCACACGGTCCAGGGTTCCTACCCCTTCACCGTCGCCGACCCGGCCCACCCCGCCGCCGCCCTGTCCGCCGCGGCTCCGGTCGCGGCCGCGCCCCCGGACTCCTCCGGCGGCGGCACAGGTCCGCTGATCTCCCTGATCGCTGCCGGCTTGCTGCTTGCCATCGCCATTTTCTGGTACGCCAGGAAGCGCCGCCCACCGCCCCGGTGACGAGGAGCGCGCCGCGAAAAGCGCTCCGCCGTGAAGTGGTGTCCGACGTATTCGGGCGCAGGTGGTGGTGGCGTCGCATGCCGGGGATTTTCAGCCGCTCAGCGTCGCTTGCAGGGTCAGCGTGGGCGGTAGCGGTCCGCACTGAATGTTGGCGAGGCGGCAGCGGTCCGCACTCAATGTTGGTGGGGCGGTAGCGGTCCGCGCTTGATGTTGGTGGGGCGGTAGCGGTCCGCGCTTGATGTTGGTGGGGCGGTAGGAGTACGCGTTGGGCCGGATTCGGGGCGGTAGAGGTCCGCGATCGGGTTGTGCGGGCATGTACCGCCCCCAGGTGGGCGGTGCGCGCACGCAATCTGGCACTGCGGACTCCCGCCGCCCTCCCCGGGCGGCACACGGATCCGATCGGGCATCGGGCACGCCCGCAGCCCGGTCTCCCGCGCTGCCGTCCCGCGTTGCGGTCCGGTGATGCCGCCCCGGCCGTCGCGTGCGTGGCTGGTGCTCAGGGGTGCCTCGGGGGCGGGGAGGCACCCCTGAGCACCAGCCGGTAACCGGGACGTGTGCGGGGGCCGTGCGCACGCTGTGGCCGGCGTGATTCGCGCCTGCGGCAACCGCTGCATCCGGCCACCGGCATCCGGCACTGGGTTAGTGCGGCTGGTTGTCATGGCCGTTATGGCTCGCTCGATGCGGCCGTGAGGGCCAGCCGGCGATCGGGCCGCGCACTCGGTGGGCGCGACCGGGCTGGAACTTTCTGATCAGTGTGGTTCTGGCTGGGATCGCGCTGCGTCCGTGGGCTGGTCAGGGGCTGATTGCGGCGCCGGGACGAGGTGCCGTCATGAAAGCGTCATGGTTCGTGTCGTAGACGTTGCGGCGATCGAGTAGTTCTATTGGGGGAACGGTACCGCCGCTGCGGCGGACACCGGGATCGCGATGACGGGCGGTGATCCTCCAGTTGTCCACCAGAGACACGCGGCGGGAATTCGATCAGATCGTGGCGCGGCTGACCGGCGAGGAAGTCACGCCGATCCGCCGTACGCGCAAGCCTTTGCGAACGGTGACCATCGCCAGCCTGGCGGTGATCGCGGGCCTGGTGTGGGCAGGCCTCTCGGTGTTGATGGTGGTCTGGGGCGCGGTCGGCGTCCTGATCACCGGCCTGGTGGTCGCCGCGGCCGTCGCGACCGCGGTGGCCATGACGCGGCGGAGATGACGGTCGATCACTAGGCCGGGATGCCGGCGAGGCACTCCAGCGCCTGCGGCTGGTCGGGGAAGGTCGGGAAGACCCCGTCCAGGCGCATGGTGTGCAGCACCGTCTGGACGAATCGGGACGGAGCCACGAGCAGCAGCGACGCGCCGTGACTCCGGGCCTCCCGGTGCGCGCGGACCAGCAGACCGAGCCCGGCCGAGTCGACGACGCCCACGCCCTGCAGGTCCAGCACCACGTGCCGCCCGGCCGTGGCGGCGGCCATCACCACCGGACGCACCACCTCGACGATCTGCTGATCGAGGTCGGACAGCGGCGCCACCACGGTGGCGCGCAGCTCGTCCAGGTGCCGCAGCGTCAGCACGCCGTCGCCGGCCACCGCGGTCATCGGGCACCCCCGGTCCGGTCGTAGTGGGCCCGGTCGGTGGTGATCGCGACCAGGGCGACACCGGCGGCGGCGAACACCACCTGCAGCAGCACCTCGACGGCGGTCGGACCGGTCGCGCCGGCGTCCGCCATCCGGAGCGCCACGGTGGCGAACACGGCCGCGCCGATCCCGACGGCCGGCGGCAGCCAGAGCGGTGCGCCACGGCGGTGCGTCGTCACGAGCCGGCCGACGAGACCGGTGACCAGGCCGATGGTCACCGCGGTGACGAGACTGACTGCGGTCATGGGTCACACGCTGCCCGGCCGGCATGGCGGTACCGGCCCATCGCCATGACAGTTACGTGACAAACTCCCGTCGTGAGCCGACCGACGGGCTCACCGGCGGAACGCGCGGCATCATGCGGGTATGACCGCGGTGCTGCTGATCGAGGACGACGACCGGATCCGCCTCTCGCTGACCATGGCGCTGGAGGACGAGGGGTACACCGCGTACGCGGTCGCCACCGGCGAGGAGGGCATCGCCGAGCAGCGCCGCCGCAGAGCCGACACCGTGCTCGTCGACTTGATGCTGCCCGGGATGGACGGGTACGAGTGCATCCGGCAGTTGCGCCGCGACGACGACGTGCCGATCGTGGTGGTCAGCGCGCGTGACGACACCCACGACATCGTCGCGGCGCTGGAGGCCGGCGCGGACGACTACGTGGTCAAACCGGTCCGGGTCAAGGAGCTGGCCGCGCGGTTGCGGGCGCTGCGCCGCCGGTCCCGTACGGTGCTCGCCCCGGTCACCAGCGTGCTCACCTTCGGCGCGCTGGAGATCCGCCCGGAGGCCGGCGAGGTACGACTCGACGGCGTGGCGGTGGCCGTCACCCGCACCGAGTTCCGGCTGCTCTGCGAGCTGGCCGAGCACCCCGGCCTGGTGCTCTCCCGCCAGCAGCTGCTGCAGCGGGTCTGGGAGTACGAGTTCGGCGACGAACGGGTGGTCGACGTGCACGTGGGGCGGTTGCGGCAGAAGATCGAGGCGGACACCGCCCGGCCCCGGCACCTGGTCACCGTCCGCGGCCTGGGATACAAGCTCCAGCCGTGACACCGATCGGACTGCGCGCCCGGGTCAGCGCCGCCTTCGCGATCGGCGCGCTGCTGCTGTCCACCTGCGTGACGGTGGTGTCGTACGAGCTGATCCGCAACACGCTCTTCGCCGAGCGGGAGCGCACCGCGGTGCGGGCCACGTACTTCGACGCGGCCATCGTCACCGCCGACGTGGCCGGCGCGGATCCCGAGCTGGGCGAGGTGCTGCGCGGGCTGGACACCGGTGCCGACCGGTACGTGCTGCTGCACCGCGACGGCCGGTGGTACTCGCGCAGCGCCGAGCCGGTGGGCGAGACGACGGTCCCGGCGCGGCTGCAGGCGATGACGGCGGGCGGGCAGGCCGGGGCGCAACGGGTCAGCCGGGACGGGCAGCCCGCGCTGATCATCGGGGTGCCGCTGCCCGGGGACATGACGTTCTACGAGATCGTCTCGCTGCGGGAGCTGGAACGTACGCTGCAACTGCTTGCCCTGGTGCTGACCGCCGTCGCGATCATGGTGGCGGCCGGTGGCGCCGCGGTCGGCTGGTACGTCACCCGGCACGCCCTGCGCCCGCTCGCCGCCGTCGCCGGAGCGGCCCGCGGCATCGCCGCCGGTGACCTCGCCACCCGGCTCGACCCGGACACCGAACCGGACCTGGCGGTGCTCTCCGAGGCGTTCAACGACATGGCCGGTCAGCTGAGCCGGCGCCGGGAACGGGACCGCCGGTTCGCCGCGGACGTGAGCCACGAGCTGCGGTCGCCGTTGCAGACCCTGGAGGCCGCGGTGAGCGTGCTGGAGCGGCGCAAGGACCGTCTCGACGAGCGGTCAGCGTCGGCGGTCGGCCTGATCGCGGCCGAGGTGGAACGGTTCCAGGCCCTGGTCAACGACCTGCTCGAGCTGGCCCGCAGCGACCAGCCGGTGCACCGGGAGCCGGTGGTGATCGCCGAGCTGCTGCGCGGGATGTGCCGGTCCCGCGGGCTGGAGGCGGACCTGGTGGTCATCGTGCCCGGGACGCCGGAGGTCTGGACCGTGGACCGGCGGCGGGTGGAGCAGGCGCTCGGCAACCTGATCGACAACGCGATCAGGTATAGCGGTGGCCCGGTAGCAGTGCGAGCGGGCCGGGCATCTGACGGCCTCGCCTCGGCCGACTTCTTCCTTGAGGTGGACGACGCCGGGCCGGGCATCGACGAGGCGGACCGGCCGACGATTTTCGACAGGTTCGTCCGCGGGCCGGCCGCCGGTGCGCGCGGTGCGGGTGACGGCACCGGGCTCGGCCTGGCCATCGTCGCCGAGCACGCGGCCGCCCACGGCGGCCGGGCCCAAGTCTCGGACCGCCCCGGCGGCGGCGCCCGCTTCCGCCTCGACCTGCCCGGGAGCGTCTGATGCCCGGCACTGCCCTGGAGCGCCTGATGCCGGGCATTGCCCGGGAGCGTCTGACGCCTGGAGCTGCGCGGCGGCGCCCGATGCGGTGGAGCCGCGCCGCGCTGAGCCTGCTGACCCTGCTCGCCGTGGCGGCGTGCGGGGTGCCGGCCCAGGACGAGCCGCACGAGGTCACCCTGCCCCGGCGCCCGCTCACCGCCACCTCCCCGTCACCGGCGGAGTCCGGCTCGGCCGGTGAGGTCGCCGAGGTGCTCTGCCTGGTGCGGGACGGCAGCCTGGCACAGGCCGTCCGCCGGGTCAGCGGCGCGCCGACCGCCCAGCGGCAGCTGACCGACCTGGTCGCCGGCCCGACCGCGACCGAACGGCAGGCCGGGCTGTCGTCGGCGCTCGCCGGCACGTCACTGACCGTGCGGGTCGGCGCCGCCGGCGGGGGAGCGGTGGTCGAGGTCGCCGAGCCGGATGCGGGCAGCGGGCGGAGCGACGAGCTTCTGGGGTACGCCCAGATCGTCTGCACCCTGACGTCCCGGGCGGACATCGGCTCGGTGGTCTTCACCCAGGGCGGGCAGCCGCTGCGCGTGCCACGCGGAGACGGCTCACTGTCGGACGGCCCCCTGACCGGCGCCGACTACCGCGAGCTGATCGGCCCCTGAGCGGAGCTCGGGAAGAGCCGCTCCACGGCGGTGACCACCGCGGCCCGACGCGCGGCCAGGAACTCCGCCCGGTCCACATCGGCCGGGACCAGGTCGGGCTGATCCGCCCACGACATCGCGATCTGGTTCACGAACACCAGGATGTCGAGCGGCTCCCAGGACGGATCGAGATGCCCGGCCCGCTGCGCCTCGCGGATCAGCTCGATCTTGTAGCCGACCGACCGCTGGATCGGGTCGTCCAGCGCGACCTCGCCGGGCAGGCACTGGCGCATCCGGCCCCAGGTCATCAGCCGCAGCCGTTCCGGATAGCGCATGAAGTAGTCGTGGATCCGCCCGGCGTACCCGGCGAGATCCCGCGGGTCCAGGCGGGTCGCCTCGGCCACCGTGGCCAGCTCCCGGCTGAGGACGTGCTGGTAGAGCGCCTCTTTGCTGCGGAAGTAGGCGTACACCCGCTCCTTGCTGGTGCGGGCGGTCTTGGCGATCCGTTCGATCCGGGCGCCCGCGACGCCGTGCTGGGCGAACTCGGTGGTGGCCGCGGCGACGATCCGGTCGCCGGTGGAGTCGGTGCTGATCGTGGCGGCCATGGCACGAGATTACCAACCGAACCGTTTGGTTTGGCGTTCGCGGTTCGCCGTCGTATTGTCGAACCGAACCGTTCGGTTTGACCCGTACGCTGGAAAGGTCTCACCATGCAGCAGCGCACCCTCGGACAGCACGGCCTCGCGGTCTCCGCGATCGGCTACGGCGCCATGGGCATCAATCTGGCCTACGGCCCCGGCGACGAGCAGGAGGGCGTCGACACCATCCGCCGCGCCCACGACCTCGGCGTGACGTTCTTCGACACCGCCGAGCTGTACGGCTGGGGCGAGAACGAGAAGGTCGTCGGCCGGGCGGTCAAGGACTTCCGCGACGAGATCGTGATCGCCACCAAGTTCGGCTTCACCCGCGACTACGGCTTCGACAGCCGGCCGGACCACATCCGCGAGGTCGTCGAGAACAGCCTGCGCTACCTCGGCGTCGACCACATCGACGTGCTCTACCAGCACCGCGTCGACCCGACCGTGCCGATCGAGGACGTGGCCGGCGTGGTCAAGGAGTTCATCGACGCCGGCAAGGTCAAGTACTTCGGGCTCAGCGAGGCCGGCGAGGAGACCATCCGCAAGGCGCACGCGGTGCAGCCGGTCTCCGTGCTGCAGACCGAGTACTCGCTGTTCGAGCGCGACGCCGAACAGCTCTTCGGAGTCCTCGACGAGCTCGGCATCGGTTTCGTGGCCTACTCGCCGCTCGGCCGCGGCTTCCTGACCGGCGCCGCCAAGCCGGCCGGGGAGTACGACCCGACCGACATGCGCAACACCGACCCGCGCTGGCAGCCCGGCAACTACGAGAAGAACCTCGAAGCCGTCCGGCAGCTCGGCGAGCTGGCCGAGGCCAAGGGCGCGACGGTGTCGCAGCTGGCCCTGGCGTGGCTGCTCACCCGGGGCGAGCACGTGGTGCCGATCCCGGGCACCCGCAGCGTGGCCCGGGTGGAGGAGAACACCGCGGCCGCCGACCTGCGGCTGACCCCGGCCGACCTGGCCGCCCTGCACGAGATCCTGCCGACCGGCGGGTTCGGCGCCCGCTACGCCGGCGGCAACGTGCCGACCTGGGTCTGACCGGGACCGTCAGGCCCGCGGGTTCTCCCGCAACGGGCGGACCGCGGCCGGGACCGGGTGGCCGGCCGGGACGTATGCCGCGGTGAAACTGCCGTGGTAGCCGAACAGCGGCCCGAACCGGCGGTTGGTCACGGTCACCCGGATCCGGAAGCGTTCGGCCTTCGCGTCCCACCACTCGTGCACCTCGGCGTCACCGGAGATCGCCGGCGGGCAGCCGATCCCGCCGCGGAACGTCTGCGGGCCACTGCGCAACCGCAGCCCGCCGGCACTGTCCACGGAGACGTCGAGGTCGACCGCGAGATGCTGGGTGGTGCCCAGGTAGTCGACGAGCACCGCCCGGCGCGGGTCGTAGACCATCGTCGCGTCGAAGCGCCGCCGCCGGTGCGGCCGGACCTGGAACGTCCGCACGAACGTCAGCGTCGGCCGGCGGTAGGTGTCCTGGTAGGCGTAGTTCTCGATGGTGAACGGGATGCCGGTCCCGGTCTCCGGGAACAGGATGTGCCGCAGCGTGCCGAGATACAGGAACGGCGCGGTGAACGCGGCGCCACGCCAGACCCGGTCCATCACGCCGGTGCCGACGCAGCCCTGGTCACGGTCGCCGTCGACGCCGAACCGCCGTTGCAGCCGGGGGTGCAGGCGGTCGAAGTCGTCCCGCAGCGTCTCTTGGAAGACCGAGGTCATCGAGGTCCGTCCTTTCCGGGACGCCGGCGGCACCGCCGGGCCGCTGGAGTTTTCCGGTACGGCGGGAAGCCGATCGCCAGCCCCGCCGCGACCAGCACAAGAAGGGGCCGACCGGCCGCCGGCGCGGCGGCGACGAGCGCGGCGCGCAGCAGGCACTCGACGACGGCGTTCCGGCGGGCTCGTTCCGGTGTGACGCCGTGCTCGAGCCAGAGCCGCAGCCGATCGAAGGACCAGGCCGTCGCCCAGCCGAACACCGGCCCGAAGGCGAGATCGACCAGCCGGCCCGCGCGCCCCCACCGCGTCCGATAGGCATAACCGGTCAGGAACCGCACCCCGCCGGCGACCGGGACGTACCGCCAGTACCCGGCGCCCTCCCGGATCGGTGACCGCCGGTCCGCCGAGCCGAACCGCAGCGACGACACCGCCTCGCCGCCGTCGCGCTGCCGCTCGCCGCTGTGCACGCCGTAGCCGGCGATCTCCACGCCGGGCAGCACCGCGGTGGCATAGGTGAACGCGGCCGGCTCGCTGCCCGGCACCGGATCGATCCGCCCGAACCGCGCGTCCCACCGCGGATGCTGCCGGTGATCCTGCGTCGCCGCCCAGATCCGCTCCATCGGCGCCGCGATGATCGTCTCGACATAGATCCTGGCCACGACACACCTCCCACAGGTTTGAGCGACCGCTCAAACCTAGCAGATTTGAGCGACCGCTCAAGACCCCCGGTCTTCGGCTGGCGCTCAGGGGTGCCTCGGCACCCCTGAGGCACCCCTCAGACCCAGCCGCCGACAGCGAGCTGGGCCGGTTCTGGAGTGGGCTGGCGGCCAGGGGTGTCTCAGCGTCGCTGAGACACCCCTGGGAGCCAGCCGGATTCCGGGGGCGCGCTGCGGCCGGGAGTGGGCAGCATCTCGCGCGAGGCCACCGCGGACGTGGCGGCGCGGCGTGGTCCGGAGTGGGCGCGGTCTCGCGCGAGGCCACCGCGGGACTCGGCTCGTAGCCTGCGGGCGGGCGCTCCGTATGCGTACCAAATGGGGTTTAGGGTTTGAGAACGATCGGGCTTTCGATGAGGCGGGCGTGCAGTTTGTCCTGCGGGGCCAGCCAGGACTCGTGCGGCTGGCCCTCCGGGGTGACGCGCCAGCTGCGGGAGACCTTGCGGACGCCGATCGGATAGATGGTCAGCGTGCCGTCGGCGGCGACGTGCAGGCGCAGGAACGACTTCGAGTCGACGATGCCCTGTGCGGAGAACAGCTCGTTGAGGTTCACGTTGAAGCGGGCGGCGATCAGCAGGTAGACGGCGACCAGCTCGGTGGCGGCCAGGCCGGAGAGCACGCCGTAGATGCCGATCTCGGCGATCAGCGACCAGGGCCACGGCCAGGCGTGCAGCGGCAGGACCCACCAGGCCCAGGTGCCGAGCGCGGCCAGGCCCAGGTGGGCGATACCGTGCAGGACGCCCAGCACCCGGCGCCGCAAGCCGCCGAGGACCGAGTCGCTCAGGTGGGCGAAGGCGTAGGTCCCGGCCATCACCAGCGACATCAGGAACACCAGCGGGACCAGGGCGAACTTCTGCAGCGGACTGCCGAAGTCGCTCTTGATGACGCCGCTCGCGGCCAGCAGGATCGCGGTGTGCAGGGTGCCGACCATGGCGATGAAGCTCGGGTTGTCCTTGGGGAGGCGGGCGAAGATGCTTGCCGCGTACGCCTGGGACAGCCGCTTGCCGGGGAACCGCGAGCGCAGGCTGAACGTCTCCCGGGGCGTCGGCGACGGCAGGTCCGCGGGCGGCACCTCGATCGTCTCCGGCAGCTGGTGGGTCGGGAAGAGGTACGCGCCACCGCCGCCACAGGTGATCAGCTCGCGCTCGTCGTTGCCGTAGCGCGCGTAGTGGTGCCAGTCGCCGGAGAGCATCACCCGGACCTGCGCCTCGGTGGGCGCGACCACCGACCGGACCAGGTAGTCCAGCGACGCGTAGACCCCGGGCACGTCGTCGCCCTGCACCCAGGTCGGGCTGGCCGACGCGACGATCACCTTGGTCTGCGGGCCGAAGTTCGCCGCCACCCGGCTGAAGTAGGCCAGCTGCGGGTCGTCGATGTACGTGGAGTCCTGGTCGTCCACGGCCAGCAGCCACCAGTCGCCGGGCAGCTCCACGGCGAAGTACGACCGGTGCTGCGGCAGCCGCCAGCCACCGATCCCGGTCCGCCGGGTGCCGGTGAACAGGCGCAGGAACGCAGTGAGCCCGTCGTACCAGTCGTGGTTGCCGGGCAGCGCGTACATGTTCGGGTGGTCCTCGCCGGGCGCCACCGCGGGCAGCGCGGCGTGATAGGGCCCGACCATCCGGTTCTCGTACCGTTCCGCGTTCGGCGTCGGGTAGACCTCGTCACCGCCGAGGATCAGCGCCCGGCCCCGTGGCAGCACGTGCTCACCGACGGTGAGCTGCGGCTGGGCCAGCAGGTACGCGATCGAGTAGGTGGCGTCGAACCCGTCGCCGAGGTCGGCCACGAAGTCGATCCAGCAGTCCCCGTCCGGGCCGATCTCTCGGTGCACCTCGTCCGGGAAGGACGCCTGCAGCTCGCGTTTGTCCAGGTAGCCGCCCTGGATCGAGGAGAGCGCGACCCGCAGCCCGGTGCCGGCCAGCTGGACCGGTGACAGCCAGGCGACCGGGGAGGCCGGGATGAAGCCGAGTTCGGCCGGGGTGGTGTCGCGCGGCCGGTGCGCCGGGGTGGGCGCTGCCTGCTCGGGTCCGTTGACCATGGGTTCACCGGTTCCTTCCCTGAGTGCTGGGAGGAGTATCCAGAACGTGAATCCGGGTCCGGCACCGGGCTCGTGCGTACCATCGACGGGCATGACTACGGAGTCGGAGCTGCAGACGGACGTGCCGCACGCGGCGCGGATCTGGAACTACTGGATGGGCGGGACGGACAACTTCCCCGCCGATCGGGCCGCGGGCGACGCGGTCGTACGGGTCTATCCGGAGATCGCGGTGATGGCGCGGGAGTCGCGCCGCTTCCTGACCCGGGTGGTGCGGTATCTGGCCGAGGAGGCCGGGATCCGGCAGTTCCTGGACATCGGGACCGGGCTGCCGACCATGCAGAACACCCACGAGGTGGCCCCGGCGGCCCGCGTCGTCTATGTGGACAACGATCCGCTGGTGCTCGCGCACGCCCGCCGGCTGGGCACCGGTTCCTACATCCACGCCGACTACCACGAGCCGGAGCGGATCCTGGCCGAGGCGGAGCTCGACTTCAGCCAGCCGGTCGCGGTGATGTTCATGGGGGTGCTCGGTTACGAGCCGGATCTGGACGTGGTGCGCTCCATCGTGTCGCGGACGCTCGCCGGCACCGCGCCGGGCAGCCATCTCGTGCTGTGGGACGGCACGAACACCACGCCGGCCGTGGTGGAAGGGGCGAAACGGCTCGCGGAGAGTGGTGGGGTGCCGTACATCCTGCGTGGCCCGGACGAGCTGGCGAGCTGCTTCGACGGGCTGCCGCTGATCGAACCCGGGCTGGTGCCGATCACGCGGTGGCGGGCCGAGGGGGACTTCATCGACGCGTACGGCGCGGTGGGTCGATCATTGGGGGCATGAGTGTTCTGGTGACCGGGGACGGTTTTCCGCTCGCGGTACAGGTCAGTGGGCAGGTGGACGGGCCGGTGCTGCTCCTGCTGTCCGGGCAGGCGAACTCGCACGTGTGGTGGACCGGGTTGCGGGAGGCGTTCGAGGATCGCTTCCGGGTGATCACTTTCGACTATCGCGGGACGGGTTCCAGCCGCGGCCCGGTCGGCGAGTGGAGCACGGCCGGGTTCGCCGACGACGCGGCGGCCGTGCTGACCGGGGCCGGGGGTGGGCCGGCCGCGGTCTACGGCACGTCGATGGGCGGCCGGGTCGCGCAGTTCCTCGCCGCCCGGCACCCCGATCTGGTCTCCCGGCTGGTGCTCGCGTGCACGTCACCCGGCGGTCCGCATGCTCAGGAGCGGTCATCCGAGGTGCGCCACCGCCTCGCCGACCCGGTCCTTTCGGCGCGGCTGCGGGCCTTACGCGAGCTGTTCTACACCGATGGCTGGACCGGTCGCAGCCATCTGTTCGGCGATCCGGCGATGAGTGCCGCGGAGAGCCGCGCGCATCTGCGTGCCAGCAACCGGCACGGCGCGTGGGACCTGTTGCCGCAGATCACGGCGCCGACGCTGGTCCTGCACGGCAGCGACGACCACATGGTCCCGACCGCGAACGCCGCGCTGCTCGCCGGCCGCATCCCGCACGCGGAGCTGCACCTGCACGAGGGCCGGCACGGCTTCTTCGACGAGTTCGCGAGCGGGGTGGCCCCGCTGATCAAGGACTTCCTGCGCTGATCACAAACCGTCCGGCACGCGCGAGGTCCGCGCCCCCGAGTGCTCGGCTGGTGCTCAGGGGTGCCTCACCATCCGCGAGACGACCCTGAGCGCCGGCCGGGGTCGGGCAGCGGGCGGCCGCTAGTCGCGGCGGAGCACGACGATCAGGACGCGCAGGACGAGGACCACCGAGATGGTCAGCAGGCCGTAGCCGAGCAGCGGGAACAGGCTGATGCCCGCGCTGACCCGCGGGCCTTCGCCGCTCCCGAGCAGCAGCGTCGCCATCACGCCGGCCGCGGCGCCGATCACCGTGAGCAGCGTGCGGTGGATCAGGCCGGTGACCAGGCGGCGGTCCTGATCGTCGGAGAAGAGGCGGACGTTGAGGCGCAGACGTCCGTTCTCGATCGTGTCGCCGATGCGGTCCAGGCGGCGCGGGAGGCCGCGCATCATCGGCAGCAGCGTGATCAGTTCTTCCTGGAGGGTGCGGGGGAGGTGCTGCGGGTCGAGCATCTCGGTGAGGCGGCGTCCGGCGACGGCGCGGGCCTGGCCGATCAGGTCGAAGCCGGGGCGCAGCAGGCCGAGGGTGCCCTCCAGGGTGGTGAAGGCGCGGAAGACCGCGGCGACCGGTGCGGGCACGCCGAGGCCGTGCGACGTGAACGTCCGCAACAGTGCGGAGACCGCCGCGACGCCGGCGCTGCTGCCGGGCGCCGCGTAGCGGACCAGCAACATGCCGAGCGCCCGCTGCAGCTCCCGCTCATCGACCTCGCCACCGCGGTCGGCCAGGTCGAGCAGGGCGTCGCTGGCGGCGACCGGGTCACCGCGGCCGACGGCGGCCAGCAGCCGCCCGACCGCGGCCCGGGTCACCGTGTCGAGCCGGCCGACCGAGCCCAGGTCGAGCATGCCGAGCGTGCCGTCCGCGCCGACCAGCAGGTTTCCCGGGTGCAGGTCGGCGTGGAAGATGCCGTGGATCAGCACCTGGTCGAGCAGGCTGTCGAGCAGGTCCGCGGCGATCGCCTGCCGCCGGTCGTCGTCGAGCCGGGCCAGCACCGGCTCGGCCGCGCCGAGCGGGGTGCCGGGGAGCCGGCGCATCACCAGGACGCGTTCCGAGCTGAACTCCGCGTACGCGAGAGGCACCTGAACGCCCCGCCGCGGTGACATCGCCAGGGCCGCGGCCATCGTCTGCAGGTTGTCGCGTTCGACGGTGAAGTCGAGTTCCTCACGCAGCGCCTCGGCGAAGCCGAGCGCCAGTCCGCGCACGCCGAACGACCGCCCCCACGACGTGCGCGCCTCGAGAGCCTCGGCGAGCCGGACCAGGATGTCGAGGTCCCGTTCCACTACGGCCCCGATGCCCGGCCGCTGCACCTTGACCACGACCGGGGTCCCGTCCGGCAGCCGGGCGGTGTGGACCTGCGCGATCGACGCCGCCGCGAGGGGCTCCCGGTCGATCTCGGCGAAGACCCGGTCGCCGAGTTCGGCCTCGAGGACGGCGGCGATCTGGTCCCACGGCACCGGGGTGGCCCGGTCCTGCAGCGCGGTCAGCTCCTCGACGAACTCGGCGGGCAGCAGGTCCCGCCGGGTCGATAGCAGCTGGCCGACCTTGACGAACGTGACACCGCCCTCGTCCAGTGCGTCCCGCAGCGACCGGGCGAGCCGGCGCCGGGCGGCGGCCGAGGTCGGCCCGGCCTGCGGGCGGCCGCGCAGGAACCGGCCGAGGCCGTGCCGGAGCGCGATCCGCACGATCGTCGAGTACCGCCGGGTCCGCGCGATCCGCCGCCGGGTGCCGCGCCACACCTCCACCGGCCCGGGCATCGACCCGGTCGGCAGCAACACCTCCAGGACGACCAGGGCGGCCATGGCGAGCAGCGCCGCGAGGCCGGCCGCCGCGAGGACGAGCAGGACGCCCTCGGCGAGCCCGACGTTCTTCGGGTCCGGCGGGGCCAGCCCGGCCAGCACCGGGGACGTCACGAGCAGCGCCAGCACGGCCGCGAGCAGGGTCCGGCCGGGTCCGACCCGGACGCCGAGCAGCCGCCGGATGATCGCGGCGAACAGCCACACGATGAGGGCCAGGAACGGGATGAACAACAATATCGAGAACACGTTCGCCACCCGGCGACCATAGGCGAGTTTCGCTACGTCATGGGGGCGCGGCGCCGTCGCAGGTGCTCGCGTTCGGCGTGGTCGTGGGTGAGGCTGATCGCGGTGTCGTAGGCGGATACCGCCTCCGCGGCCCGGCCGAGCTTCGCCAGCAGGTGGGCGCGGGTGACCCAGGCCGGCTGGAAGCGGCCCGGGTCGGTGAGCAGCGCGAGCCCGGCCGCCGGACCGTGCACCTCGGCGGACACCGCGGCCAGCGCGACGGCGCCGCCCCGCGACGGGGCGATCTCCTGGAGCACCCGGTGCAGGCCGAGCAGCGACTCCCAGTCGGTCGGGGCGGTGGCGGTTCGCGCGCAGTGCACCGCCTGGATCGCCGCTTCGAGCTGGAAGCGGCCGAGCTGCCCGCGGGCGTGTGCGGCGCGCAGGTGCCGGTGCGCGCGGTCGATCAGCGACCGGTCCCACGACGCCGGGTCCTGATCGGCGAGCGGCACGAACCGGCCCCGCTCGTCGAGCCGGGCCGCGGACCGGGCGGTGGAGAGCTGGATCAGCGCGGCCAGCCCGTGCGCTTCGGGGTCCGCGGGGACCAGCGTGGTCAGCACCTCGGCGAGGTGCACGGCCTCGGTGGGCAGCGGGCGCTCCTGCGGGCCGGTGGTGCCCCAGTCGATCACGTGCACGCCGTAGACCGCTTCCAGCACGGCGGTCATCCGGTCCGGCAGGTCGCCGCGGTCCGGGATGCGGAACGGGATGCCGGCCGCCTTGATCCGCCGTTTGGCCCGGACCAGCCGGGTGGCCATCGTGGTGGCCGGCATCGAGAACGCCCGGCCGATCTGCTCGGCGGTGCAGCCGAGCACGGTGTTGAGCATCAGCGGGGTGTGCACCGTGCTGTCGATCGCCGGGTGCGCGCAGACCAGCATCAGTTCCAGGCGCCGGTCAGGGATCGCCTCCGGATCGGCGGCCGGCGCGGTCACGTCGAGCGCCGTGTCCAGGGCGACCGTGCGCTGGAAGCCGGCCGACTTCCACAGGTCCCGCAGCCGGTTGCGGGCCACGGTGAGCAGCCACGCGTCCGGGTTGGCCGGCACGCCCCGCTCCGGCCAGGTCCGGACCGCCTGCTCGAACGCGTCGGCCAGGGCGTCCTCGGCGGCGGCGAGGTCGTTCGTCGACGTGGCCAGCAGGGCGAGGAGGCGGCCGTAGCTGTCCCGGGCGGCGTGCTCCGCCGCCCGGGACGCAGATGTCAGCTCGTCCACCGGCCGTCGAGGAAGGCGGTGGCGACCGGGCGGATCTCCACCACACCCCACTGGCTGCCGGGGCACTTCTCGGCCCAGCCGATCGCGGCGTCCAGATCGGGCACGTCGACCAGGAACAACCCGGCGAGGGCCTCCTTGGTCTCGGCGAACGGGCCGTCCTGCACCCGCAGGCCACCGTCACGGCGGGTCACCGTGGTGGTGGTGTCGGAGGGCCGGAGCACGTCCGCGGAGCGCAGCACGCCGGCCTCTTCCAGTGCCGTCGCGTACGCGGCGAAGGCCTGCTGGGCCTCGGCGATCACGGCTGCGTCGAGTTCGCCCGGGGCCGGCTCGCCGTAGTGCATCAACAGTGCGTAGCGCATTGTCGTCTCCTCTCAGGTCGAGTATCACCAGGATGACGAGCGAGCCCGGCCCGGATCGTCAGGCGCGGCGAAGAATCGTCAGCGTGGTGACGTCACCCGGCTCGACGTGGGTGAACCGGAACTCGGCGGGCCGGCCGGCGGCGAAGAGCGGATCACCCGACCCCGTGACGATCGGGAACGTCACCAGCCGGTACTCGTCGACCAGGTCGGCGGCGGCCAGTGCGTGCACCACGCTGAGACTGCCGATCACCACGATGTCGCGATCGGCCCGTTCGGCCTTGGCCCAGGTGATCGCGTCGCCGTCGATGGCTTGCGAGTGCTGCCAGGCGGCGGCGTCGATGCCGGTCCGGGTCGCGACGGCCTTGGGTACGGCGTTCATCCGCCTGGCGTAGTCGCCCTCCCGGGACGGCCAGACCTTGGCGAAGTTCTCCCAGGTCTTCCGCCCGTACAGGTGGACACCCCGGTCCATCCGCGGGCCGAGACCGAACCTGTCGTCGCTGACCGGGCCGGTCCCGTGCCGGAAGGCCCAGCCGCCGTGCGAGGTACCGCCGCGGCCGTCCGGGTCGGAGGCCACGCCGTCCAGCGTGCAGAATGCGATGACGATGATGTCGCCCATCAGGGGCTCCCTCTGCTCGTGGCGGCTCGGTTCCGGGCCGCTCACCCGGTATCTACCGGCGCCGGGCGGCGAACTCATCGCCCCAGTGGCAGGGAGTTTCCGGTGAGCCTCGATCGGCACGAAGAGTTCCGCGGTGACCTGCTCGCGCACTGCTACCGGATGCTCGGTTCGTTCCACGAGGCCGAGGACGTCGTCCAGGAGACCATGGTGCGGGCCTGGCGGGCCGCCGACCGGTACGACCCCCGGCAGGCCTCGGTGCGCACGTGGCTCTACCGGATCGCCACCAACGCGTGCCTGACCGCGCTGGAGGGCCGGACCCGGCGCCCGTTGCCGAGCGGGCTCGGCCCGGCCGGCGACGACCCGCACGTGGCGCTCACCCCGCGCCGGGACATCCCGTGGCTGCAGCCGTTCCCGGACGCCCGGCTCGGTGACCCGGCGGACGCCGCCCAGCAGCGTGCCGGGCTGCGGCTGGCCCTGGTCGCGGCTCTGCAACTGCTGCCCGCCCGGCAGCGCGCGGCGCTGTTGCTGCGGGACGTGCTGCGGATGCCGGCCGCCGAGGTGGCGCAGATCCTGGACAGCAGTGTCGCTTCGGTGAACAGCAGTCTGCAGCGGGCCCGGGTCACGCTCCGGGCGGCCGCGCCCGACATCGACGAGTTGCGCGAACCGGTGGATCCCGGCGAGCGCGCCGTGGTGGAGCGCTATCTGGCCGCGTTCGAGGCGGCCGACGTGCCCCGGCTGACCCGGTTGCTCGCCGACGACGTGGTGCTGGAGATGCCGCCGGTCGCGCTCTGGCTGGCCGGGCGGGTCCACTACCGGCAGTTCATCGAGCGGGTCTTCGGCATGCACGGCGCCGGGTGGCAGATGGTGCCGGTACCGGCGAACGGGGGCCCGGCGCTGGCCGCGTTCACCCCGGACCGGAAACCGCACTCGGTGCAGCTGTTCACCGTCGCGGGCGGGCTGATCCGACGCTGTGTCACGTTCGTCGACCCGGCCGTGGTCGGCGTGTTCCTGCCGCCGGGGGATGGGAAAGCGTATTCCCGCTGACGCGAGGCGTTGCACCCATTTGCCTTCATCGATAGCATCGGCCTGTCAAAAGTTACGGTCCGGTTAACTGGGCGGTGTGCTGAATCCCCGTCAGCGCATCGCCTCATCCCCAGTCCCCCATCCACGTTGGGATCCCCCATGCCCCGAATCAGAATGCTGTCCGGTATGACCGCGGCCGCCGCCGCGGTGCTGCTGGCCGTCGGCGGCGTCCCCGCCGCCGAAGCCGCTTCCCCGGCCGAAGCCGCGTCCCCGGCGGTCACGACCGACAACCTCGACCGCGGGCTGATCAGCCTGCGCACCCCGACCGGCAACTTCCTGTCCTGGCGGTTGCTGCAGGCCGACCCGGCCGGCGTCGCGTTCCACGTGTATCGCGGCGGGACGCTGGTGAAGACCACGTCCGGCACCAACTTCACCGACACCGGTGCGCCGGTCGGCGCGTCGTACACGGTGCGTCCGGTGGTGGCCGGCGCCGAGACTCTCGCCGCTGCCACTCCGGCCGTGGCGCTGGCGGCGGCGTACCAGGACGTGCCGATCCAGGTGCCGGCCGGTGGGACGACGCCGGACGGGGTGGCGTACACGTACTCCGCCAACGACGCGTCGGTCGGTGACCTGGACGGCGACGGGTCGTACGAGATCGTCCTCAAGTGGGATCCGTCGAACGCCAAGGACAACTCCCAGTCCGGCTACACCGGCAACGTCTACATCGACGCGTACAAGCTCAACGGCACCCGGCTGTGGCGGCTCAACCTCGGCAGGAACATCCGGGCCGGCGCGCACTACACCCAGTTCCAGGTGTTCGACTACGACTCGGACGGCAAGGCCGAGGTGGTGATGAAGACCGCCGACGGCACCACCGACGGCACCGGCGTGGTGATCGGCAGCTCCAGCGCCGACTATCGCAACTCGTCGGGATACGTGCTGTCCGGCCCGGAGTACCTGACCGTCTTCAACGGACAGACCGGCAAGGCGATGGCCACCGCCGACTACGTGGTGCCGCGGGGCACCGTCTCGTCCTGGGGTGACAGCTACGGCAACCGGGTCGACCGGTTCCTGGCCGGCACCGCGTACGTGACCGGCTCGTACCCGAGCATCATCATGGCCCGCGGCTACTACACCCGCTCGGTCGTGGTGGCCTGGGACTACCGCAACGGCGCGCTGACCCGGCGCTGGACGTTCGACAGCAACTCGTCCACGAACGGTTCCGCCTGGACCGGTCAGGGCAACCACCAGCTCTCCATCGCCGACGTCGACGCGGACGGCAAGGACGAGATCCTCTACGGCGCGATGGCCATCGACGACAACGGCGCCGGCCTGTGGGTGAACGGCCAGGGGCACGGCGACGCGTACCACGTCGGCGACCTGATCCCGAGCCGCTCCGGCCTGGAGATCTTCAAGGTCGACGAGGGCACCACGAAGCTCGCCGCCTGGATGGCCGACGCCCGCACCGGTCAGATCATCTGGTCGAACGCGTCGTGCGGCTGCGACAACGGCCGCGGCGTCTCCGACGACATCTACGCCGGCAGCCCCGGCGCGGAGTCCTGGTCGTCCGCGGTCTCCGGCCTCTTCAACACGTCCGGCCAGAACATCGGCCGCAAACCGTCCAGCGCCAACTTCGTCATCTGGTGGGACGGCGACGCCCAGCGCGAACTGCTCGACGGCACCCACATCGACAAGTACGGCACCAACGCCGACACCAGGCTGCTGACCGCGAGCGACGTCCACTCCAACAACAGCACCAAGGCCACCCCGTCGCTCCAGGCCGACATCCTCGGCGACTGGCGCGAGGAGGTCATCTGGCCGACCACGAACAACACCGCCCTGCGCATCTATTCCACAACGGATGCCACGAGCATCTCGCACGTCTCCCTGATGCAGGACCGCATGTACCGCGAGGCCGTGGCCTGGCAGAACACGGCTTACAACCAGCCGCCGCACCCGTCGTTCGCCATCGGCTGAGGTTCGCTTAAAGATCAAATTCAAGATGTCGTGCGTCCGCCGGGATGCAGATCGTCGCTCCCGCCGGGACCCTCCGGGCTTCGCTGGCCGCTGACGCGTCCAGAACGCGAAGCCCTCCGGGCGACGTCCGCGTGTGGTCAAGGTCAACCCTTGTGCGTGTGAAGTTCGGGTGCGCTCCGCACCCGAACTTCACACACACCGTCGGTCACCTGACAGGCCGGCCCGCCCAACCGCGCTGACCATCGCGTGCCGCTCCCGGCTGGCCGTGAGCGCCGTTATCCGACCCCGATAGGGGCCGCCGTGACCAGCCAGCAACGCGGAGCACGCGGGCGGCGCGGGGGTGCCGGCGGTCCGGGCGGCCCGGGCGGCCCGGGCGGTGCGAGCGGTGCGGGCGGTGAGAGTCCGCATTGCCGGATTGCGTGCGGCTGCCGCCCGCCTGGGGGCGGTGAACGCACGCACAGCCCGACCGCGGACCGCCACCGCCCCCGAACCCGGCCCCACGCGGAGCTCGGCCGCCCCTGAGGTTCACACGCAAGGGCCTGGCGCTCACGCGCTGGGTTTCCGGGAGGGGGCGCATCAGCCCGGATGCGGCGTCGCGGTCCGGAGGGGCCGGCGGCGTCGCGTTCAGCCACGGGACGGGGCAGTGCGGTTGGGGAGGTGTAGGTCGTACCGAAGACGTTTGTGAATTATTGTTCCACTGTGGACGAGGTTAGTGCGGCGGCGGCGGGGCTGGCGCCGGAGGTGGCGCATCCGGCTCGGCGGTATGACTACTGGCTCGGTGGGGCGGACAATTTCGCCGCGGATCGGGCTTCCGGGGATGAGCTGGAGCGGCTGTTCCCGAAAGTGCGGCTCGGGGCGCTGGCCAACCGGGCGTTGCTGGGGCGGGCCACCCGGTTCTTGGCCGCGGAGGCGGGGATCCGGCAGTTCCTGGACATCGGGACCGGGCTGCCGACCGCGGGGAACACCCATGCGGTGGCGCAGCGGTGGGCGCCGGACAGCCGAGTGGTCTATGTGGACAACGATCCGCTGGTCACGGTGCATGCGCGGGCTCTGCTGGACAGCGCTCCGGAAGGCCGGACGGCCTATCTCGAGGCCGATCTGAACGATCCGGAGTCGATTCTCGCCGATCCGGTGCTGAATGCGACGCTCGATCTGGGGCAGCCGGTCGGGCTGATGCTGATCGCGGTGCTGCATTTCCTGCACGGCGACGGCGCTGCTGAGGGAATCGTGCGGCGGCTGCTGACCGCACTGCCGCCGGGCAGTTATCTGGTGGCCACGCATGCGACGTCCGACTTCGGGACTCCGGAGCAGCAGGCGCTGTATCGGCAACTTGTCGAGCAGGGGAAATCCGACGTGTGGACGCGCGGGCGGGACGAATTCACCGGGCTGTTCGACGGGCTCGAGCTGGTCGACCCGGGCGTGGTGCCGGCCAGCGAGTGGCGGCCGGAGCCGGGGGCGGAGATCCCGCCGCGCTCCGACATCAACATCTGGACGGCTGTCGGCCGGAAACCTTGACCCAGCCATCGGTGATCACCCAGGCTGATCCGCTGTGCGGAGAATCGCGGTGGTGCTGGCCCTGCTGGTGACGATGGTGGTGATTCCCGCGTCCCCGGCCGTGGCGGCGATCCCGGCCGGGCTCACCCACCTCGGTAACGCCCGGCAGGTGATCGTGGTGTCCGGGACGAGCTGGGGCTCGACCCGGGCGACGCTGCGCGCCTATCAGCGCGGGACCGACGGTAGGTGGCGGCAGGTCTTCGCGGCGATGACCGCCAGGACCGGGTACGGCGGGTGGGCGTGGGCGTCGCAACGCGTCCAGGACACCGGGCAGACACCGGCCGGGACGTTCACCATCACGCGGGCGTTCGGGGTGCGGGCCGACCCGGGGACGCGGCTGCCGTACCGGAAGGTGGACGGGAACGACTACTGGGTGGGTGACCGGCGGGACCCGCGGACGTACAACGTCTTCCAGCCGTCGGCGTCGAAGAACCGCACCTGGCGCATCTCCCAAGTTTAGTGGCGTTAGAACCCATGTAACTGAGGAGCACTCATGCAACCGACCACGACCACCGCCAGCAGCAACGGGCACAAGCGGATCGATCAGCCGGTGCTGACCAGCCGCGCCGAGCTGCAGCGCATGATCCGCGCAGAGGTCGCCGCGGTAGCGGCGCGGCCGCAGCGGGGCACCTCGGTCGCCACCATCGTCGCGCTGATCTGGCTCGGGCTCACGCTCGCCGCGGCCCTGACGGGTGCGATCGACTTCGTCTAGAACATCCGTACGAAGAAACGCCCGGGCAGAGGGAGCGCCATCCCCCGCCCGGGCGTTCGTCTGTGAGGGCCCTACAGCGGCCGTAGGTACTTCACCCGGAAGAACGACGTGGAGGTGGCGTTGACGAACGTGCTGGCCGCCGCGGCCGCGGTGTTGGTCTGAAGGCCGTACAGCTCGAGGTAGTCCGTCGTCCCGTTCATGGCGATCTCAACCGGCGAGTGGTGGACGGAGCGCACCGTGTTCGTGGCGTTCGGGCCGACCCGGTGCGGGGTCTCCAGCGTGGTCGAGCCGTTCTTTTTGATCGAGGCCTGGAGCGTGGTGTAGTCCGCCCTGGCCGCCCAGTACACGGCGCCGACCGCCTCGTAGATCCCGGCGATGTTCGGCGTGATCCGGGAGTTGTTCGTCGTCTCCGAGTGCCAGCCGTGAGTATCGAACAGCTCCGAGCTCGTCCCGAACGTGATCAGGACATCGGCGTTGTTCGTGAACGCGGCGGACTGCGCGGTGGTCTGGATCAGGCGGCAGATCGGCACGTAGATCGTGTTGGCCACGTCGGACCAGAACGCCTTGTCGCCTGCGCTCATCTCACAGTCCCCATCTCTTGTAGTCGTTGACGGTCACCTGCGTGCCCGCGCTCTGTGCCTTGATCACGCCGTTGACGGACCGGATGGCCGTGATCGTCTGGAGATAGGTGCCGCCGGATGGGACCGGTGCGGTGATCGCGGTCGCGGTGACGCGCTCGCCGCCGATCATCAGGTCGAGCGGCAGGGACGCGGGCGCGGTGGTCAGCACATCGGCGAGGTTGCTGGTGGTCAGCGCCAGACTTGTGGCAGTGCTGGTAGCGGCGGACGCCAGGGTGGTGGTCGCGGTGTCCCACCGCCAATCGGTGGCGTCCCAGATCCCGACCCGGTAGGCCTCGTAGGGCTCGACCTGGATCGTTACCCGGCGCTCGATCGCACCAGTGACGCCCTTCATACCGGTCACCAGCAGGTGGATATCGTCGGGCGGGTAGCCGGTGATCACGACATGGTGTCCGGGCCGGAGCGCGGCGACGGTGGCGATCAGCCCGGGGTTGGCCAGCAGGTCAACGGTGAACTCCCCGTAGCGCGGGCCCTCGGTGGTCAGGCGCGCCAGCTCCCAATTCGCCCGCTCGGTGACATCCGAGGCGGCGTAGAGGTTCACGTCGAGCGAGCCGCGCTTCTCGCTGATCCCGGCCGGCGGCGGCTGCGTCGAGTTGAGCCCGCTGGTCAGCGACGCCGTGTACTCGCCCTGGTCGCCGTTCTTGATCGTGATCGTGTTGACGACGTTGCTGGTGTCGGTGAGCCGGCGGAACGGGATGGCGATCTGCCCGGCTGCGTAGTCGAACGTGGCGTCCGGGGTCCGGGAGTACGAGCCGCGCCGGGTGAAGAACCGCATGCCCGCCACGGTCGGTTCGTCGTTGATTCGGCCGCCGTCCGTCTGGACGATGTCCTTCAGGATGTTCGCCACGGTGTCAATGGGCTGCGGGCCCATCTTCATGGTCGAGGGCGCGACGCCACCGGTGTAGAAAGCGCCGCCGGACAGGCCGATGTCCGCGAGGTTTCGGGTGTACCGGTCGAGCGCGCGCTCCCCCGTGTAGCCGTTGAAGACCATCAGGGCGTCGGCGGACTGCAGGTCGTCGGCGACGCCGGTCACCGCGAACACGTGCGAGAGCCAGCTCCCGTCCGCCGTGGCGTTCCCATCGTGCCACCAGCCCCTCAGCGCGCCCACCGTGCCGACGAAACCGTCCGTGGTGCCCAGCGGCGCGGTCGCACCCTGTTGGTACCAGGCGGGCTCGACGACCACGTTGCCGCCGGACTGCGACACCTTGAAGCGCATGGTCACCCAGCTGGTGGGCGGCGCCGCCGTGAACGTGATGTTGGACGACTGGAGCGAGACCCCGTTCACGTCGGCGCACGACCACCGCCAGGCGGTATCAGTGAACTCCGCGAGCCAGGTGTAGCCGTTGCTGGTGGTCCACCGCAGGATGCGGCCGTAGACCCCCGAGCCGGGGAGCGCGTCCGCCAGGAACGAGAAAGAGATCTGCCAGCCAGCGGTACTGCTGGCGGACTTGAAGGTGCCGGCCAACTGGGTGTCCGCGCTGAGGCGGACCGTGCTGGCCGCGCCGAACGGCCGCTCCGACTCCTCTAACGAGGGCGCGCCCTTGACCGTGCCGGCCTTACCTGCGGCGAGCGTGTTGGTCAGCGTGCGCGCGTACCGGGGGTCCTCGAGGGGCCAATGCCCGAGCGACGTCGCCCGGGCGGAGATGGTCCGGAACATAGGGGAGCGCACCGGGTCGGTCCAGCCGGAGATCCGATCGAGCTGCCCGTTCGCGGTGAACGAGACCCAGGATCGCCCCCGGTGCTGGCCCGGCTGGTGCTCGGGGGTCCGGTCCGGCACCCAGGAATTCGCCTCGCCGTAGACGTACGTGGTGCCGTCGATCCGCAGCCGCGCCGGGGTGGCGCGGCCGGCGACCCCGTAGATCGGCGACTCCGGCCGCGCCGGGTCCCAATCGAGCGAGTCGTTGTCGATCTCGCAGGTGATCTCCGACGGGTAGGGCCACGACGTGCCGTACGCCTCGTTCCCCCAGGAAAAGCTGGCAGGGGTCGCGGTGTAGAGCGGCACGTCGGTCCATACCCCGGCGAGCAGCACCTGAAGGGAGACGTCCTGGCTCATGCCCGCAGCGCTCCGCCCACGACCTTGACGCCGAGCGACGTCGCTCGGCCGCCGCGCCGCGCGACCTCCGGCGCGATGACGTCGAGCAGCGCGGCGCCCAGCGAGCCCATGTCGATCCGGAGCCACTGCTCCCCGCCGCCGCCGCCGCTACCCACTGCGGGCGTGACCCGCTCGCCAGCCTGGAGCACGGCGAGCTGCTCGCTGCCGGGCGGGCCCCCGACCACGCCACCAGAGTGGAAGTGCGGCAGCTGCGGCGCCGAGATGCTGTTCCCGCCGACCCCCGGGACCCACCCGGGCACCGACCAGTGCAGCCGGCCGATCGTGTTGTTCCACGCGTCGGCGACCAGGTTGAACGCGGCTTTGAACGGCGCGAAAATGAAGTCTTTGATCTTGGAGAACGAGGTCTTGAGCTTGCCGGGGAGGGTCTTCATCCACTCCCACACGTCCATCGCCTTGTTCTTGATCGAGTCCCATGCGCCCTTGATCCACTTGCCCCACAGGGTGTCGCGGAACCACCGACCGACCGCAGCAGCGGCGTCTTTGATCGCGCCCCACGCGGTCTTCCAGGCGGTCTGAAACCACGTCGTCTTGGTGGCGATCAGCACGATGATGGCGATCAGCGCGACTATGCCGAGGATGATCCAGGTCGTAGGCGAGACCAGCTGAGCGGCGTTCCACGCCAGCTGGGCCGCGGTGACCAGCCCGACGACCGCCATCAGTCCGGACAGTAGCGGGGTGACCATTGCGATCTGATCGGCCCACTTTTGCATGTCCGGCGGGTTGGCCGCCTTCTCCGCCTCGGTCAGGTCGAGCTGTGCGTCGGTCTGGTCGAGCATGGCGGTCTTTTCGTCGTCATGCGCGCGCTTACTGTCCTCCGTGGCCTGCTTGACGTCCTGCTTCGCGCGCTTAAGGTCGATCATGGCGCGCTTGGCATCGTCACTGTTCTTCCCGTGCTTCTTGACCGCCTTGTCGTAATCCTCTTGCGCGTCCGCGACGTCGAGATTTGCCTCTTCGAGATCGATCGCGGCCACGCCCGCGTCGAGCTGCGCCTGTTTCTGGTCGCGGATCGCCGTGTTGTAGTCCTGCTGGGCGCGCTTCACGTCCTGGAGAGCGCGCTTCATTTCCTGCGCCTTGGTATCCGCGGAGTTCTGGATATCCACGACCGCCTGAAGACCCTCGGACGCCGCACTAAAGGCGTCCGTTACGCCCGAGACGCCTGCGCCGAGGCTGCCGAGCTTCGTGGTCAGGTCAGCCGATTCGGTGCCGGATTTCTTGAAGCTGTCCGTGGTGTCGTCGGACGCCGTGGTCACGCCGTCGAGAGACTGCTCCGCCTTCTTGCTGGCCGCGGCCAGCTTGGTGGCGTCGCCGGCAAACTCCAGGTTGACGGTGTTGCCGGCCATCAGTCCACGTCCAATCCGGCGCCACGGGCCACCTCGGTAAGGCCATCGAGCAGCAGCTGCTGAATCTCCGGGGTGATCTCCGCGAGGGTCACGTAGACGTAGCGCCCCTCTCGGTAGAACGGGCGCACGACCGAACCGCGGATCCCGGTGCGGCCGCCGAAGTCGAGCCACGGGAAGTAAGGGGCTCGACGGCCGCCGACCGATACGCGCGCGGAAGTCCTGGTGCTCTTGGCCTTCATCGAGGCGACGGCGTTGCCGCTGATCCGGGGGACCTTCGGCGTGGTCCGCTTGATCAGCAGGTTCGCTGCCTCGTTGTGCACGAGGCGGAGCTGCTTCGGCGCCTCACTGTCGAGCTGGCGCAGGCTGCGGGAGAACTCCGCCAGGCCCTCGATCCTGATCACTGACTCCGGCATCGTTCACCCCGCTCTCATCTGTTCGCCAGCTCTTGGCGCTGCTGCTCACGTGCCAGGTAGACGTTCCAGTGCATCCATTCGCGCTGCGAGACCCGGCGCCGCATCTCCGCAACGGGCATCCGCAGCTTCGCTGCGAGGATGAAGTCGAAGTGGAACGCCGGGTCAGTCTCCAGACGCAGGTACGTCGCTTTTCTGGGCTCCCTCGCTGGTGCCGGCCAGCTCGCGGATCGCGTCGGACACCCGAGCGACATCGCCGGCCGCCGAGGGGCGCTTGCGCCACGCCTCCACCTGCTTCTCGGTCATCTTCGGCGAGATCATCGCCGTGGTGATCGCCTTGTTCTCGTAGTCGTTACCGTCGCCCTCCTGAGAGGTCTTGGCGATCAGGAACGACTCGTAACGGGACAGGGCTCGGACCGTGACGACCTTGCCGCCGGACAGGGTCACGTCGCGGGTTTCGTCCTCCCCGGCGAGCAGGTCGTCGGCGGTGGCGTGTTCGGTGCTCATGGAGTGGCGCTCCTCTGTGCTGGTTAGCTGGCCTGCGGGTCACTGTCGACGTCGCCGGAGAACTGGAGATCGACCGCCCACGTGACGATGTCGGCGACCGGGTGCGTCTGCGTGTACTTCGTGACGAGCGCCTGCACCACGTCCTGCGGCTTGCCGGTGCCGGTGCCCTCGGGGCGGTGGACGAACTCAACGACGGTGCCGACCAGCGGCTTGATCACGGCCCGGGGGCCGGTCACGGCGGTCGAGTCGTAGAAGCCCGAGATGGTGGCGTTGCCGTTGAGCAGACCGCCGCTGAAGACGTGCGAGTCATTCCCGTAGGTGGTCACGTCGTGAGAGTCCGCAGAGAACTCCAGCTGCGAGTTGTTGCTGTAGTCGGTCAGCTCGACCCCGTCGAGCTCGACTTCGGTCTTATTGCCGCGAATGATCACGGTCATTCCCTTCCGGACCCGATGATGTCTGCGGTGAACGCCGCGGCGAGGTAGTCGACGCCCGCGACGGTTTCGACGTCGAATGAGCAGGACGTGACCGTGAGGTCGTCGCACGACGTCCAGGTGTGTGCTTCCATGCGCGCCTTGACGCTCTGACCGCCCGCGCCGGCCGCCCAGGTGGCGACCTGGTCGCGGGTCGATGGTTCAGTGGGCTCGCCGGCCAGCAGGGCGATGGGCAGGCCGGTGATCCTGTCGACGCCCCGGCCGTACGCCGCATCGAAATCGACGGACGCGGGGTAGGAGACGTAGCCGGCCGGCGGCGAGAGGGTGGCGGGCGGGTAGGCGAAGACGTTGAGCCCGGTGATCTCGCCGAGCACACTGGCCACTTCATCCATGATCGCCGAGAGGTTCATACCGCCCACCGCTCCCGGCGCAGCCCGGCGACCGCGGTCCGGAGATCCGGGTCGAGGCTGGCGCCGAGCATCTTGATCTCCGTGCCCTGCGACGGCGACCCGGCGATGCCGAACGGTGAGTCCCGGCGTTTCGCCAGGCGGGCCGCCTGCAGCAGCGCGGCGTTGACGACCTCGGTCGGAACGGCCGGCCAGCCCCAGAGCGCCTCGATCGTGAGCACGCCACCGCGAGGCGAGCGCAGCTCCGTCCAGACGCGTCCCTCGGCCACCGCGTTGCGGGGGTAGAGGCTGGTGCCGGTGACCGCCAGCGCGGACTCGTCGAGCACCTCGACGGGCGCGGTGGCCAGGTCCGGGATCTCGTAGACGTGGCTGCCGAGCCGCCGGTCCCACACGCCCTCAACCTCGCGGACCGCCGGAGCGTCCACGACGCCGAACTGACGGTGCGTGTAGTTGTCGACGCAGCGAGAGGCGGTCGTGACGTGGATCGCCAGCTCCGCATCGCCGTTGGCGTGCGTGATGTTCAGGTAGTGCTTGAGCTGCGCAAGCGTGATGTAGTCCGGCTTCCAGGCCACGGCCGCCTCCCTCCTGCTACTCGTCGTCGGTGGTGGATCAGGCGACCGGGTCGTAGGTGACCTGGCGGACGCCGTTGATGTCGAGGTTGGCCAGGGCGATGTCGCCGTAGATCCCGATGGTCACGTGCGAGAGCTGCGGGATATTCGCGGTCTGCACGGTCGCGCCGAAGTTCCACTCGAGCCGCTCCGGCGCCGACGCCCACCCGCGCACCTTCTGCGGGTCGAACAGCCAGCTGTTCGCCGAGGCGGTGCCGGTCGCGCCGAGCGCGTACGAGGGCACCACGCGGGTGCCGGCGACGTTGAGGTAGCTGAAGAGCGCCTCGGCGGTGCCGTTCGCGTTGGTCGGGTTGATCATCGGGTACAGCGGCCGGCCGGCCGTGTCCTTGACCCGGGCCAGCATCTTGAACAGGTCAATGTGCGCGGCGAACGCCCGGAAGCGGTTTCCGCCCCGGACGAACTGAAGCGACGCGATGGCCGCCTCTAGGTCGCCGACGCTGATCAGGTCCGACGCGTTGGTGCCGGCACCGGCCGTGATGGCGATGTCCGCCGCCGCGGTGAGGGTGTTCAGGAAGGTCGCAACCGCGGCCTCCCGGTCCTCGTAGTACTCCCGCAGCATCTGGTCCCAGAGGATCCCGGACAGCTCCGGGCGGCCGCCGCGCCGCGCCGTCTGGCGGGTGATCTCGACCTTGCCCCACACCTGCGTGGGCGTGATGGTCTGCATGGTGAAGGCGGCCGCTCCGGCGGCGGGCTCGACGCCCTCGGTGGCAGGGCCGACCATTCCGCTGGAGGAGCCGAACTTCGGCACATCGAACGGGGCGCCATCCGTGGGGCCGGACCCGATCATGTCCCATAGCGGGGTCGCGTAGTCCATCTGCGGCTGCCACAGCTCGGGCGCGTAGCGGTTCGGGTTGAGCGCGGCCGTGTCGGCGCGGTCAACGTCGTTGCGCGGGCGGAACGCCGCGCCGAGCAGGGCGCTAACGCGCTTCTCCGCCTCGGGCGCACGGCCATCCTGGTTGATGATCGCGAACACGTCCGACGAGAAGTCGTGACCGTTGGTGCCCGGCTGGAAGATCGACCGGCCCGAGGTCCGGGCCACGTTGTACGGGAGCGGCTCGCGGGTCACGACCGCAGTGGCCGGCCGGGCCGTCATCGGGACGGTGTTGTACGCGGCGTTGCGGTTGCGGATCTCGTGGTCGCGCTGGGCGCCCTTGAGCTCCGTCTCCATGGCCTCGTACTCGGTGACCTCGTCGTCGGTGAGGCTACGGTCCGCAGCCCCGTCAACGAGCGCGGTCATCGCGGAGGTGATCTCCTCGATGGTGCGCATCAACCCTCCCGGGTTGTCAGGGCCCGAACGCGGGCCGTGATGAGCCGAGACCGGTTGTCCGGCCCGGAAGTCTTGGTGTCGCGGCCGCCGGTCACGCGGTCCGCGAGCTTCGCGGCCACGGCCTCGGCCGCCGAGTACCAGGTGGTGGCGGTCATCGCCTTACGCCAGGTGGCGCGGCTGCCGCCCGCTCGCGCGGTGTAGATGTCGGCGATGTCGTCGCTGAGCATGTCGACCATGTCGGCGATCTCGCGCAGCTCCGCCGGGTTCCCCTCGGCCACTACCGCGGCATCGTGGATCATCATCCGGCCGCCGGTCATGATGTCGACCGTGTCGCCGGCCTGCGCCAGGAACGAGGCGGCGGAGCCCGCCAGGCCATCGATCTTGACGGCGACCTTCGCCGGGTGCGACCGGAGCGCCTCGTACATCGCCATCGCGTCCCATGCGAATCCGCCGGGCGAGTTGATGTGCACGTCCATCGCCTTGGCGTCGAGCGCGTGCACGGTCCGGACGAAGTCGGTGGCGTCGTTGTCCAGCCCGCCGATCATGCCGAACACGGTCAGCTTCGGCACCGCGGCGTTGGTCACGGTGAAGCAAGGGGTGTCGTGGTTCGCGACCCCGTTGACGGCACGCCAGCTCGCGCGGAGCGCGGCGAGGTTACTCGGCAGGTGGCGCATCGTCGTCCCCCTCGTCGTCGGCCGGCGGCGCCGGGGCGGGAGCGGGCTCCGGGAGCGGCGGCAGGTTGCGGATGGCGCGAGCCTCGTTCTTGGTCAGTAGGCCTGCCTCAACCTGCTTGACCAGCAGATCGATCTCGACGGCGATGTTGGGCCGCTCGAGCGACGCGAAGTCGAACTCACACCACCGCGGGTTGGCCAGCAGCCGGGAGGCGCGCTGCTCGAAGCGGCTCGCCCAGTGCCCGAGCACGTACTTGCTCAGACCCCGGTTCTGCTCGTCGACACCGGTGCCCCAGCTGGTCTGCTTGTCGGTTTGCATGAGCAGGTGCGGCGGCACGCCGGAGTAGCGGGAGATCTCCTCGATCGAGAACTGGCGAGACTCGATGAACTGCGCCTGCTGCGCGGTCATCGTCCAGGGGGTGAACTTGAGCCGGCGCGCGATGACCGCGATCCTGCCCGCGTTCTCCACACCGAGCACCGCCCGGTCGAGGTCCTGCCGGATCTTGACGGGGTCGGTGTCGTTGACGTCGTCGTCGTACTCCGGCGTGACCATGCCGCTGATGAACGCGCCCTGTGAGAACGAGCGGCCCGCAGCCTCGTCGCCGGCCACTGCGGTGCCGAGCGCGTTCACGCCCGCGTCGAGGATGCCGATGCCGGTCTTGCCGTCCATGGACAGCGCCGGGACGTACCAGAAGTCGTCGCCGTCGAGCTTGACCTGCGAGTTGTTGTCGAGCGTGACCCAGAACCACAGTCCGCCGCTCGGCTGCTGCGAGTCGGCCGCGGTGGGCAGCTCGACGCGGAATGCCGACGGGGGCACCAGCGGTAGCGCGACCAGCGCACCGGCCGCGTTCCGGACCTTCAGGGCACCGCAGCGGCCGTGCAGAATGAGCTGCGCGAACGCAGTCTCTTTCCACTCGAACGGCGTCTGTCCGTCCGGGTCCGGGTTGTCGAAGATGCTCGGGACCTGCTTGCGCGCCTCGCCCGTGCTGCCGCCGGTGTACGACTTCAGCGCCAGGCTCGCCAGCGTGCCAGCGATCAGGTTGACCGCCCGCCAGACCGCGGACTGGCCGAGCGCCTCGCGCTCGCCGACGTTGACGCCGGAGAGGCTCCGGCCGCCGGGGGAGAACATCGAGGCGACCAGCTGATCGGTCACGGGCCGGGCGACGGCGTTCGTCGGCGACGCGAAGCGTCCCCGTGCGTCCCGCAGCCTCGCGCCCATGATGCTGAGGTTACCTCATTGCTGCTTCAGCAACTACTCTCGGAGCATGGCATTCCGCAGCGCAGGGTCTATGGAGAAGGCGGTGCGTGCCGCGCTCGGCGCCAAGCCTCCGGCGGACAGCGACAAGGCGACCGCTGAACTGGCACTGGTGCTGGCGCGGCAGGTGGACGAGTGCGGCGTGGACTACAAGACGTCCGGCGCGCTGCTGGCCGCGCTCGAGGCGCTGCAGATGTCGCCCCGAGCCCGGGCGGCCGCACCGTCGAGGGGCGGTGAGAAGCGCGATGACAAGCCCGCTGCAGCTGCCGGCCTCGACGAACTCCGAAACCGTCGTCTACGGAAGTCCAGTTCCGGTGATCGAGACACCGCCACGCCGTAGCGACCTCGAGACCAACGAGGACGCCTCGTGGGGGTACGACTTTATCGACTTCGTGGACTACATCGGCGCCGAGCTCGACCCGTGGCAGAAGCGCCTGAGTATCCACCTCGGCGAGCTTGACGCGCTGGGCCGGCCGATCTACGACACCGCGATCATCATGGTCCCTCGCCAGAACGGCAAGACGGTATGGACTCGACTGCTGATCGCCTACTGGATGACGCAAGAGCAGGTGCCGACCATCCTCGGCACGTCCTCGGACCGCGGCGAGGCGAAGCGATCGTGGGACGAAGTGGTCACGATGATGGAGGGGAACGAGGCGCTCGCGGAGACCCTCCCGGGGAAGCACACAACAGCATCGAACGGGTACGAATCGTTCTTCAACAGCTACGGCAGCAAGTACCGGTTCGCCGCCCCGAACCGGCGGGCTGGCCGCGGCGGAACGCTGCACCGATGGATCTGCGACGAGCTGCGCGAGCACAGGAACCGGGACTGCTGGAATGCGGCCATGGGTGCGATGGCCGCGGCGGCCAGCACCGAGGCCGGCGCCCTGGCGGTTTGCATCTCCAACGAGGGCGACGAAAACGCGACGGTGTTGCACACGGAAGCCGACGCGGCTGAGCTATTCGCGCAGACCGGCGAGGGCAACCCACGGACGTACTTCGCCGCCTGGCGGGCGGACAGCGACGCCGACCCGGAGGACGTGGAGCAGCTGATCAAGTCCAACCCGGGGCTCGGCCACCGCGTCTCGATCGACTGGCTGATCGGCAAGGGCAAGGCGGCGAAAGCGGCCGGCGGCCGGGACCTGGCGGACCACAAGACGGAGCACATGTGCGTGCGCGTCGACCGCCTCGACGCGGCCATCCGCCCGGAGGACTGGGCGGCGTGCGGCGTGCGGCCAGACAGGGTCGTCGACATCACGCAGCACCGGCGCCGGCTCGTGCTGGCGCTGGACATCGCGCACGAGGACGCGGCCCACGCCACGCTGACCGCGGCGGCCGTTATCGACGGCGCGACGCACCTGCAGGTCGTCAAGCAGTGGCAGGGGCACGATGCCCGGGCGCAGCTCCGGCGTGACCTACCCGGGCTGCTTGCAAAGGCGCGGCCACGGAAGCTGTTGATCCAGAGCGGTGGGCCGGCCGCGGCCATCGCCGCCGAGCTGCAACAGCGGTCCGGGTGGCCCGCTGGCGTCCGACTGGAGATGCTCGCCAGCGAGGATGTCGTACGCGCGTGCATGGGGCTGGAAGAGCAGGCCGCAGCGCGGCAGCTACAGCATCCGTTCGATCCGCTGCTCGACAAGCACGTGGCGCTATGCGAGCGCCTCCCGCAGGGCGACGGCTGGCGGTTCTCCCGCAGAGGCCCGGCGCCGATCGACGCTGCGTACGCCGGCGCGTTCGCCGTGCATGGTGCCCGGGCGCTACCGGTGCTGGCCGAGTACCGATCGGCGTACGACGACCACTCATAACCCTAATCCCTATGGGCCATATTCGTTTTTACGGTCCGAACTAATCGGGGCCCCTGGGCGGCCGGTTTCTGGCGGACGCCGGGGAGGGAAAAACACTTCAGCGGGTGGTTGGGGTGCCCTGAATCTTGAAGAATTCGGACATTCTTCTCACCACCATGGCAGTGCACGGTGCTCGGGTTGCGGCACCGGCTCGCGGTCACCGCGACCGAGGTTGCACGCTGAGCATGATGCCCGGCAGTTCGCAGGGTCGTACTTGTGTCCGCCTCGGGACAGCAGCTGAATGTGGTCCACGCAGTCCGCGGCGCCCGTGCACTTCGGGCCCGCGATGGTGCACGTCCATCTGTCCCGCTCCAGGATGGTCAGGCGGAAGCCACGCCACCGCGTATCGCTTCCGCCTGACCACTGCTTGCTCACTAGAACCTCGCCTCGCCGGTGTGTCCGCTCTTGGCGATGTCCTGCCAGAACTGCTCGACCTCGGCCTCGGTACCGAGGTACCCGCCGTGATCCTCGCTCAGCTCGCCGCACGTGGGCGTGATGGGTACGGGTAGTCGCGTGATGTCGCCCTCGGTGATGAGCCAGGCGATCACGGGCTCCGTGTGCAGCGTGCCGTTGTGGTGGGTGTGCACGACCCACAGCGGATATCCCTGAGGTGTGATCACGGTTTTTCGCCTTCCGTTGCGAGCACCACGGTTCCCCACCCTTATAGGGGTGGGGAAGACCGTTGTCCAGAGTGCTAATTGACCGTGGTCAACCGTTGCACACCGTTGTCAGTATCGGTATTAGGCCAGCTCAGCGGCGGTATGGCGAAAGCGTTGTCGACCGTTGCGGACCGTTGCGGCAAACCGTGGTCGGAACCGTGGTCGGCAACGGTCGCCGCAACGGTTCCGAAGAGCCCATCTTCCAGCCCCTCGGCGGGCTCGGTGAGCCGCCAGCGGCGACCCGCGTTGTCCGTTGCGCCCTGCTTTTTGCCGTGGTTCAGTGCTGCCCGCACGGAGGCATCCTTGAACGGCTCCCGCTTCGCGCTCTTGCAGGCCACCTTGACCTCACGAATAACCTCGGCAAGCGTCATCCCGAAGCGATGTGGATCGAGCTGGTCAAGCACGCGATGCACCACGCCGTAGCAGTCTGTCGAGCGTCCCTCGGCGACGGAAAGCTCAACCTGTTCCACTGCGGGCTCCGTGGTCCGCTTGTCGCGCTGCTGCCCGATGACCAGCGAGGAAATCTTGTCGCCGTCATCGTCGAGGCCGAGGTCGATGACGTCCATGATGAATGACCACTTCGCGTCGTCCGAGCCGTCTTTCATCTTGTCGCAGCTCAGCGTGAACGCGAGATTCTTGTCCTTGTCGACCCGCCATTCCGCGTCCTGTGCACCGTCGATCGCGGACGCACCTCGAGCGTCGCCACCGGCGCGCCCCGTGTGGTGCACGACCAGGACGCAGCAGTCCGCAGCTTTCTTGATCATGTCGACCGCGCGGACCCAAACGCCCATTTCGGAGTTGCTGTTCTCCTCCATGCCGACGCTCAGGCGAGCCTGCGTGTCCAGCACGACGAGGCCCGGCTTCCGCTTCGCCACCAGCGTCACCAGCTCGCGCCACTGTGCGGAGACGCTCGACTTGTCGTCGCCACGGGCCTGGACCGGCACAGGGAGGATGAGCAGGCTGTCCAGGTCCGTGCCGTGGCGCCTCTCCCATGCCGACACTCGATCCTGGAAGCCCTCGGCGCCCTCGGCCAGGACGTAGAGCACCTCGCGCTGCTCGACCTTCCGCTCCCGCCACTCCAGGCCGGCCGCCACGTGCGCAGCCCAGTCCAGCGCGACGAACGACTTGTACGACCCCGGCGCCCCGATTAGCCACGTCGCGGAGCTCAGCTTCAGCACCCCCTTGATCAAGTGCTTCGGCCGAGGCCGATTGCGGAGCTGCCCCGGCGTGAGCAGTTGCGATTCAAGTGAGGCCGGCTGCGCGGCCTCGACCGCGTGTACTCGGTCCGCCTGCAGCCTCGCTATGGACGCTGCGTACTCCGCGTCCTCGACGTTCGCGCAGGGCAGGCAGTACATCGGCCGCACGCTCCTGAGTGACTCGTTGAGCGACCGCGGATGCACCAGCTCGGCCTCCGTGGTGCCGCATTTGACGCAGGGGCGGGTCATGGGCCCACCGCCCGCAGGCGCACCAGCTCGGCCCGCAGGCTGCCGGACATCGTCGACCAGGCCGCGGCCGCAGCAGCAGCCAGCTCCGGCGTGGCCACGTCGACCGGCCCGATCAGCCGCAGGCCGGCCGTGACCCACTCCGTCCGGTACACGCCACCGGCGACCGGCATGAACGCGATCTCCCGCATCCGTGTCCGACCCTCGTACAGCTCGATCGGACCGACCCAGAGCACGCCGAGGTGCTCGCCGAGGTACCAGAACCGATCACCCACCTGCAGGTCGAGCATCGTCGACCGGGAGTGGTCGAGGCCGTGCAGGCGCATCAGGTCGCCGAGCTCGAAGGATTCCGCCTCGGTCAGCAGCGCGCTACCATTCACCTCAGTGTTTGCCACACTTTGAGGGCCGCCTACCGGGATGGGGCGGCTCTCGCCATTTCCGGGGTTGATCACTTCGCACCACCGGCCAGCAGCGGGCGCAGCTTCTCGACCTGCTCGGGAGTGAGCTCCGGGGCTCGCCGGACGATCGAGTCGATGTACGCGTCGAGCGAGTGCCGGGCCGCGGCGGCCTTACGGCCGCGATCGGACAGCTGTTCGGGGGACAGGGTTTTGGCCGCAGCCATCGGGACCTCATCAGGGATTTCAATGAGGCTTGGCAGTCGAAGCCGAGTTCATGCCTGCCGCGTGACGCCCTGATAAGGGGTGCTCGCCTACGCCAGCCGGGGTAATTTCCTGCGTCCCCGCAGGGCGGTCCCGTCGTTCCGCTAGCCGCTTTCGCGTTGCGGCCAACGATAGACACTAACTAGCAAGTCCGTCAAGCCCGATCATGGCGCTGACCTGCGGAAACCTGCTAGGTACCTGCTATGTGGACTACTCCTCGGCCCGCTCCGGCCGGTGCTCGCGGACCCATGCCTGCACTTCGTCGATCAGCCAGACCTGCACGCCGCCCGGCAGCGTGTCGAATGGCTCCGGGAAGTCCTCGCGGCGGTCGTTGACGATCTGATTCACGCGCTGCCGGGCGACGCCGAGCCGGTCGGCGATATCGCCGGTGGTCCACAGCTTCCGCGCCCGCGCCATCACGTTGATCACCGTACGTACGGGCGAACTTGCTTATTGTCCGTTCGGAGGTCCTTTACCACCAGCAAGGTTGCGCGTAGCTTGCTACCTAGGTCGCGGCGCTCGGCTGACCCCCCATGTCCCGGGCGCCGCTTCCTCTCAAGGCCGGAGGCGCAGGATGGACCGAGAGCAGTGGTGGCGGGTGCTCGACGAGCGGATGCGCGAGCTCCTCGACGAGACCAGGCCGGCGCCGGAGGACGGGATCGACATCCTGCGCGCCATCGCCGTCGAGCCGGGCTCCGGCCTGGTCGAGATCGCGGACGGCGTGTACAGCGCTCAGCGCGACGGCGGATGGGGGTCAACCGGCTAGGCGTAGCTCGCGCCACGTCCGGTCGTCGCCTACCCAACGGGACTCGTCCAGGCGCATCAGCGCATCCTCGGCGCGCTCCTCTGGCGTCGCCCAGCGAGAGAAGCGGCGCAGGGACGGTCCGAGCCTGATCTCCGCCAGGTGCCGGACCACGCTGCGCTTCGCCGCGATCTCCATTCCTGCCCATACCTGCCCCGGGTCCACCGCGCCGGTGAGGTCGTCGAGCAGCCCACCCACCCCATCGGGCCGCGCTCGGCGTTTCGCGTCCTCGATCAGCGGCGCAAGGGCGCGTTCCTTGCGCGCCAGTGCTTCCGCGCTGATCCCGTCGACCGCCTCGAAGCTCTGGCGCGCTTCCTCGAGCTGCTGCTCATATCGAGCCTGCTCCGCCTGCGCCTGCTCGAGGTCCGCACTGTCGCGTGCGAACAGCCCCCGGGCGTTCGGCAGCGCCAGGCGAGCCAGGATTAGGCGCTCGACGACCGCGTCCAGATCCTCGCGGACGATGCCGACGCAGCTGTCCGCGAGGCACTTAAGCCGCGGGCGGTGCCCGGCCCGCTCGTCGTGACTGCCGAGGCGGCCGCCGCACGGCGCCTGCGCGATATTGGTCAGTAGCCACTTCGCGGAACCCGGACGGGTCGTCCTGCGCTCGGGAGCGGACAGCAGCGCCTGCACGCGCCAGAACTGCGCCTCCGGGACGATCGCCGCCCACTGCGCCGGGTAGTCCGTGCCGCGGTGTCGACGGATGCCGGCGTACGCGCGATTGCGCGCGATGGCGCGGAGCGAGTTGCGGTGCCACCCGGGGCCCGTCGGTCCGGGGACATCCCGGGCGCGCAGGTCGTCGACGAGCGTGATTATCGGCGTGTGAGCGTCGAGCCGAGCGAAGATCTCGCGGATGGTGTCGGCACGCTCGTTCGGCGTCCACCGTGGCCTGCGCTTGTCGTCGTACTCTGCGGTGTAGCCCAGCGGCGGCCGTCCGTGCGGGCGGCCCTCGGCGGCAGCCTTGTCCACGCCGCGGCGTACGTCCTTACTGAGCGCGCGAGCGTAGTACGAGGCGTTGACCGCCTCATCGGCAAGGGTCTTCCAATCGCGATCGTCGCTGGGGTCGTACGTGCGCCGGTCAGCGAGCACGTGGATCAGGATGCCCATCTCCGCGCAGGCGCGCAGCAGCGGGAACCAATCGATCTCGTCGCGGGAGCCGCGTGCGATCTTCCAGAGCACGACCACGTCCAGCTTCCGGGCGTGCAGGTCTGTGATCAACCGCGCCCAGTTCTCGCGTTCCTTCTGTCGGTAGAGGCTCGCGGACGAGTCGTCCTGATATTCCCCAGCCAGCATCCAGCCCTTGCCCGCGACCGCCTCGCGGCCGAGGTCTAGCTGATCCTCGATCGACTTTGCCTCGCCTTTTGAGTTCCGGCCGTAGACCCCTGCCCGCGTCGCTCTCATGGGCTGTACAGTAGCCTCTAACGACATGCCACTCAGGCGGAACGCCTCGCCGCGTACCCGACCCAGTACGCCTACGCCGCGGTGATCAATTTCAACCGCCCGGCCGGGGTGCACTGGGACGCGAAGCGCGGCGAGTACGTGACGAGCACACCGTCCCGGATCGGCGGTGGGTCGGCGGTGTTCCTGCACGCCAGCGGCAAGGGCTCGACCGCCGGGTGCGTGTCGGTGAGCCGGGCGAACGTGGCCCGCCTGCTGAAGTGGCTCGACCCGGCCCGGCACCCGCGGATCGTGATGGCCCCCGCGTCGGCACTCACCCGCGCATAGAACTACTTGTTCTAGTTGGCATAGAACAAGTAGTGTCATCGTCATGCTCTGGAGGATCGACCCCACGAGCGACGAACCGCTCTATGCGCAACTCGTCGTGCAGGCACACCTCGCGGCGGCCCGCGGCGAGCTCACCCCGGGTGACCGGCTGCCGTCCGCGCGGGAGCTGGCCGAGTCGCTGGATCTCAACGTGCACACCGTGCTCAAGGCGTACCAGCAACTGCGCGACGAGGGGCTGATCGAGCTGCGTCGCGGGCGGGGAGCGGTGGTCGCCGCCCGCGACGCCGCCGACCTCTCCCCGGTCGAGCAGGCGCTGACCGCCCTGGTGCGGGTGGCCCGCGAGGCGAAACTCTCCACAGAGACCCTGACCGTGCTCGTCAAGGAGGCCATGAACCGATGATGACCCGAATCGTTCCCACCCTCGACGATCGTTCCTGGCAGCCGCGAGCCCGGCGGGTGGTGCTGTGGTCGTCGGTGTTCGCGCTGGTGGCCGTCGCCGTGGCGCTCGCCGTCGTGTGGTCCTGGCGGGACACCCTCCCGGACCCGCTCGCCTCGCACTGGGGGCCGGGCGCCGACGCGCCGGACGGCTTCACCTCGTTGCCCGGGCTGGTGTTCCCCACGGTCGCCCTGGTGATCCTGGGGTGCGCCGCGTTCGGTGCGATCGGCCTGCTCCGGGGCGCCGCCGCGGTGACCCGGCGGATGGTCGCGGGGTCGTCGGTCTGGCTCGGCGGGTTCACCGCGAGCCTGCTGCTGTTCGTCACCGGCACCCAGCGCGACCTGGCGGACCCGAGCCAGGCGCGGTTGAGCGGGTGGGCGCTCGCCGCCGTGATCGTCCTTCCGCTGGTGCCGGCGGCCGTCGCGGCGCTGCTCGCCGGTGGGGACCGGCCCGCCCCGGCGACCACACCGGTGGCCGCGGACGCCGCGCGGATCGCGCTGACCGACGGTGAACGGGCGGTCTGGATCCGGCGGGCCAACGGCGGTCCCGGCCTGATCGTCGGCGCGGTCGTGGCCGTCGCCACCGTGGTGCTCGCCGTGGTGCTGCGCGAGTGGGCCCTGCTGACCGTGCCGGTGCTGCTGGCGGCGCTGTTCGCGGTGATGTTCGCCTATACGGTGCGGGTCGACGCGACCGGGCTGACGGTGCGGTCGCTGCTGGGCCGGCCCGGCACCCACATCCCGGCGGACGAGGTGGAGCGGGCGTCGGTCGTCCAGGTCGAGCCGCTGCGGGAGTTCGGTGGCTGGGGCTGGCGGGTGGGCCGCGGGGGACGGGTCGGGGTGGTGCTGCGGTCGGGCGCCGGGTTGCTGGTGGAGCGGACCGGCGGCCGTTCGTTCGTGGTGACCGTGGACGATGCCGCGACCGGCGCCGCGCTGCTGAACACCCTGGCGGACCGCTCCCGGCGGTGACCGACCGCCCGGCCGGGCGGTTCGCTGCCCGGCCGGCCGGCGGAGTGCCGGGCCGGCAGAGTGCCGCCGGCGGAGTGCCGGGCTGGCTCCCAGGGGTGTCACGACGGCCTTGACACACCCCTCAGCGCCAGCCGGGACCGCAACCGTCAGCGGGCGGTGGGTGACGGCGCGGGCTTGTCCAGGCTCGTGCGCAGGGTGACCGGTTTCAACAGGACGGCCGCCACCACACCGAGCAGCGCCACCCCCGCCGAGATCGCGAACACGTGCCCGGTCGCGTCCCCGTACGCGATCGGGGCCGGCACCCCGGCCGCGGTCCCCGAGGCCACCTGACGAGCCAGGATCGCGCCCAGCACGGCCACCCCGATCGTCCCGCCCAGGGACCGGAAGAACGACACCGTCGCGCTCGCCGCGCCGATGTCCGAGAGCGGCACCGCGTTCTGCACCACCAGCACGAAGTTCTGCAGGGTCATGCCGACACCGGCACCGATCAGCACCATCGCCACCGAGATCCACGGCAGCGGCGTGCTCGCGTCGAGCAGGCCGAGCCCGGCGAAGCCGATGGCCAGGCTGATCGCGCCGCCGACCAGGAACGGCTTCAGCCTGCCGTGCTTGCTGATCGAGCGGCCGGCCAGGATCGACGAGACCAGGATGCCGGCCATCATCGGGATGCTGAGCAGGCCCGCCTCGGTCGGTGTGTGGCCGCGGCTGACCTGGAAGTACTGGCTGAGGAAGACGGCCGCGCCGTACATCGCGGTGCCGGCCGCGAGGCTGCCGAGGATGGCCAGCGCGGTGGTGCGCTGCCGGACGATCCGGGGCGGTACGACCGGTTCGGCGGCCCGGGTCTCCACCCACGCGGCCAGCACCAGCAGCACCAGCGTGCCGCCGACCATCACGCCGGTCTGCCAGGACGCCCAGGCGAAGCTGTCGCCGACGAACGACACCCAGATCAGCAGCAGGCTGACCCCCGCGGTGATCAGCGTGGCGCCCCAGTAGTCGATCTTCACGTTGTCCCGGCGGAGCACCGGCAGGCGCAGGGTCAGCTGGAGCAGCACCAGGGCGATCAGGGCGAACGGCACGCCGATGAAGAAGCACCACCGCCAGCCCAGCCAGGACGTGTCGACCAGGAACCCGCCGAGCAGCGGCCCGCCGATCGTGGAGAGCGCGGTGACGCTGGACTGGTATCCGGCGTACCGGCCGCGCTCGCGGGGCGGGATCATCGCGCCGATCGCGATCTGCACCAGGGGTTGCAGGCCGCCGACGCCGATGCCCTGCAGCGCGCGGGCGGCGATCAGCTGCCCGCCGGTCTGTGCCAGCCCGGCCGCCACCGAGCCGGCGATGAAGACCACGGTGGCGATCTGGATCAGCGTCTTCTTGCTGAACAGGTCGGCGAGTTTGCCCCAGATCGGGGTGGCCGCGGTCGCGGCGAGCAGGGTCGCGGTGACCACCCAGGTGTACTGGGTCGGCGAGCCGTGCAGGTCGTGCAGCATCCGGGGGAGCGCGGTGGCGACGACCGTGCTGGCCAGGGTGGACACGAACAGCGCGAGCAGCAGCGCGCCGAGCGCCTCGAGGATCTGCCGCCGCTCCGGCGCGCTGGTGTCACTCATGAGATCCCCACGGGTAGCTGAAGGACCAGGCCGTCGGCGGCCAGGTGCAGGGTTCCGCCCGGGCCCGCGGCGAGTCCGGCGAACGGCCGCGGCACGCCTGGCAGACCGTGGGCGGTCAACAGCGGTTCTTCGGTACGACCGGAAGCCCCGACCGCCAGCCCTTCCGCGACGATCCGCGTCGAGGAGCCGTCCAGGGCGATCGCGAGCACCCGGCCGTTCCCGGTCTCGACCACGAACAGCTCGTCCCCGCTGATCGCCAGCCCCTGCGGCGCGGACAGTCCACTCGCGACCTCGACCGGGACACCGGCGTCGATCCGGTACACGCTCCCGCGCTCCTCGTCGCTGACGTAGCAGCGCCCGTCGGAGTCCAGCGCCACGTCCACCGGCCGGCCCAGCCCTTCGGCGAGCACGCTCACCGCGTCGTCGGCGTCGATGACCAGCACCCGCCCGGCACCCGCTTCGGCGACCACGAGGGCGCCGTCAGGTCGTACCGAAAGCCCTGTCGGCCGATCGAGGCCTGCCGCGCGCAGACGAGCGGACCCGGACCCGGGATCAAACGTCTTGACCTGGCCGTATTGGCTGGTCAGATGGAAGAGCCCGGCGGAGGCGGCGATGCCGTGGGCGAACGTGTGCAGCGCGAACGCGTCCGGCCCGGCGATCCCGTAGTGATCGGCCGCGTGCACCGCCCCGGCCAGGTCGACGGTGACCCCGTGCGGGCCGTTGAGCCCGCCCGGCACCACCTCGCGGGTCCGCCCGTCCGGCCGCACCTCGGTGATCCCGCCGCCGGCGTAGCTGGACACGAACATCCGGTTCTCGTCGTCGAACGTGGCGTTGTCCATCCCGACGATCCCGGTCGTGACCAGGCTGCGGCGCGCGCCGTCGAGCCGGGTGACCGTGCCGGCCGCGTCCCGGGACAGCACCAGCAGCGCACCGGCCCGGTCGAAGCGGACCGCGACCGGTTCGGGCAGGCCCTCGGCGACGAGTTCCGGGTCCCCGCCGTCGACCGGGATCCGCCACACCTCACCGGTGATCATGTGCGGGTAGTAGAGCCGTCCGTCCGGCCCGGCCTGCATGGCGTTGCCCATCGCGAGCGAGCCGGTCAGCACCACCGGCGCCCGGCCGTCGGTGAACAGCTCGAGCAGCCGCCCGCCCGGGATCATCTCGTTGACGAACAGCCGGTCACCGACGCAGGTGATCCCGTTCGGCAGCCGTACCTCGTCGGTGACCAGCTGGAACTCGCCGCCGGGTGAGCGCCGCCAGACCCGGCCGGGCACCAGGTCGGCGACGTAGAGCGAGCCGTCGGCGCCGAACGCGAGATCGTCCGGCGCCTGGATCGGCCCGTCCGGCGCGACGATCACCTCGACGTCGCCGGTGGCCGGGTCGACCGCGGCGATCCGCCCGGCCAGGAACTGGGCGACCCACAGCCGCCCGTCCGGGCCGAGGGTCACCCCGTTCGTGCCGCGCAGCGGGGTCAGTCCCGGCACAGCACCTCGTCCATCCCACCGGTCTCCCGCCAGCGGCGCAGCAGGTCGTGGAAGACCACCGGGCCCGGGCCGAACGAGTTGTTCACCGGTCGCGGCTTGCCCTCGCCGTTGTAGTACCCCGGCGTGCACTCGGCCTGGAAGGTGAAGTTGTTCGGCGCGGTCTCCCGGATCGTGGCGATCCAGCCCTCCTCGGCCTCCAGGCTCGGCTCGATCCACTTGGCGTTCTGCTCGGTGGCCGCGCCGATCAGGGCGCCGATGTGGGTGGCCTGCTCCTGCAGCACGTGGGTGAAGTTGACCGCGGCGGCGTTCTGCAGCGACCCGAGGTGGAACAGGTTCGGGAAGCCGTGCGTGTAGAAGCCGTGCAGCGAGCGCGGGCCGTTGCGCCACGCGCCGAGCAGCGGCATCCCGTCGCGGCCATAGACCGGCAGCGTGCCGGAGAGCACGCCGGAGATGCCGACCTCGAAACCGGTGGCGAAGATGATGCAGTCGACCGGGTATTCCTGGTCGCCGACCACCACACCGGTCGCGGTCATCGCGGAGATGCCGCCGAAGTCGGCGGTGTCGACCAGCGTGACGTTGTCGCGGTTGAACGTCTGCAGGTAGAAGTCGCTGAACGTCGGCCGCTTGCACATGTAGCGGTACCAGGGCTTCAGCAGCTCGGCGACGGCCGGGTCGGTGACCACCTCGTCGACGCGGGCGCGGATCTCGTCCATCTTGCGGAAGTCGGCGAGCTCGTCGTGGTACTCGCGCTCCTCGTCCGAGACGGTGCTGTCCCGGGTGCCGGTGAGCATCTGCCGCTGCAGCCGGGCGGTGCTGGTCCAGCCGTCGTCGATCAGGTCCTCGGCGACGTGGCCGCCGGTGACCAGGGTGAGGAAGTTCTCCATCCGTTCGCGCTGCCAGCCCGGCTCCAGGGTGCCGCCCCACGCCGGGTCGATCGGGCGGTTGCCGCGGACGTCGACGGTGGACGGGGTGCGCTGGAAGACGTAGAGGTGCTCGGCCTCCGCGGCGACGTGCGGGATGACCTGGATGCCGGTGGCGCCGGTGCCGACCACGGCGACCCGCTTGCCGGTCAGGTCGTAGGACGCGTCCCAGCGGCTGGTGTGGAACGTGTGGCCCTGGAAGTCCTCGACACCGGGGATGCCGGGGAGCTTCGGCTGGGTCAGGGTGCCCGACGACATCACCACGTAGCGGGCCCGGAACTGGTCACCACGGTCCGTGGTCACCGTCCACTCGGCGGCCGCCTCGTCCCAGCGCAGCTCGGTGACCCGGGTGTGGAACATGGTGTCGGCGTACAGGTCGAACTGCTTGGCGATCGCCACGGCGTGCTGGCGGATCTCCTCACCCGGCGCGTACCGCCACTTCGGGACGTAGCCGACCTCCTCGAGCAGCGGCATGTACACCGTGGACTCGATGTCGCAGTGCACGCCGGGGTAGCGGTTCCAGTACCAGGTACCGCCGAAGTCACCGGCCTCGTCGAGCATCCGCAGGCTCTGCACGCCGGCCTGGCGCAGCCGTGCGCCGGTCAGCAGCCCGCCGAAGCCGGCGCCGATGACCAGGGCCTCGACCCGATCGGTGACCGGCTCCCGCTCGGTGCGCTCGGTGTACGGATCGGTGGCGTAGTAGCCGAACTCACCGGCTGCGCGTCGATACTGACCGTTACCCTCGGGCCGGACGCGGCGGTCCCGCTCCAGCCGGTACCTGGCGCGCAGCGCCTCCAGTTCGTCGGCCTTGTAACGGTGCGGGATGTGGGAGGACATACACGGCCCTTTCACGGAGATCGTCCGGTGTGGTCAGAGCCAACCCAAGCGCTGAATTTAAAGCAACTGCTTGACTTAGAATGTGGCCCAGGGCACTCCGGCGGCGGAAAGGGTAGTCATGAACGCTACGGAGAGTCACGAATCTCGGCTGCTGGTGGTGGCGCCGGAACCCGGCCTGCGCGGCTCGCTGACCGCCCAGCTCAGCCTGGCCGGCTACCTGGTCACCTCGGCCGCGACCGGTGCCGCCGCGCTCCGGCTGCTCGGCGAGCACCACATCGACCTGATCGTGGTGGACGTGGAGATCCCGGACATGCCGGCGCTCGCCCAGGACCGCCCGGACTTCACCGGGACTCCCCGGCCGCCGGTCCTCTGTGTCACCGCCTGCGAGCTCCTCGGCACGCTGGTCCCGGTGCTCGGCACCGAGGTCGAGGACTACGTCACCAAGCCGTTCCGCGACGCCGAGCTGCTGGCCCGGGTGCAGGTGCTGCTGCGCGACCGCCGGATGGCGACGGCCGAGGTGCGGCACGGCGACCTGCTGCTCGACGAGATCACCTGCCAGGGCCGGCGCGGTGACCGGCCGCTCGACCTGACCCCGGCCGAGTACCGGCTGCTGCGGCACCTGATGCTCAACGCCGGCCGGGTGCTCTCCAAGGAGCAGCTGGCCCGGCACGTCTGGCAGGAGTCCCGCGGCGACAACACGGTGGAGCGGCTGGTCTCCCGGCTGCGGCAGAAGGTCGACGAGACCCCGCCCGCGCTGATCCACACCCATCGCGGGTTCGGGTACACGCTGCGTCAGTGAGCGGCGCCGCTGACCGGCGCCCGGTACAACCCCACGATCGCGTCGATCAGGATGGTCGCGGTCGCCGGCCAGTCCGGGTCCGCGGTGCGTTCGCGCTGCGCGCAGAAGTGCATGAGCAGCGTACGGGCCATGTCGTCCCGTTCGGCGCACACCGCCGCCGTCAGCTCGGGCAGGCAGCGGTGCAGCGCCGTGTGGATCGCCCGGAGCAGGGTGACCTCGCCGAGCTCGGTGGCGGCCAGCTCCCGCAGCTTGGGTTCGGTCATCACCTGGGCGGCGAAGCGGGCGTACCAGCTCGGTGCGCCCAGCTCCGCCAGGTGCCCGGTGACCGGCAGCACCACGCAGGCGACCCAGTCGCGTAGCTCGGTGCTGCCGTCGTACCGGGCCAGCAGCTCGCCGCGGATCCGGTCCATCCCCTCGGCGTGCCGCCGGACGATCGCCCGGATCAGGTCGGCCTTCGTGCCGAAGTGGTAGTTGACCGCGGCGTTGTTGCCCTGATCGGCCGCCTCGGAGATCTGCCGGTTGGAGATCGAGAAGACGCCGTGCTCGGCGAAGAGCCGCTCGGCGGTCTCGATGATGCGCTGGCGGGTGTGCTCCACCCGCCGGGTTCCCTCCATCGTCGCCGACATCCATCCTGGTGACTGTCTCCACTGGCGGCCCCGGGCAGACCGCGATATTACCGGGGCGACACGTGGTAGTGGGCGATCCGCCAGCCGTCGTCACCGTTCCGGGCGATCACCGTCAGATTGACCGGGACCGGTTGTCGCTCGGGCTGGGCGAACGTGAAGTCGGCGGCCACCCAGCCCAGCACCACGTCGTCGGCGAGCCGGCGGGCCAGCCGGACCCGGTAGGCGACGGTCATCCCGGCCGGTTGCGCCGCGTAGTAGTCGGCCACCCCGGCCGGCCCGATCGTGTACGGCCGCAGCCCCTGGAAGACCGCATCCTCGGTGAAGAGCGCGGCCACCCGCCCGGAGTCGTGCTCGCCGATCGCCTGCTGCCAGCTGTCCAGCAGGTCGCCCACGATGATCTCGTCGCTCGTCATCAGTGACCCGCGCTCTGGCCGCCGTCGACGTGCAGGATCTCGCCGGTGACGAACCCGGCCTGCTCCAGGAAGAGGATCGCGTCGGTGATGTCGCTGATCTCGCCGAGCCGGCCGACCGGGTGCAGCCCGGCCAGGAACTCGTGCGTCTCCGCCGGGTGCATCGGCGTGCGGATCACACCGGGGGAGACCGCGTTGAACCGGATGTCGCGGGTGGCGTACTCGATCGCCAGCGACTTGGTCACCGCGTTCAGGCCACCCTTGGTGAGCGACGCGTACGCCGACGGCAGGCTGCTGTTGGCATGATCGGTGAGACTCGTGGTGATCGTGACGACGTGCCCGCCGCCACCGTGCGCCAGCATCGCCGCGACCGCGCGCTGGGTGACCGTGACGAACCCGCGCAGGTTGATCCCGGTGACCGCGTCGAAGTCCGCCGCGGTGTAGTCGGTGAACGGCTTCGCGATGAACACCCCGGCGTTGTTGACCAGCGTGTCGATCCGCCCGAACTCCGCCAGACCGGATTCGATCACCCGGATGCCGACCGCCGGGTCGGCGATGTCACCGGCCACCGCCAGCACGCCCGGATCGCCGGACGCCGTGATGTTCCGCGAGTTCGCCACCACCGACCAGCCGAGCTTCCGGTAGGCCGCGACGGTCGCCGCCCCGATACCCTGCGACGCCCCGGTGACCACTGCAACCTTGCTCATGACCTGCTCCTCGTGTCGTGCCACTTCCTTCTGCGACCGACGATCCCTCGCCCCGCGGCCACCGGCACGACCCGTTTCCTCCCGCCTGAGAGGCCGTAGCTACCAGGCGGTTGTCGGCTTGCGGTCAGCCCTATTCGGTACGAATGCCGAGCGCCCGTCCGTAGGCTACGAGCCGGGTCCCGCCCGTGAGGCCGCCGCGACACCGCTGCCGGCCCCGGACCGCAGCGCGCCTCCCGGTTTTCGGCTGGCTCTCAGGGGTGCCTCGCAAGCTCGGACACACCCCTGAGAGCCAGCCGGGGTCTCGGGGCGCGCTGCGGCCGGGAGTGGCTGCGGTCCCGCGTTCGCCTCATGGGCGGGACTCGGCTTGTAGCCTGCGGACGAGCGCTCCGTATTCGTACCGTAAAGGGGTTGATGTGGAGCTTCGGCAGTTGCGGTATTTCGTGGCGGTGGCGGAGGAGCTGAGTTTTGCGCGGGCGGCGGAGCGGCTGCGGATCGCCGGGCCTTCGTTGTCGCAGCAGATCAAGGCGTTGGAGCGGGATCTCGGGTCGCGGCTGTTCGATCGGGATCGGCGGAGCGTGGCACTGACCCCGGCCGGGACGCTGCTGCTGCCGCGGGTGAAGGCGCTGCTGGAGCAGGCCGACGAGCTGCGGCGGACGGCGGCCGGGCTGTCGTCGTCCGGGCCGGTGCGCCTCGGGTATGTCAACTGGCGCCCACCCGACCTGGAACAGCAGACCGCCGGCGCGGCGCAACTGCTCGTCGACGCGTGGGTGTTGCCGTCGCACGCGCAGGCCGCCCGGGTGGTGGACGGCAGCATCGACCTGGCGATCTGCTGGGCGCCGGCGACCACGCTGGCCGACGAGAAACTGGAGGCGCGGCTGCTCGGCGCGGATCGGCTGTATGCGCTCAGCGCCGGTACCGGAACCGGTCCGGTGCGAGCCCGGGACACCGTGGTGCTGATCGACGCCGACGAGACCAGCTGGTCGTCGTGGAACCGGTGGGCGCTGGCGCTGGCAGCGGCGACCGGCGCCCGGGTGGAGCACGTCACCGAGGGCGGGGCCACCGGGGCGGCGTTTTTTGATCACGTACGACGGCTGGGCCGTCCGGTGGTCAACAACCCGAAGAGCCAGACCGCGCCGGTGCCGCCGGACCTTCTCGCGCGGCCGATCCGGCACCCGGCGCCCTATTGGACGTGGTCGCTAGTGTCCCGCGGCGACGAGCCGCGCGCGGCGGTGCGAGCGGTGATCGAGGCGTTGACACGATCGGTGGACCGGCACTGCCTCGACGACCCGGACGCCTGGCTGCCCCCGAGGACCCACACCACCGCAACGGCTGACCGCCGTCTTCCGGTCCCCGGCTGGTCCTCAGGGGTGCCTCGCAAGCTCGGACACACCCCTGAGGACCAGCCGGGACCCTGGGGCGCGCTGCGGTCTTGCGTGGGTCAGGCCAGGCCGGTTTCCTTGGCCAGGATGGCGGCCTGGACCCGGGAGGTGCAGCCGAGTTTGGCGAGGACCCGGGAGACGTGGGTCTTCGCGGTCGCCTCGCTGATCGACAGGGCGGTGGCGAGGTCCGCATTGGACAGGCCGCGGCCGAGGGCGGCCAGCACGTCGTGTTCCCGGTCGGTCAGGCCGTCGAGGGTCGGGGGTGGCGCCGGGGCGGGCGGGGTGGCGACGAACGCGGTCAGCAGCCGGCGGGTCACCTCCGGGGCCAGGAAGCCGTCGCCGGCCGCGATCCGGCGCACCGCGTCGACCAGGGCGGCCGGCTCGACCGATTTGAGCAGGAAACCGGCGGCACCGGCCCGGAGCGCGCCGAACAGGTAGTCGTCGAAGTCGAACGTGGTCAGGACCAGCACGTCGGCGCTCCCGGACGCGACGATCGCGCGGGTCGCGGTGATCCCGTCGGTGCCCGGCATCCGGATGTCCATCAGGACGACGTCCGGGCGCAGCGCCGCGGCCTGCCGGATCGCGACCGCGCCGTCGGCGGCCTCACCGACCACCACGATGTCCTCGGCCTGTTCGAGCATGAGCCGCATCCCGGCCCGGATCGCGGCGTGGTCGTCAGCGAGCAGGACGGTGATCACGAGACGCCGGCCGGGTGCAGGGGCAGCGTCGCGTGGACCGTGAACACGTCGCCGTCGCGGCCGGCGGTGAGCTCGCCGCCCAGCACCGCGGCCCGTTCCCGGATCGACTGCAGGCCGGTGCCCGAGCTCAGCACCCCGGGCTCGACCGCGTCCCGGCGGGTCAGCGTGTTGGTGACGGTCACCGTCACGGTGTCGCCGGCCGGGCGGACGTCGAGGCGCACCTGCGACTCCGGCGCGTGCTTGCCCGCGTTGGTCAGCGCCTCCCGCACGATCCGGTAGACGGTGTGCGAAACCACGGCCGGCACCTGCGGGACGTCCCGGGTGCGCGCCTCGATCCGCAACCCGCCGGCGGTGGCCGCCGCGACCAGCTCGGGCAGCCGGTCCAGGCCGCCGGGCAGGGTCGGGTCGAGCGCCGCCGGATCGCCGGCCCGCAACAGCATGATCATGGAGCGCATCTCCTCGAGGGCGGCCAGGCTGCTGGTCCGTACGGCGCGCAGGGTGTCCCGGTCCCGGCCGGTGTCCGGCGGCCGGGCCAGGGCCGCGCCGGAGTGGATCGCCGTGGTGGACAGGTGCGCCGCGATCACGTCGTGCAGGTCGTGTGCCATCGCGGCGCGTTCGGCGAGCACCGCCTCGCGGGCCGTACGCTCCGCGTCGAGCAGGCCGATCGCGCGCTGCTGGCGGATGTTCGCGGCCCACCACAGCGGTACGAACAGCAGCGTGGTCAGCTGCAACCCGACGAAGACGGCGATCCGGAACTCCCCACTGGCCAGCCCGCTGACCACCGCGGCCGTGCCGATGGCCACGAACACCACGGTGGTCACCGCCGTCCGGGCCCGGGCCGAGGCGAACAGCGCGGCCGAGAACAGCAGGTCGAACAGCACCAGGACGAGCGCGACGCTGCCGCCGAGCAGGGTGTCGGCGACGACCGCGGCGACACCGGCACCGAGGGCGAGCAGCGGGTGCCGGCGCTTGCCGAGCATGGCCAGGCACCCGGCCGCCAGCGGCACGGTGTGCCACCAGGCCGGCCCGCCGATGCTGGGCAGGGACCACAGGCCGGTCAGCCCGACCAGGTTGAACGCGACCCCGGCCGCGAACGTCCCCGCCGCCGCGCCGGTGTCCTGCAGCCGGGTGCTGCCCCGCCAGCGCTCTTTCAGCCCCACCGGGCCATCCCACCACGGAACGCCGCTCCCGTCGTACATCAAAAGGTTGAGGCCGGAGTGGACCGCACACCTTTCGCCGGACGCATCCCGGGGTGTCGCGCCAGCAGGCTGGCGGCATGGACATCGCCCTCCTCGGATCGCTCGCCGCGCTCGCGCTGATCGACTCGACAAGCTTCGGCACCCTGCTGATCCCGATCTGGTTGCTGCTGGACCCCGGGCCGGTGCGGGCCGCGCGGCTGCTGATTTTCCTGAGTACGGTCGCCGCGTTCTACTTCGCTCTGGGCGTCGCGGTGGCGCTGGGCGCCGACGCGTTCCTGCCGCAGCTCGACCGGCTGCTGGACAGCACACCGGTGCTGTGGGGTCAGCTGGTCGCCGGGGTCGCACTGTTCTTCTGGAGTTTCCGGCTGGACCGCAAGCACCGGCCGGCCGGCGGCGGCGGGCGGCTGCTGCGCTGGCGGGAACGAGTGCTGTCGGAACGCGGCGGTGTCGTCGGCCTGGCGCTCGCGGCGGCGGCCGCCGAGGTGACCACGATGCTGCCCTACCTGGCCGCGATCGGGCTGCTGACCACCGCGGAGCTGCCGGGCGGGCAGATCGTGGCGGTGATGGCCGGGTACTGCGTGCTGATGACGGCGCCGGCCCTGGTCCTGCTGGCGGCTCGGCTGGCGTTCGGTGAGCTGCTGGCCGGGCCGTTGAAACGGATCAGCGACGCGATGGCGAACAGCAACACGCTGTCGTGGATCGTCGGGATCGTGGGATTCCTGCTCGCCTACGACGCCGCCGGGCGGCTCGGCCTCGCGCACGTCGCCGGCTGAACCTAGCCCTCGAATCCGGCCCGCAACTTCAGCAGAGCCCGGGTGAGCAGCCGGGAGACGTGCATCTGGGAGATGCCGAGCTGTGCGGCGATCTCGGCCTGCGTCTGGCTCCCGTAGAAGCGCAGCACGACGATCTTCCGGTCCCGCTCGTCCAGCCCGGCCAGGGCGGGCCCGAGGGTGAGCCGCAGGTCGGCCTCGTCGAAGCCGCTCTCCGCCATCCCGAGCGTGTCGCCGAGGGTGACGTTGCCGTCCTCGCTCGCCGGGGTGGACAGGCTTGTCGAGGTGTACGCCCTGGCACCCTCCAGCCCCTCCAGCACGGCCTCCTCGGTGACGCCGAGGTGCCCGGCGATGTCCGCGACGGTGGGGGAGCGGCCCAGCTCGTGGCGCAGGTCGTTGTTCGCCGCGGTGATCGCCAAGCGCATCTCCTGCAGCCGGCGCGGCACCCGGATCGACCAGGTCCGGTCGCGGAAGTGCCGCTTCAGCTCACCGACGACGGTCGGGATGGCGAAGCTGGCGAACTCGATGCTGCGCTCCGCGTCGTACCGGTCGACCGCCTTGATCAGGCCCATCACCGCGACCTGCCGCAGGTCGTCGGTCGGCTCGCCGCGCCCGGCGTACCGGTTCGCGAGGTGGTGGGCCATCGGCAGCCAGGCCTCGATCGCCCGGTCGCGCGCGCGTGCCCGGAACGGATCATCGACGGGGAGCGCGGTCATGGCGAGGACGAGCTCACTGGCCCGAGCGGTTGCGGCGGCGATCATGGGAGTGCTCCCTGCGTTCGCTGCCGGACCGGCAGATGACAATCAGTACCCACCCGCGCCCACCCGGCAAACCCCCGGGTCACCCGGGCCGGTGATTGTCCGCCCCACCCGGTGCCGATCATGGCGAAGCGGGCCGCATGGGGCAGCATGGTCCTGTCCGGTCGCCCGTCGTTGTCGTCACCTCTGGAGGTGTCACGTGGATCAGCCGCCCCTCTGGCGTCACCACCTGACCAGCCGGTCCGGGGTCGTCACGATCGCGCTCAGCGGCGAGCTCGACCTCGCCTGCACGTCGACGGTCCAGTCGCTGCTGTTCGACCAGGCGCAGTCCCCCGAGGTCGAGGACGTGCGGGTGGACCTGGCCGAGGTGGCGTTCCTGGACTCGTCCGCGCTGGGGGTGCTGGTCGGGGCGTTCCACTACGCGCAGGAGCAGGGCTGCGGGTTCGCGGTGGTGAACCCGAGCCCGGTGGCCCGTCGCGTCCTGGCCATGACCGGCCTGACGGAGGTCCTGGTCCGCCCCTGACCGCCAGGTCCGCTCCCCTCCCGGCCGCCTTGATTCCCACGGTACGACGGGGAGCCCGCGACGCCCGCCCCCCGTCACGACCGCTACGCGAGTCCCGCCCCGGCTGGTTCTCACGGCCGTTTCGCGGCCCGGTTGAGGGCCGTCAGGCCCAGCCGGGTTCCGGTGGTTGGCGGGTCCGGGTCCCGGCTGGTTCTCACGGCCGTTTCGCGGCCCGGTTGAGGGCCGTCAGGCCCAGCCGGGTTCCGGTGGTTGCGCGTGTTGCGGGCTTGGCTGGTGCTGACGGCGGTGTCCTGGCTCGGGAGGGGACCGCAGGGCCGGCTGGGGTCAGTGCTGAGGGGCCAGGCCCAGGGCTTTGTCGACGCGGGTCAGGGCGTCGGCGTCGGGCTGGCCGGTGCCGCGGAGCAGGTCGATGGCGGTGGCCCGGATCTGGCCGACGATCATCGTGACCGGCAGGTCGGGTTCGGCGGCCAGCAGGCCGGCGGCGATCCGGACGGCGGTCAGCGCGAACTCGTCGGCGCGGGCGGCGTGCGCGGCCGCGTCGTCGGGCTCCTTCAGATCGGCGATCAGGGCGTCGCCGGCGGCACGGACGGCGGCGCTGAGCGCTTGCAGGGCGCGGCTGAGCGCCGGCGGGGTCGCCGAGTGCAGCCGGGTCAGGGTGCTGGCGCTGCGGCACAGCACCCAGATGTTGCCGACCGCGTGGTCGAGCTGCCGGGTCGTCGCGGCGACGGCGCGCAACTGGGCGAGCCGCCGCTGCCGGCGCGGGCTGACCTGGACCGCTTCGGTGGCGGCCAGCACCGCGGCGTCCAGGCGGTGGACGCAGCTGGTCATCCGGCGGGCGCGGTCGAGGGCGCGCTGCGCGGCGTCCTCGTCGCAGGCGGCCACCGCGGCGTCGACGTCGTCGAGCAGGTCGGCCAGGTCGGCGAAGGACTGCCGGGCCTCGGTGACCAGCGGGGCGAGCTGCCGGTGTGCGGCGACGATCTGACTCGCGACCACGGCCACCGCGCCGCCGATCAGCGCGTCGACGAACCGGTAGGGGATCAGGTGGTCGGGCGGCTCGGCCGACACCACCAGGTAGACCGCGGAGACCGCGGCCTGGGTGATCAGGGTGTTGCTCGCGCCGAAGGCGACCATCGGGCCGACGGTCAGCAGCAGCACGACGACGATCGCACCGGTGCCGGGGTGCAGGGCTTGCACCATGAGTTCGGCGACGAGGACCCCGGCCGCGACGCCGAGCACGATCTCGACGCACTGGCGTAGCCGGCCGCCGCGGGATTCGCTCAGCACGATCAGCGCGGTCGCCGGGGCGAGCACCGGGTCGGGGTGGCCGACCAGCCAGGACGCGACCATCCACGCGGCGGTCGCGGCGATCACCGCCTCCATGGTGGGCAGTGCGCCGCGTTTGAGTCGCCCGGGCAGGGCTTTCCGGGTACGCGACCAGCTCTGCCGCAGGTGGATGATCATGGGAAGTTGATCTACCCGAGGCGGGCTGGGGTGTAACGGGTTGTCGCGCATGCCACTCCTTTCCGGACGGCGCCGCGGTCGTCGCGAACGCCCGGCGTGGGCGGTGCGGGGGTGCGCGCGGTGCGGCGGTGCGGCGGTGCGGGCGGTGCGGGCGGGCCGAAGGGTGAGTGGCGGTGGGATATCAACCCAGGTTCCTAGGATGCCTAAGCGGTCGTGACCCCCGCACGCCGGGTGCGGGAGGGGCCGCGCCGATCGCATTGGCTGTCCGGCGATTTCGGGAGCGGATCGGATTCGCCGGTGGAGGCATGAACGGGTGTCGTTCTGGGTAGGCGGCGCGGGAGCGGAAAACGGCCACCGGGGGAGTGCGATGACGACGAACGGGCGTGACGAGGCCCTGGGCGGCGCGGCCCGCTGGTTGCTGCGCCGGGTCTGGGCGGTCTGTGTGCTCTCCGGCGCCTACGTGACCGGGCACCACCTGGGCTGGCCGCGGACCGCGCTGACCGTCGCGGCGATCCTCGGTGCGGTTGCGGTGGCGGCTGCCGTGGTGCTGCTGCCGACCTGGTCGCGGGAGCGTCCGACCGGTGTTCCGCTGCTCGACGTGGGGCTGCGCCTGGTGGTCTGGACCGGTATCGCGGTGGGTGTGCTGGCCCTGCTGGTCAGTGAGCCGGCGCTGGGTGCGGCGGCCGGTGCGCTGTTGCTGACCGCGGTGTGGCGAACGTTCGCGCGGCCGCCGGTCGGGGCTGCGACGAATTGATGGTTGGCGATATGGTGGCGCGATGCGAATCGTCGCGTCGCTCGCCGTTGTCGCCGTCCTGCTGACCCCGGCCGCTGCCGCTGCCGCGCCGTCGGAGAAGCATCCGCCAGGTACCCAGTCAGGCACGCAACCGGTGCACGACTACGCGCAGGCGATCCGGGAGCGCGTCTGGGTGCAGACCGGTGTCGACAGTGACTTCGACGGCAAGCCCGACCGGGTGGCGGTGCGGATCATCCGGCCGGCTGCCAGCGGCGCCGGCGTGCGGGTTCCGGTGATCTTCCAGGCCAGCCCCTACTATGCCGGGCTCAACGACGTACCCAATCATGACGATGTCGACCGGAGCGGCGCCGCCGGTCTCACCGCGACCGGGACCACCGACCGGGCCGAGACGATCACCTTCGCCGGGTATCTGGACAACTATTTCGTGCCGCGCGGCTACGCGGTGGTCTTCGCCGACAGTCTGGGCAGCGGCGGGTCGGACGGCTGCCCGACCTCCGGCGGGCGCAACGAGACGCTGGGCATGAAGGCGGTCGTCGACTGGCTGAACGGGCGGGCGCGGGCGTTCGCCGAGGACGGCACGCCGCGCCGGGCGGACTGGTCGACCGGCCGGACCGGGATGATCGGGGTCTCCTACAACGGGACGCTGCCGAACGCGGTCGCGGCGACCGGGGTGAAGGGGTTGGAGACGATCGTGCCGATCGCCGGGATCTCCAGCTGGTACGACTACTACCGCGCCAACGGCGGTGTCGTCGCGCCCGGCGGCTATCAGGGCGAGGACACCGACGTGCTGGCCCGGGCCGTGCTGACCAGGGCGAACCCGGAGGTCTGCGCCGGGGTGATGGACGAGATCGAGCGCGCGCAGGATCGGGAGACCGGTGACTACAGCGCGTTCTGGGCGGAGCGGAACTACCTGCGGGACGTGGACAAGGTCCGGGCCAGCGTGTTCCTGGTGCACGGGCTGCACGACGACAACGTGCGCACGCTGCAGGCCGGTCAGTGGTGGGACGCGCTCGCCGCGCATCACGTGCCGCGCAAGATCTGGCTGCACCAGGCCGGGCACACCGATCCGTTCAACATCCGCCGTGACGCCTGGCTGACCGCTTTGCATCAGTGGTTCGACTACTGGCTCTACCGGATCGACACCGGGGTGATGCGGCAGCCGATGGCCGACGTGGAGGTGGCGCCGAACCAGTGGCGGACCGCGGCGACCTGGCCGATCCCGGCGAGCCGGCCGGTGTCGTTGCGCCTCGGGCAGGGTCCGCGGCAGACGTTCGTGGACAACCCGGCCCGCACCGCGGAGGACCTGGCCGCCAACGAGACCGTGTCCGATCCGAACCGCCTGACGTATCTGTTCGCTCCGTTGACACGAGAAACCCGCATTTCCGGTACGCCGGAGATCACCGTACGGGCGGACCTGGCCGGCGACTCCCCGTACCTGACGGCGTTGCTCGTCGACTACGGGCCGGCCGAGCGCTACGCCGGGACGCGCACGCTGACCGTGCAGGACTGTGTCGGCCCCGGTGTCGAGGGCGATCCGGGCTGCTTCAACCGGCGGGAGTACGTCACCGCGACCACCCCGTACGAAATTGTCACCCGAGGCTGGCTGGACGTGCGCAACCGGCTCTCCCCGGCGCGGTCCGTACCGGTGGTCGGCGGCAAGCCGTACACGTTCCGGTGGAAGCTGCAGTCCACCGATCACGTGTTCGCGCCGGGGCACCGGATCGGCGTGGTGCTGATCTCCACCGAGCGCGATCACACGCTGCGGTATCCGGCCGGCACCACGGTCGGCGTGCGGCCGGGCCTGTCGAGGCTGGAGTTGCGCCTGGCGTGACCGCGTTTTCCTCCGGATCTTCGGGGAATCCCAGGCGTATGCCTGGTGACCGTGGTCGTCCGTCGGCCCCTCGCCGGGTGGTTTCGGCGGGGATGTGCGAGAGTCCACCCCCGGAGCTTCTGGTGAAGAGTGTGGGGTGCCGGGTTCGATGACGTCGCCCGAGGAGTTGTTCGCGGCCGGCGGTACGACCGGCCGGCTGATGGCCCGGCTGGACTGGTCCGGCACCGCGCTGGGCCCGGTGGCCGGCTGGTCGCAGAGCCTGCGGGCCGCCGTCCGGACGGTGCTGTCGTCGCGCTACCCGATGCTGCTGCTCTGGGGCCCGGAGCTGGTCCAGCTCTACAACGACGCGTACTCGGCGCTGATCGGTGACAAGCATCCGGCGGCGCTGGGCCTGGACGTGCGGATCACCCTGGCCGAGGGCTGGGACGTGCTGGGCCCGCTGATCGACGAGGCGATGGCGACCGGGGTGGCCAGCTGGGTGCCGGCCCTGCAGTTGCTGCTGGACCGGGCCGGGTTCCGCGAGGAGGCGTACTTCAGCGTCTCGCACGCGCCGGCCCGCGACGACGACGGCCGGACCGCCGGGGTGCTGACGGTGTGCAGCGAGGTCACCGAGCAGGTGGTGGGGGAGCGGCGGCTGCGGCTGCTGCGGGACCTGGCGCTGCCCGGTGGGACCGGACTGGAACAGACCTGCGAACGGCTCTGCGCGGTGATCGGGGAGCACCCGCTCGACGTGCCGTTCGCCGCGGTCTACCTGCGCGACGGCGCGGTGCTGCGCCGGTACGCCGCGGTCGGCGCGGACGCGTCGGCCCTGCCCGATGCGGTGCCCCTGGACGCCGCCGGTGACGACTCCTGGGGGTTGCGGGCCGCGGCCGGTGGGTCGGGCGCCGCAGTGGATGACGTGTTGGAGCGGTTCCTGCTGCCGGGCGGCGCTTTCGGCGATCCGGTGCGGGTCGCGGTCGCCGAGCCGCTGCCGTCGGCGGACCGGTCGCAGCCGGTCGGGGTGCTGCTGACCGGGTTGAGTCCGAGCCGGGCGGCCGACGAGACGTACCGGTCGTTCGTGCAGTTGCTGGCCCAGCAGGTGGCGGTGGCGGTGCGCAACGCGCGGGCCTATCAGGAGGAACGGGACCGGGCGGCGGCGCTGGCCGAGCTGGACCGGGTGAAGACCGAGTTCTTCACGAACGTCAGCCACGAGTTCCGGACCCCGCTCACGCTGATGCTGGGTCCGCTGGCCGACGCGCTCGCCGACCGGGCCGAGCCGCTCGGCCCGGCGCAGCACGCCCGGGTGGACACCGCCCGGCGCAACGCGACCCGGCTGCTGACGCTGGTCAACGAGCTGCTGACGTTCGCCAGCGTCGGCGCCGGTGCGGCCGGTACGGCGCCGCGGGTGCTGGATCTGGCGGCGTTCACCGCGGATCTGGCCGGGGTGTTCCGGGCAGCGGTGGAACGGACCGGGCTGCGGCTGGTGGTGCGCTGCCCGCCGCTGCCGCGCCCGGTGGCGGTCGACCCCGCGCACTGGGAGAAGATCGTCACGAATCTGCTCTCCAACGCGCTGAAGTTCACCTTCGTCGGGGAGATCCGGGTGTCCCTCGACGCGGATGCGGCCGGGATCCGGCTGCGGGTCGCGGACACCGGCATCGGCATCGACGCGGCCGAGCTGCCGTTGCTGTTCGACCGGTTCCACCGGGTACGCGGCGCCCGGTCGCGCAGTCACGAGGGCACCGGGATCGGGCTGGCGCTGGTGCGGGAGCTGGCCCGGCTCGAGGGCGGCGACGTCGAGGTGAGCAGTGTGCCGGGGCGGGGCGCGACGTTCGACGTGGTGCTGCCGTGGGCCGCGGTGGCGCCGGGCGGGGCGCCGGAGCTGGAGACCGTGCCGGATCGGCTGGCCGGGGCGCGGGCGGCGGTGTCGGTGAGCGCCGGGTGGACGGCGGGGACTCCGGTCGTGGCGGATGGTCGTACCGGAAAGCGGATTCTGGTCGCCGATGACAACGGTGACATGCGGGATTACCTGGCGCGGCTGCTCGCCGCGCAGGGCTGGCGGGTGCAGACGGTGACCGACGGGGAGGCGGCGCTGCAGGCGATCCGGCTGGACCGGCCGGACCTGCTGATCACGGACGTGATGATGCCGCGGCTGGACGGGTTCGCGCTGGTGCGGGTGCTGCGCGGGGACGAGGCGACCCGGGATCTGCCGGTGGTGATGCTGTCCGCGCGGGCCGGTCAGGAGTCCGGGGTGGAGGGGTTCGCGGCCGGCGCCGACGACTATGTGGTCAAGCCGTTCCACGCCGGGGAGTTGATCGCGCGGGTGCGCAGCACCCTCGAACTGGCGAGTGTGCGGGCGGCGCCGGGGCGGCCGACCGCGTCGGTGACCGGGGTGGCGGCGGCGATCGCTGCCGGTCGGGCGCTGGAGGCGGCGTTCCGGGTGGCCAATGAGCTGGTCAGGGTGTTGGCGAACGCGGTTTCGGCGGTGACCGTGCTGGACGGCGACGATGCCCGGCCGGCGTTGTCGTTCGAGAGCGAGCGCCAGGTGCCACCGTCGTCGGGAAGCGGCTCGGAGTCTCCTGCCAGCGGGTCGCCGCTGATCGGAAGCGGACCGCTCTCCTCCCGGACCGCCGAGATCCGCGACCGTGACGGGGTTCGGATCGGCGCGGTCACGGTCAGTTTTGATCATGCAGACCCGCCGGGGGAGCTGCTCGACATGGCTGCGGCGATGCTCGGTGCGCTGGCTCGCAGCACCGCCGATCCGGAGCAGCAGCGCCTGTTGACCCTCGCCCTGCAGCAGAGCGTGCTCCCGGTCGACGCGTCCGCCCCCGACGGGCTGACTCTGCACACCGCGTACCGCCCGGCGGCCATTCGCGCCGGTGGCGACTGGTACGACCTGCTCGACGCCCCGGACGGCACCCTGCTGATCAGCGTCGGTGACGTGGCCGGGCACGGTCCGGCCGCCGCCGTGGCCAGCGGGCTGCTGCGGTCCGCGGTCCGCTCCCGGGTCGCGGCGGGGCAGTCCCCGGCCCAGATCGTCACCGGTCTGTCCGAGCTGCTGAGCACCCTGCTCTCCGCGACGCTGCTGGTCGTCGCCGTCGACCCGGGTGACGGCCGGTTGGTCTGGTGCAGTGCCGGGCATCCGGCCCCGCTGCACTCCGCGCCGGGCGCGGTGACCCGGTCACTGTCCGGCGTGGTCGGGGCGCCATTGGGCCAGGACGGCGGGGACTACCGGGAGCACGCGGAGCTGCTCGGGCCCGGTGATCAGCTGGTGCTGTTCACCGACGGGCTGGCAGATGGCCCTGCCGAGCTGATCGATAGCGGTCTGGAGCGGTTGCGGCGGCGCTGTCAGGACGAGTTCGCCGCCGGGTCGTCGCTGAGCGCGCTGGTCGAGGCGGTGCTGGCGCAGGTCCGGCAGCCGCAGGAGGACGACGTCGCGGTGGTCGCGGTCCGCCGCCTGCCGTCGTCGGTGCCGGCCGCCGTCGATCTGGCGCCGGTGGATGTGGCGTGGACGTACCCTCTCGATCCGACCGCGGCGGCCGCGGCCGCCGCGATCTCAAGGACGTCTTGGACATCGACCCCGATCTTTTGTACGACCTGCAGGTCGCGACGACCGAGGCGATCAACAACGCGGTCGAGCACGCGCAGCAGCCGAGCCGGCCCGAGGTGCTGGTGCGGTTGCGGGTGCTCGGCGATCTGATCCGGGTCGAGGTGCAGGACTTCGGTGGCTGGCGGGCCCGGCCCCCGGCGCGTGACCGGGGCCGCGGCGCGATCCTGATGAACGCGTACGGCGAGGTCCACGTCAGCACGTCCCCGGTGGGCACCCTGGTGACGATCGAACGCCGCGGCGCCTGACCGCCCGTCAGCCGGTCTATTGCGACAAGAGTGGTGAACCGCAGGTGGCGGCCTGACGGTTCCGGCGCCGTCGGCCCGCGATGATCGCTAGTTTCCTGCACAGACCCATCTGGTGGACGGTCTTTGAAGTGCATTTGTTCGGGGATAGGCTCGGCTCGTCGCATTGCCTCGAACGATGTGGGGTTGCTCATGGAACCGGCATGGCGGAAGAGCTCGTATTCAGTGGCGAACAGCGCATGCGTGGAGGTCGCCTTCAGTGATGACCGGGACGTGGTCCTGGTGCGTGATTCGAAGAATCCGGCGGGGCCGGTTCTCGCCTATGGCGCCGACGTCTGGCGCTCCTTCATCGAGGACGTTCGCGCCGATCGGATTCGGCGCCCGTAGACGTGTCCGAGCGCCGCCGCGACGGCCAGCACGGCGAGCCCGGTGACGGCGAATGCCCTGGTGTTGGCGGTCGTCGGCCGGATCGGAATGTCCGGAGGGCCCGTCGTTGACGCGGCCGCCTGGCACTCCAGGGTGATGATTTCCAGAAAACGACCACGTTCGGGGTGCAGCCGCGTTCCGATCCAGGTTCCGCCTACCCTCGTCCACCATCGTCGAGTTATGGGACTGCGGAACATGCTCGCGGACATTCGCCGTAGCTCGTCGTCGTCGATTTCGCCGAGTTGCCAGATGGCGAGCCAATACATGAGCGTGAGGTTCGCGTAGACCTCGTGCCGTGGATGGTCGCCTGCGGCTGTATCGCTGTCCAGAACTTCAATCAATTCCGGATTCTCGATGGCCAGCTTCAGCAATTCCATGTGCTGCTGCCGGTCCAGGTCGGCGAGTTCCTGCCGGATCTGCCGCTGCTGGAATAGCAGCGAGGCACCCACCCCGCTGAGCGCCACCGCGGACAGCACCGCCGATGCGCCGCCGAAAGCGTCGCCCACGTCGGCCAGTTTGGTCCACGGCAGTGCCGCGCCGGAGAGCGCCACCATCACCAGGGGGACGGTCAGTACCAGCGTCACGGCCAGAATCGATCCGGCCGTCCATATTCCCCATCGCACCTGCCGGAAGCTGGCCGGCCTCGTCTCGTTCATCCATGCGACCACCGCTTCAGCATGCACACGCAATGCAATTGCTTTGTAACCATGAGTGAGTGTGTGGTGCCGTGAGTGTCGACCGGGACATCCGGCTCCGGTGTGGACCGGGATGATGGCGGCCATGACGGGGATGAAGAACGATGTACGGCCGGCGGGGCTGCGCACCGGGTCGGTCGTGGCGCTGACGTTCGGCACGGTGTTCGTGGTGGCCAACAGCGGTGGGCTGGCCGCGCCGTGGCCGTTGGTGATCAGGGTGGCCGGGGTGCTGGTCGCGGTGGTGCTGGCGGTGCTGCTGTACCTGCGGACCCGGGCCGCGACGGCGGTGACGTCCAGTGGCGGCGCCGGGTTCGCCGACCGGCGGTACTGGTACGTGGTCGCCGCCGAGGTGGTCGCGCTGTTCGGCGGGCTCAGCGTGATCAACCGGGTGTTCGAGGCGCCGGCGGTCGCGGTGGCCTGGGTGGCGGTGGTGGTCGGTGTGCACTTCTTCGCCCTGGCCTGGGCCTGGCGGATGCCGCTCTACCACTGGCTGGGCGGGGCCATGACGGTTCTCGGGCTGGCCGGGTTCCTGGTCTACGCGGCGGGCGCCTCGGCCGCGACGGTCGGGCTGATCGCCGGCGTGGGGTCGGGAGTCGCCCTGTTCGCCACGGTCGCGGTCGCCCTGCGCACCGCCTGAGCCAAGGCCGCGGTGCCGCCTGAGCCAAGACCGCGGCCCCGCCTGAGCCAAGACCGCGGCCCCGCCTGAGCCAAGACCGCGGTGCTGCCTGAATCACGGCGGCGGCGCCGTGGGAGCGGCGGGCGTCCCCCACCCTCATCGTCGGCCCGCGACCACGGATAACCTCGGTACACGGGTGGTGGGAGGGGGACGGGCCGGGTGGGTGACGAGGACGATCTGCTCCTGCTGCGTGCCTACGAGCCGGTGGTCAGGTTCACCGAGGGGGAGTGGTTCTACCCGGTCTCGGTGGAGCGCTACGTCGGCAGCGCCGGCCTGTGGCGGGCCGAGGCGGGGGCGAACCCGGGCCGGGGGGGGGGGCCGGGCCAGCTGACCCCGG